>JAHFDK010000029.1 GCA_023249095.1 Candidatus Rokuibacteriota bacterium | reverse complement strand
CGCCCTCTCGGACCTCGGAGATGCGGCTCTCGCCGGTGTTGGAGATCTCGTCGAGGTTGTCGCTGCCGTGCACGACGAACGCCCGGATCGTCCCGAGCTCGGCGAGCACGCGCGCGAGAGGCTCGGTGAGCGCCGCGGCGTAGACCCCGATGACCTGAGCGTTGGCGCCCGCCGGGTTGGTCAGCGGGCCCAGCATATTGAACACGGTGCGCACGCCCATCTCGCGCCGCGCGGGCATCACATGCTTCATCGCCGTGTGCAGAAGCGGCGCGTAGAGGAAGCCGATCCCCACCTCATCCACGCAGCGCGCGACGTTCTGGGGCGGCAGATCGAGATTGATGCCGAGCGTTTCGACCACGTCGGCGGAGCCACAGAGCGAGGACACGGAGCGGTTGCCGTGCTTGGCGACGCGGAGCCCGGAGCCCGCCACGACGAAGGCCGTCGCCGTCGAGACGTTGAAGGTGCCGGTCGCGTCCCCGCCGGTGCCGCAGGTGTCGATCAGCATCTCGCGGTCGGTGCCGGTGAGTCCCGCCACCTCGTCGGCGCGGGTGCGGATACGCACGACCTTCTGGCGCATCACCTGCGCGAAGCCGATCAGCTCCTCGACCGTCTCGCCCTTCATTCGAAGGGCGGTCAGGAACGCAGCGATCTGCACGTTGGTCGCCGCGCCCGACATGATCGCCTCCATCGCCGCCGCGGCTTCGAGTCGTGTCAGGTCACGCCGCTCGACCAGTCTTCGGAGCGCCTCGGTGATGATGGGGCTCGTCATGAGGGGATCAGTATACCCAGGACGATCCTTCCCCGCGCGCCCTGGCCGGACGGCCTGGGCCCCGGAGCTCGTGAACCGCCTCAGAGACCGAGATACGCCTGCTTCACGTGGGGGCTCGCCCGGAGGCTCTCCCGCGTCCCCTCGAGCACGATCCGCCCGTTCTCGAGCACGTAGCCTCGGTGCGAGAGCTGGAGCGCGCGCGGCACGTTCTGCTCGACGAGCAGCATCGTCATGCCGTCGCCATTGACCCGCTGCAGAGTGTCGAAGATGAGCTTCACCGTCACCGGCGCCAATCCGAGGCTCGGCTCGTCCAGCAAAAGGAGGCGCGGGCGCGCCATGAGCCCGCGCCCGATCGCGCACATCTGTTGCTCGCCGCCCGACAGCGTCCCGGCGAGTTGACGCTCACGCTCGTGCAGGCGCGGGAAGAGCGTGAAGACGAGCTCGAGCGCGTCGTCCCGGTGGCGCCGGTCCGCGGCCCGGCCACCGAGCTCCAGATTGTCGCGCACCGTCATCGTGGGAAAGAGCTGGCGCCCCTCCGGCACATGGGTGATGCCCCGCGCGACGATCCGGGCCGACGCCAGACCGTCGAGCCGCGCGCCCTCGAATTCGATGCGCCCGGCCCGCACGGGCAGGAGCCCGCTGATCGCCCGCAGCGTCGTGGTCTTGCCGGCGCCGTTCGCGCCGATCAACGCCACCGCCTCGCCCCGTCGCACCTCGAGCGAGACGCCGGAGACCGCCGTCAGGTCGCCGTAGCCGGCCTCGAGCCCGTCAAGCCGGAGCAGCGCGGACATACTCGTCGCCCAAGTACGCCTCGACCACTTTCGGATGATTGGCGATGTCGGCGGGCGTCCCCTCCGCGATCTTCTCGCCGAAGCTCAGCACGACGATCCGGTGGGAGAGCGCCATCACCGCCCGCATGTTGTGCTCGATTAACAAGATCGACACGCCCGAGGCATGAATCCCGCGGATCAGCCGGATGATCGGCTCGATCTCCGTCGGATTGAGCCCCGCCATCACCTCGTCGAGCAGGAGCAGGGTCGGCTCGGTGGCGAGCGCCCGCCCCAGCTCGAGGCGTTTGCGCTCGGCCAGCGTCAGGGTGCCCGCCGTCACGTGCTCCCGGGCGCCGAGTCCCACGCGCTCCACGACGTCGCGGGCGCGGGCGCGCGCCTCGAGCGCGTGCGGATGCCGGGCGAGCGCGCCCACCCTCACGTTCTCGAGGACGCTCATGCGCGGGAAGGGCCGGACGAGCTGAAACGTCCGCGCCAGCCCGAGGCGGCAGATCGCGTGCGGCGGGAGCCCGACGAGCGAGCGGTCGCGGAAGCTGACGTCGCCCGCGTCCGGCGTGAGAAAACCCGAGAGGAGATTGAAGACCGTCGTCTTGCCGGCGCCGTTCGGGCCGATGAGCCCGAGCATCTCGCCATGTTCGACCGCCAGGTCGAGCCCGGCGACGGCCTGAAGGCCGCCGAAGCGCTTGGACAACCCGCGCACCACCAGCAGGGTTTTTTGTGGCGGGGGCCGGGAGCCCGGCTCGGACCGAAGGTGGCCTGAGACAGGTGCGGGGTGGCTCCGTTCGTCGCCCGGCTCGGACCGCGGGTGGCCTGCGACAGGTGCGGCGTGGCTGCGTTCGTCGGACCCGCGGTGGCCCGAGAAGGGCGCGAGCCGGCTCCGTTGGAGGACGCGCCGCAGGCGCGGATAGGCGCCCTCGGGCAGAAACAGCACCACGCCGATCAGGAGCACGCCGTACGCGATCAGGTGCGCGCCGTGCAGTCCTCCCTGCCCGAGATACAGCCGAGACAGCTCGGCCAGCGGCGTCAAGATGAAGGAGCCCAGGATGGGTCCGAGGAGCGTGCCCGCGCCGCCCACGATCGGGCGGATGATGATCTCGACCGACAGCGGGATGCCGAAGAGCGTGTTGGGCTGGAGCGAGAAGAGATAGAACGCATAGAACGTTCCGCCCAGACCCGTGAGAAAGGTCGACACGACCATCGCGAGCATCTTGTACTTGAGGGCGTTCACGCCGAGCGCCTCGGCCGCGGCCTCGTCCTCGCGGATCGCCGCGAGATAGATGCCGAAGCGCTGCCGCTCGATCGCCCAGGCGGTCGCCGTGGCCGCCAGCATCAGCGCCAGCGCGATGTAGTAGTAGACGCGGCCGTCCCGGAACTGGAACTGCCGCGGGTCTCCGGTGAAGGTGATGTACAGGCCGAGTGCGCCGCCGATCGCGTCGATGTTCGAGACGGCGATGCGGCAGATCTCGGCGAACGCCACGGTGAGCAGCACGAAGTAGAAGCCGCGCAGGCCGAAGCGGAAGCCGAGGTAGCCGATGATCGCGCCGAGCAGCGCCGCCAGCGCGGCGCCGACGAACATGCCGACCCACGGGGTGAGCCCCGCCTCGATCGACAGCATCGCCGCCGTGTAGCCGCCGACGCCGACGAAGGCGGCGTGCCCGGCCGAGAGCTGGCCCGCGTAGCCACCCACGATGTTCCACGCCTGGCCGAGGAACCCGTAGAAAAAGATCAGGATGAAGATAGTGACGGCGTACGAGCTCAGCACCGCCGGAAGCGCCAGCAGCACCGCGAGCGCCGCGACGACCGCCCACCTCATGACGTCCGCTTGCCGAAGAGACCGGCCGGCCGGAAGAGGAGGATCACGATGAGCAGCGAGAAGCTCACCAGCTCCTTGAGCGATGGCTTGAGGAACACGGCGCCGAGCGACTCGGCCACCGACACGAGCAGGCCTCCGATGAACGCGCCGAGGAGGCTGCCCATCCCGCCGATGATCACGATGTTGAACGAGGTCACCGACAGCGAGAGTCCGGTCGGCGGTTGAAACGGGAGGATCGAGGAGACCAGGGCGCCCGCGGCGCCCACGCAGGCTGCGCCCACGCCGAACGCCACCGCGTAGACGCGTCGCACATCGATGCCGATCACGAGCGCGCCGTAGGTGTTGTCGGCCGCGGCCCGGATCGTCCGACCGAGGTCGGTCCGGTAGAGGAACAGAGAGAGTGCGACGGTGAGCAGGACCGCCACCACGAATGTCACGAGCCGGGCGAGGTCCACGAAGACGGGCCCGAGCCACAGCGTCGCGGCCCCGAGGGGCGACCGCACCCGCGTCGGCTCAGGGCCGAACGCGACGAGCGCCAGGTTCTCGAGCACGAGCGCGACCCCGAGCATCAGGAGAATCTGCATCTCGTGGGGTGCGTCGATGACCCGGTCGACGAGTCCACGCTGCACGAGGAGGCCGAGCGCGAACAGCGCGGCGGCGCTGACGACGAAACTCAGGTAGGGATCGATCCCCGCGCGCGTGGCGAGCAGGTACGAGAGGTACATGCCCCAGACCATCATGTCGCCGTGGGCGAAGTTCACGACGCGCATCACGCCGAAAATCAGCGTGAGGCCGACGGCCATCAGGCTGTAGACCCCACCGAACAGCAGGCCGCTCAACAATCCCTGCAGAACGAGCGTCACGTCCACGGAGACTCCGACCGAGGACCGCCAGCGTGGGTCCGGTGGGGCGGTCGTGGTGCCGGGCGGGGTCGACGAGACCCGTTCCCGACCCGCGACGACGGGAGCTGAGCGCCCGGGTGGAGCTCAGCCGCACCGGAGCAGCGGACGCGTGCCGCGTGGTCGAGCGACCCCGCTCGGCACCACGCCCGCCCCACCGGACCCGCTCTCGCCGCCAGCGGTTGTCCTAGGCCTTCGGGCGCGGGAAGACGAGCTTCTGCAGCGCAGCCTCTTTGGGCCAGACGGCGACGGGCTTCTGGCTCAGGATCTGGATCATCGTCGAGATTGCATTGGGGTTGTCGCCGAGCTCGTTGAAGACGACCGGCCCCGCGTACTGCATGAGCCCGCCGCTGAAGTTCGTCGTCTTCATCGCGTCGACGATCGCGTCGGGATCCTCGAGGCTCACCGCGCGCTCGAGAATGTCGGCGATGACGAACATGCCGTCGTACGAGTAGCCCGAGTTAGTGTCGAACGTCTTGCCGCCCGAGCGCTTCCGGTACTCCTCGGCCACGGCGTTGGTCTTCGGGTTCTTGAAGTTCGCCCACGGCACGCTCGTCAGCACGTACTCGAGATCTTCCTTGAGCGCGGCCAGCTGGCCCGCCTCGTAGAGCCCGGGGCTGCCGGGGCCGACGATCCCCATCAACTCGATCCGCTGCTTACGGATCTCGGGGAAGAGCAGCAGAGCGGACGCCGGGCGGGTGATCGGCGCGATCACGTCGGGCTTCGCGGCCTTCGCCTTCGAGACCTCCGTCGAGAGGTCGGACGGCGGCTCCGGCCACGGGATGGCCTCGACGATCTCCCACGAAGGGTTGGCCGCCTTGTGGGCCGCCTGGAACCCCCGCGCCTGATTCTGGCCGAAGAGGTCGTTGCAGTACATGAGGACGACCCGCTTGGGCGACGCGTTCGCTTCCTTGAAGATCTCGTTGAAGTACTGGACGGCCTTGCGGCCGAAGCTCGAGCCGGTGGGAAAGTTTCGGTAGACGTACTGGACCTTCTGCTGGCCATCCTTGACCGACTTCGCGACGTTCGCGGTGATGGGGTCGGCGGCGGCGATGTCGATCAGGAGCGGCACACGCCGCTGCTGGGCGAGGGACGCCATCGCGTTGGTCGATCCCGAGTCGAACGACCCCATCAGCATCCGGGTACCCCGGTTCACGACACGCTCGGCCTCGACGCGGCCGTTCTCGGGCTTGGTCTGCGTGTCACCGACGATCAGCTGGAGCTTGATGCCGCCCTTCGACTTGATGCCGCCCGCCGCGTTGATTGCATCGGCGGCCATCTGGGCGCCCAGGCGGCAGGCCTGCCCGGGTTCAGCGAGCGCGCCCGTGACGGGATGAATGACGCCGATCTTGAACGTCTTCGGCTGCGCGCGGAGCGGCAGCGGAAATCCGGCGACGGTTGCGCCGGCGGCGGTCGCCTTGAGAAACGTCCGCCGCGTCAGTCGATGCTTCGTCATCACGAGCCTCCTCCCAGGAGCTCTTTGGCGATGATCATGCGCTGGATCTGGTTCGTGCCCTCGTAGATCTGCATGATCTTCGCGTCGCGCATGTAGCGCTCCACCGGAAACTCACGGGTGTAGCCGTAGCCCCCGAAGATCTGGACTGCGTCCGTGGCGACCTTCATGGCGGCATCGCCCGCCCAGCACTTCGCCATCGACGCTTCGTAGGTGTTGCCCCGCATGCCCGCGTCGACCTGGCGCGCGGCGTGGTGGACCATGAGACGCCCGGCGTGCACCTGCATCGCCATGTCCGCCAGCATGAACTGGATGCCCTGGAACGCGGCGATCGGCTGGCCGAACTGCTGCCGCTCCTTCGCGTACGCCGTGGCGGCGTCGAGCGCCGCCTGGCCGATGCCGACCGCCATCGCGCCCGTCATCGGCCGCGTCATGTCGAGCGTCTGCATGGCGATCTTGAATCCCTCGCCCTCCTCGCCGAGCCGCTGCTCGATCGGGACGGCGCAGTCCGTGAAGTGGAGCGCCACCGTGGGCGAGCAGCGGATCCCCATCTTCCTTTCCTTCTTGCCGACGGCGAAGCCCGGCACGCCCTTCTCGATGAGAAAGGCGGTGATGCCCTTGGCGCGCTTGCCCGGATCGACGGTCGCGAAGACGGTGATGACGTCCGCGTGGTCGCCATGCGAGCACCACTGCTTCGAGCCGTTCAGGACGTAGTGATCGCCCTTGCGGACCGCCGTGGTCCGCAGGCTCGCGGCGTCCGAGCCGGAGCCGGGCTCCGAGAGCGAGTAGGCCGCCATGAACACGCCGGCCGCGAGACGGGGCAAGTACTTCTTCTTCTGCTCTGCGGTGCCGGCCAGGAGGATCGGCAGGCCGCCGAGCGGGTGCGCACCGAAGTTCGTGGTCGTCCCCGCGCACGCCCACCCGAGCTCCTCGGCGACCAGGGCGAGCGCGAGACAGCCCATGTTCGTCCCGCCGTACTCCTCCGGTACCCAGACACCGAAGAGGCCGGAGTCGACGAGCGCCTGCATCGACTCCGTCGGGTAGCTCTCGGTCTCGTCGTAGTGCGCGGCGTTCGGCGCGATCCGGTCCCGGGCGACTTTGCGCGCCAGGTCGCGGATCATGCGTTGCTCTTCGGTGAGGTAGAAGACGTCGTTCATGTATGGTCCCCCCTCAGACGATCTGCCGTCGCCGCAGCTCAGCCAACCGTTCGGGCGCCAGGCCGAGTGCTTCGCCGTAGATCTTCTCATTGTGCTCGCCGAGCCGGGGCGGAAAGCTCAGCGCCGGCGGCTCGCCGACCGGTGGGGCCGGCAGCGCGATGCGGAGGCCGGATCGTGGATCCGTGACCTGCATGAGCCGCTCGGCGACGAGCGGATCGGCCACGACGTCGGCGAGCGTGCTGACACGGGACACCGGGACGCCGGCACGGCGGAGCGATTCGAGCGCCTCGCCGGTGCCGAGATCCGCAAAGCAGTCGGCCAGCGCGCGATCCAGCCCGTCGACATCGGCGATGCGGCCGGCGTTGGCCGCGTACTCGGGCCGACCCAGCCCGGCGAAGCGCGGGAGGGCCGTCAGTGCCGCCCACTGCTGGTCGTTACCCACCGCCAGGTACACGTGGCCGTCGCGTGTCCGATGGACGGCGACCGGCGCGAAGAACTGATGGCGATTGCCCTTTCGCGCGACACGCTCGCCGAGGCTCGAGGAGAGCGCGATGGGCGCGACCATCCACGACACCGCGCTGCGCAGCATCGATACGTCGATGCGCGCGCCCTCGCCCGTCGTCGCGCGGCGGTAGAGAGCCTTCACGACCTCGCTATAGCCGTGCTCGGCGGCCCCCAGGTCGACCATCGGCAGGCCGAAGACCGTGGGCGGTCCCCCGGCGTCACCCGTCAGCTCCATGAAGCCGGCGCGCGCCTGGAGAACGGGATCGTAGGCCGCTTCGTCGTGGTCCGGACCGAACCCGGTGATGCCGAGCCAGATCAGGTCTGACTTCACGGCGAGGAGACGCTGGGGCTCGATCCCAAGGCGGGCGTAGCTCCGCGTCCGCTGATTGCAGGCGAACACGTCCACGCCGAGCTTCGCGATCAGGGCACGCAGGAGCGCCTGGCCGTCGGGATGACCGAGGTTGAGGGTGATCGCTTCCTTGCCGCAGTTGTTCGGCAGGAAGTAGCTGCGCATCGCCGGCTCGCCGAGCACGTCGTGGCCGACGAACCGGTTGGGATCCGGACGCTCGGCGTTCTCGACACGGATCACGCGGGCGCCGTCGCACGCGAGTCGATAGGTCAAGAACGGGAGGGTCGTGGCCTGCTCGAGACTGAGCACGGTGACGCCTGCCAGGAGCCCGCGCGCCATCAGCGGTGCCCGCGGACCCGGCTCACCGCCGCGGCCGACGATCGACGACACGTACCGCCTTGCCCTGCGGCCGCTCGATCTCGCCGTGCGTGCAGAGGCGCACCTCCGGGCTCAGCGAGAGCAAATCGTACAGCTCGCGCCGAATCCGGGTCGCGACCGCCGGATCGCAGCCCGGCTCCGCCTCAACGCGGATCGTCATTCGCTCGCCACCGCCCTCCGAGTCGAGCACGATCTGGTACTCGTGGCTCACGCCGGAGTGGCGCAGGAGCGTCATCTCGATCTGGCGCGGGTAGAAGTTCACCCCTTTGTAGATCACCATGTCGTCGACACGTCCGCGCAGCCGGTCGATGCGGAGCGAGGTCCGTCCGCAGTCGCACCGCGCGCGCGAGACCACACGCGTCAGGTCGTGGGTCCGATAGCGGACCAGCGGCAGGCCTTCCCGCGTCAGCGTCGAGACCACCAGCTCGCCCTCCGTGCCGTCCGGCACGACCGTGCCGCTCGCCGGGTCGACGATCTCGGGGTGATAGTGGTCTTCCCACACGTGGATGCCGCGGCGTGCGGCGCAGTCGATGCCGAGCCCCGGCCCGCCGGTCTCGGTCATGCCGATGATGTCGAAGGTGCGGATGCGGAGCTCCTTCTCGATACGCGCCCGCAACTCGTCCGACCACATCTCCGAGCCGAGAATGCCGACGCGGAGCGACAGGGATGCGAGGTCGAATTGCTCCTGGCGCGCCGCCTCGATCACTCGCAACGGGTAGGTCGCGATCGCGGCGACGACGGTCGCCCTGAGATCGCGCATGAGCTTGAGCTGCAGGGTCGTGCGTCCGGCCCCTGTCGGGATCACCATCGCGCCAAGCCGCTCGGCGCCGTAGTGGAAGCCGAAGCCTCCGGTGAAAAGGCCGAACGAGGGCGTGATCTGGACGACGTCGTCCCGGCCGACGCCCGCGGCGACGTAGCAGCGCGCCATGACCTCGCCCCATTGCGCCACGTCGGAGGCGGTATAAGGATTCAGGATCGGGTTGCCCGTCGTCCCGCTCGACATCTGGATCCGGTGGTAGCCCGCGGCGCGCACGCACGCGAGCCCGTAGGGGTACGCGTCACGCAGCTCCTCCTTCGTGAGGAACGGCAGCGTCCGCCAGTCCTCGACCCGGATGATATCCCCGGGATGAACGCCGCGAAGGCGTCGCGCCCAGGCGGGCTCGGCCAGGACCCGAGCGAGCGTTGCGCGCATTCGCTCGACGACGAGACGCTCGAGGGACTCGCGCGCGAGCGCCTCGAGCTCGGGCTGCCACATCGTCACGGAGCCGCTCTGCAACCGGATCTACTCGGACTTGAGCCAGTCGGTCAGCGGCTTGAAGCGTCCTTTCTCGACGCGCACCCAGAACCCCTGCTTCTGCGTTTCGTGGTCGTGGCCGATCGTGAGCGGCGGCAGGATGCCACTCTCGAATCCCTTGATGGACTCCAGCGCAGCGATGAGCGACTCGCGCGTCAGGTTCCGCCCGGCGCGCTTGGCAGCCTCCGCGAAGAGCATGGCGCCGAAGTAGCCGGCGAGCGAGTACCGGCTGGGCTCGTTCTTCGGGAAGTTCCTCAGCATGTGCTCCCGGTAGAGCTTGACGCCTGGCAGGTCGGAGGTCAGCGGGTCGGGCCAGAGCGACAGCCCCTCAACGCCCTCCGCGTCGTCGCCGGCGAGGGCGAGGTAGCCCTCGTCGGTGAGCGGTCCCGTCGAGACCATGAGCGTGTCGGTCCAGCCGATCTTCCGGCGCTCGCGCAGCGCCTGCACCGCCGGTCCCGGCACGAGTACGAGGAGAGTCACTTCCGGCTTCGCGGCGCGGAGCTTGGCAATCTGCGGGCTGACGTCGGGGACGCCGTGCGTGACCGATTGGACGGCGACCAGCTTGCGGCCGAATCTGCCGAGGTCCTTCTCGAGCGCCTTGAGGAACGATGTCCCGTACTCGTCGTCCTGGTAGAGCACCGCGAACTTTCGGTACTTCCGTGGTCCGGCGAGGTAGTCGATCATCATCTTCGAGGAGCGGTCGCTCAGCGCCATGCCCGGGAACACGTAGCGCCGGCCGCGCGTGACCGGCGAGCTCTGGTACGGGAACAGGAGCGGCACCTTGTTCGCCTCGAGGTACTCGATCGTCGCCGCCACGGGCCGGGACCCCTGCGGGACGATGATGGCGAAAACCCGGTCCTGCTCGACGAGCCTTTTGGTGTTGGCGACTGCCTCCTGCGGCATGTCGCTGTCAGCGGCGTAGGAGACGGTCCGGACCTTGCGCCCGTGGATCCCGCCGGCCTGGTTGACGACCCGAAAGTAGAGATCGAGGCCGAACTTCGTGATCTGCTCGCCCGTGAAGGCAAGGGGGCCCGCGAACGAAGTCGAGCCGAGCACGATTTCCGTGTCGCCGACGCCTGGCTGAGCGGCGGCGGGGAGCCCGCTCAGCGTGACCAGCAGAAGGCAAAGGAGGACCGCCCTGGTGATCGGGCTCACCGGAGCGCCTTCGCCCACATCGGCGACTCCCAGCCCTCGTGGAGGAACGCGCGGATCTCACGCCGACTGAAGTCGCCGAGCCCCAGATGCTCGAGCGCCCGCCCCCGGCCGGAGAGCTCGCGTCCGAGCAGCGCGCGAAACATCAGCAGGAGCCCCGAGACCGCTGGCGTCTCGACCCCGGCCGCCCGGCCGGCGGACTCGAAGAGCGTGAGGCCGAGGGCTACGTCCTCCGTCACGTACCGATGCTCGAACGTGAGAATCTCGCTCCAGAGCCCGCTGGCGACGAGCTTCGCCCTGGCGCCGGCACCATAGAGCCCTTCGGCAGCGCGCGGCTCGTCGTAGTAGGTAGCGAGCTCGTAGTGGGGCGCGGGATATCCCCAGCCCTTCCGGGTCACGACCCGCTCGGCGTCGACCGCGTCGATCAGGCGGCGGACGCTCGACGTGGTACCGGCCGCGTGAATGTCGAAGCGCCCGCCATCGATCGGACCCGCGTTCAAGAGCACGAGCGGCGGGTGAATCACCGGCCCCGCGTTCGTCAGCGCGGCGTCCAGCGCGTCGGCGCACGGTCGGACGGACGGGAAGAGCTCGGCCAGGCGGGCGATCGTCCGTTCGGTCCGCGACGCCGGGAAAACGCCGAGGGGGAGATTCGCGGCGCGCACCGGCGCCGACACTGTCGCGGGGCCGGTCTTTCGCGTGAGATACGGCAGCGTCCCCGTCTCCGCGAGAGCGTAGGGTAGCGCCGCGCCGGCACGGGCGAACGCGCGCGCCATGGTGTAGGTGCCGAGCGTGCCCGGCGTGAGCAGGATGATTTGCCGGGAGTCCACGTGCGGCGCGAGGCGCTTGGCCAGGTCGTCATGGCTCGTCGCGGGGAGCGGCGCGATCACGATCTCGGCGCCGGCAACGGCCTCGGCGAGCTCGGTCGTCGCGCGCGCGAGGCGTGCTGTGCCCTGTCGTCCCTCGGCCGCCAGGAAGATCGTCGGGTCGTCGGCCAGCGGCCCGAGCGCCTGCCGTGACCGGCTCCAGAGGCGCACCCTGTGGCCCGCGAGGGCGAGGTCCGCCGCGGTCGCGAATCCCCCGTTGCCTCCGCCGAGCACTGTTATGTCCATCGGCGTGCCTCGCACTCGGGGGGGCCCGCCCCGGGCCGGGTTGCGGCTGGCCCAGCCCTCACGCGATCGCTCCCGTCGCGCGCAGCTCCGTAATTTTCACGTTCGAGTACTTGAGCACCCGGGCCAGGACCTGATCGGTGTGCTCCCCGAGTCGCGGCGCCGGTGTCACCTCCAGACCCATCGCCCCATCAACCTTGATCGGCGTGCCGAGCGTCCGGGTCTTGCCGTAGAGCGGGTGATCCATCTCGACGACCATGCCGCGCTGGGACACCTGGGGATCCGACAATACGCGGTCCACGCTCAGGATCGGTGTTGCCGGAACGCCGAGAGTCTGGAGACGCTCGAGCCAGTCCTTGGTCGTTCGCGTTCTGAAGGCGGCCTCGACCAGCGGCATCAAGACGTCGCGGTGGAGGACGCGGTCGCGGTTGGTCGCGAACCGCAGGTCGCGCTCCCACTCCGGATGGTCCACGGCGCGGCAGAACAACCCCCAGAATTTCTCGGCGAAGATCGCGACGATCAGATGGCCGTCACGCGTCTGGAGCGCCGAGTACGGCACGACCGAGGCGTGACCCGAGCCGAGCGGAGTCGGGACTCGCCCGTTCGTCCAGAAGTACTGCGCGATGTACGTGAGCAGCGAGACCTGGCAGTCGAGCAGCGAGAGGTCGACGTGGGCGCCCTCGCCCGTCCGCTCCCGCCGGAAGAGGGTGCCAGCGACAGTAAAGGCGCCGAACAGCCCGCCGGCGAGGTCGGCCATGGGCAGCCCCATGCGGACCGGGCGCCCACCGGGATCCCCGGTCACGGACATCGCACCGCCCATGGCCTGGAGGGCGAGGTCGAACGCCGGCCAGTCGCGGTACGGCCCCTCCTGCCCGTAGGCGGAGATGGAGCAGACGATGATCCGCTGATTGAGAGCCCAGAGCTTCGAGTACGCGAGCCCGAGGCGCTCCATGATGCCGGGCCGGAAGTTCTCCCAGACCACGTCCGCCTGCCGGACGAGGTCGTACAGGACCTCACGGCCTCGGTCGCGCGACACATCGAGCGCGAGCGACTTTTTGTTCCGGTTGATCGCGAGGAAGTACGCCGACTCTCCATCGGGCAGGAACGGCGGCCCCATCATGCGCATCGGATCGCCGCCATCCGGGTCTTCGATCTTGATGACCTCGGCACCCATGTCGGCCAGCAGCATCGAGCCGTACGGTCCCGCGAGCATGCGCGAGAGGTCCAAGACGCGAACGCCTTCGAAGAGCTTCATTGCGGCCCCCACCGCGGATGGTGCGTGGCTGCCCACTCACGACCCACCCGCCCATCGAGCATCCCGGTCAACACGTGTCGGGTCGAGGGATGGACGGCCGCCAGAAAAATGTGGCCGGCGATCGGGATCAGCACGAAGACCGTCAGCCAACGGTGCGCGGCGCCCCAGAGACCGTCCGCGCCGACGGGCCACGGCGCGACGCCCGTGACCAGCAGCAGCGACGCCGTCACGAGCGTGAAGACCTCGTTGATCTTCTGGCCCGCGTTGAAGCGGCCGACGGCGCGGTCGAGCCGCGCCCGCTCGACGGCAGTCGCCACGAGCCAGCGCGGGAATCTCCGAAGCCACGGCCCGTCGCCCGGCTCGAGCGTCGTCATATCGCCGAGCGTGCTCCCGACCCGGCGGCGATCCCCGAGCGCCAGGACCCCGAGCGTCGCCACCACCCAGAAAATCCCGCACGCCAGGTGCAGCCGTTCGCCGATCAGGGGACTGTACCCGCGGATCCAGCCCCGCAGGGCGGGAACCATCAGCGGTAGTCCGCTCGCCAGCAACAGAAGGTATCCGCTGGCGAACGCCCAGTGGAGCGCCCGCTCGGTGACGGAGAAGCGAAGCACGCCTTCGCTCATCTCTCCACCTCTTGACTCTGGTCTCGGCGATCGATACCTTTACTTTGCAGGCCCGCAAGCCGCGCACACGATCGGCGCATCGGAGATCGGATCGTCATCGTTGTCGAGCTCCCACCGCCGCGCGCACGCGCTCCGGCGTGATGGGCAGCTCGGTGAATCGCACGCCGATCGCGTCCTTGATCGCGTTGCGGACCGCGGCGGCGACGGGGATGACCCCGGACTCGCCGAGGCCCTTGGCCCCGAACGGTCCTTCCGCGTCGACGGACTCGATCAGCCGCACGACGATCTCGGGCATGTCGCCAGCTTTGAAGACCGCGTAGTCCATGAACGTCTGGGTCAGTATCTGTCCCCGATCGACGACGAGCTTCTCGGAGAGCGCGTAGCCGAGCCCCATGTGGACGCCGCCGTGCACCTGGCCCTCGGCGGCGGCCGGGTTGAGGGCCCGGCCCACGTCGTGAGCGGACACCACCTTGCGAACGACGACCCGGCCGCTCTCGGGATCGACGTCCACCAGCACCGCCTGAAACGCCGAGGTGTAGGCGGCCGAAACGTTCCCCTGGAAGTTCTTGTCGAGCATCGTGGTGGGCGGATCGTAGAACGACTCGGCCACCAGCACGCGCCCGCCATCCCGGAAGTGCCCCGCCCGGGCAACGACCTCGTATTGTAACCGGCGCTGCGGGTCGCGCCTGAAGAAAACCCAGCCGCCCTTCACGCCGAGGGCCGCCGCCGGCTCATCGAACTGCGCGGCGGCCATGTCGAGAAGCTGCGTCCTCACCTTCTCCGCCGCCAGGCGCGCGGCGTTGCCGGCGACGAATGTGGTGCGGCTCGCGTGCGTTCCGACGTCCCACGGCCGCACGCTCGTGTCGGAATTGATCACGTCGACACGCTCGAGCGGCACGCCCAGCGTCTCGGCGACGATCATGGCGAGCACCGTCTCCGAGCCCTGACCAATCTCGCTCGCCCCCGTGATGAGCGTGACCTTGCCGAAGTCGTCGAGCTTCACGATCGCGCCGCATCCGTCCGAGCGGTAGATCCGCGCGCCGCCGCCGACGTGAAACATGCCCGCGTAGCCCACGCCGCGCTTCCAGCCGGTCGCGATCGGCGGCGGGTCCTTCGCGATCTCCTCCACGGCCGCATCGAGACACTCGCGCATCGCGAACGACGTGAGCACGAATCCTTGCGGATTGACGTCGCCGGGCTTCGACGCGTTCAGCCGCCGGAGCTCGAGTCGGTCGATGCCGAGCCGGTCGGCGAGGTCGTCCATCTGGGACTCGACCGCGAACGTGGACTCGGGGTTGCCGTAGCCGCGCATCGAGCCCGAGTAAGGGTTGTTCGTGTAGGCGATCGTCGTGTCGAAGCGCACGTTCGGCACCCGGTAGAGCCCCGCGACGGTCGAGAGCATCACGTAGGGTGTCGTCGAGCCCCAGGAGGTGTAGGCGCCACCGTCGATCGTCACGTGCGCCTCGCGCGCGAGGAGGCGGCCGTCGCGGTCGGCCGCGGTGCGGAGCCAGATCGCGCAGGGCTCTCGCGTCGGGCAGGCGACGAACTCCTCGACGCGATCGAATTCGACTTTCACGGGTCGCCGCGCCGCGCGCGCGAGCAGCGCGGCGATGACGTCGATCGGATAGACGTCGAGGCCGCGGCCGAAGTTGCCGCCGACCGGGGGCTGGAGCACGCGCACCCGGTCGCCGCCGACCCCCAGCGCGTCCCCCAGATCGCGCTGGTACAGGAACGGCGCCTGGGTCGTCGTCCACATCGTCAGGTTGCCCGCGTGGTCCCACTCGGCGATCGCGACCATGGTGCCCATACACGCCGGCGTGACGAAGTTCAGCCGGTACGTGTCCTCGACGACCACGGCCGCCTCGGCGAGGGCCTGGTCCACGTCGCCGTGGGTGAACTGGTAGCGGAGGTGATGCCGGTTCGTCGCCAGCTCTTCGTGCACGAGCGGCGCGCCCGGCTCGAGCGCCTTCAGGGGATCGAACACCGCCGGTAGCTCCTCGTACGCCACGTCGATCAGCGCCAGCGCCTCCTCGGCGAGCTCCGGCGTCTCGGCGACGACCGCGGCGACCTCGTCGCGGATGCAGCGAACCTTGCCGCGCTTCAGGGCGAGCTGGTCCTTGGCGAAGCCGAAGGGCCGCTGCTCCACGTCCTCGGCCGTCAGGACCGCGAGCACGCCGGGAAGCGCGCGCGCCCGGCTCGTGTCGAGCCGGACGATCCGGGCGTGCGGCAGGCGCGTCCGCAATATTTTCCCGTGCACGAGCCGCGGCAGCTCGAGGTCGTGGAGGTAGCGGGTCCGGCCCGTCACCTTGTCCAGACCGTCCCGCTTCGGGGTCGACTTGCCGACGACGTCGAACACCTGCGTCATCGTCAGAACTTCACAGCTTCCCTGTGTTCGCCAAAGACGTTTTTCATGGCCCGCGCGATCTCGCCGAGGGTCGCGTACGCTTTCACCGCCTCCGTGATCGGGTACATGAGGTTTCCGCGTCCGCGCGCCTCGTCGGCGAGTCGGCCGAGCGCCGTCGCGACGGCGCCGTCGTCGCGATCGCGGCGGATCCGCGCGAGCTTCGCCACCTGCGCCTCGGTCGCCCGCGGATCGAACGAATAGAGCTCGACGTCCCGGTCGGCCTCGACGGGCTGGTCGCCGACGTGACAGTTGACCGCGACCTTCGGGATCTCGCCGGAGACCATCCGCTGCTCGAACAGGTATGCCTGGCGGGCCACCTCGGCCTGGATGGCGCCGCTCCTGACCGCCTCGACGATGCCGCCCATACGCTCGACGTGGGCCAGCTCCTCCAGGATCCGGTTCTCCATGGCGCTGGTGAGCGCCTCCACATAGTACGAGCCGGCGAGCGGGTCCACCGTGTCCGCCGCGCCCGACTCCTCGGCGCAGATCTGCATGGTGCGTAGCGCGATGAGCTGAGCCTTGGGGGACGGGATCGTGTACGCCTCGTCATAGGTCGGCAGCGCCATCGTCTGGGCGCCGGCGAGGGCGGCGGCGAGGGCGATGTAGGCGCCGCGCACAATGTTGTTCTCGGGCTCCTGGACGGCAAACGCCGAGCCCCCGCCGCCGATGAGGCTCCGGAACATCCACGACCTCGGATTCGACGCCCTGAAGCGTTCGCGCAGCATGCGCGCGTAGAGGCGCCGGCCGGCGCGGAACTTCGCGACCTCCTCGAAGATCTTCCCCCACGCGGTGAAGTTGAACGAGATCCGCGGCGCGAAGTCGTCCACCGCCATCCCGCGCGCGAGCATCAGCTCGACGTACGCCGCCGCGATCGCCAGACCGTACGCCATCTCCTGGGCCGTGGTGCAGCCGGCCTCGCGGATGTGGTAGCCGCACACCGACACCGGGTTGGAGCGCGGGTAATGCCGCGACGAGAACTCGATGAGATCGCCCACGAGCCGCAGCGAGGGATCGACCGGGTAGATCCAGGTGCCGCGCGCGATGAACTCCTTCAGGATGTCGTTCTGGGGCGTGGTGACGACGCGCTCGGCCGCCGCGCCCTGCTTCGCGGCGACGGCGTAGTACATGGCGGTGATCGGCGCCGCCATCCCGTTGATCGTGAGCGACACACTGACGCGGTCGAGCGGGATACCGGCGAACGCCGCCTCCATGTCGGCCAGCGTGTCGACGGCCATGCCGACGCGGCCGACCTCGCCTTCGGCCTTCGGGTCGTCGGAGTCGAGCCCCAGTTGGGTCGGCAGGTCGAAGGCGACGTTCAGCGCGTCCTGGCCGTGGGCCATGAGGTACTTGAAGCGCGCGTTGGTTTCCGCGGGTGTGCCGAAGCCGACGTACTGGCGCATCGTCCAGAGCCGCTCGCGGTACATGTGCTTGTGGATGCCGCGGGTGTACGGGTACTCGCCGGGCCGGCCGATGTCGCGCTCGAAATCGACGCCCGCCAGATCTTCGGGCCCGTAGGCCGGCTCGATAGGGAAGCCTGCGTGCGCCCTCAGCTCTTTCATTCCTCGCCTCCCTGCCGCTCGAGAAACGGTGCCAGTCGCTTCAGAGCTTCGGGCGCCCGCTCCTCCGGCGGGGCATGGCCGCAGTCCGGCAGCTCGACCACCTCGGCGCGCTCGAAGACTCCGCGCCGGCGTCCGAGGTCGCGGCCGAAGGCGGGGTCTTTCATCCCCCAGATCAAGAGCGCATGGCGATAGAGAAACGACCACGTCGGCGTGCCGTGCACCATGACGATCGGGGCGCCCTCGCCCTCGTCGACGTAGCTCAACCGACCTCCGTCGACGTCGAGCGTCCGGGGCTCGAACGGACACTCCCGGCGGTCGACCCATGCGGGAATCAACGCGTATCGCCTTGCCTCTCGGCCTGCCGGAACGCCTTGACGATCTCGGGGAGCGGCGTTCCCATCGGGAACACGTGACGCACGCCCAGCTGCTTCAACGCCTCGACGTCGCGCGGAGGAATGGTACCGCCCACGACGACCGCGATGTCATCGGCGCCGTGCGCCCGCAGCCCGTCCAGCACGCGGCGCGCGAGCAGCATGTGGGCGCCCGAGAGCACCGAGAGCCCGACCACGTCCACATCCTCTTGAATCGCCTCCTGAACGATCTCCTCCGGCGTCCGCTTGAGCCCGGAGTAGACGACCTCGACTCCCGCGTCGCGCAACGCGTGAGCCACGACCTTCGCCCCGCGGTCATGGCCGTCGAGCCCGGGTTTCGCGATGAGCACTCTCATGCCGGGCAAAACGCCGGCAGCCAGCGCGCGTTCCCATTGGGATCGTCGGCGACTCGGAGCGGCGAGACCCGTACGGGCTGCCCGATGGCGACTTTCGACGGCTCGGCACCGACCAGAATCGAGAACACACGCAGGCCGTCGATCTTCACGATCGCGAATACGCGCGGCCCGTCGAAGCCGGCCGGCAGGCCGGCCTCTTGAACCGTGAACGCGTGGATCGTCCCCTCGCCCGACAGGTCGGTCCAGTCGAACCGGTCGGAGCCGCATTCGCCGCAGAACCCGCGCGGCGGCCACGCGAGCCGCCGGCAGCCGACACATCGCGTTGTCGCCAGCCGCCCGGCGGCGAGCCGCGCGTAAAACTCGTGAAGCTTGGTGTGATCCGCCGACTCCAGCGGGAACGGATCGGTCGCGCGGAAGTAGGGCACGTCACCCGTCCCGCTGGCGTCGGAGCTGCCGGAGCAGGGCCCGCACCTTGGCGGTCTCGAACGCCTCGCGCCGATCGCCCGCGTAGTCGAAGAACCCGTGTCCGGTCTTGGATCCGAGCTCGTTCCGCGCGATCTTTTCCTCGACCAACCGCGCGGGCCGGAAGCGGTCCTCGCCGAGGGTCTTCGCCAGGAACTCGCTCGCGCGGTGCAGGATGTCTACCCCGCCCCAATCGATGAACTCGAAGATGCCGATCGTCGCGTACCGGAAGCCCATACCGGCCTTGAACGCCCGGTCCACGTCCTCGGGGGTCGCGACGCCTTCCTCGACCAGGCGTACCGCCTCGTTCATGATCAGCGCCTGCAGCCTCGGCCCGATGAATCCGGGTGAGTCGGCGCAGCGCACCGGGACCTTGCCGAGCTTCTCGAGCATGGCGATGGTCCGCTCGACGACGCCGGCATCGGTCGACCGGCCGGGAACCACCTCGACGAGGGGAATGATGTGCGCGGGATTGAGCCAGTGGACGACGAGAAAGCGCTCGCCGCCGCGGACGAAGTCGACGAGGTGCCCCGGGGAGATAGTCGAGCTGGTCGAGGCGATGATGACCTCCGGCGCCACGCGGGCCGACACGCGCCCAAGGAGCTCGCGCTTGAGGTCAACCAGCTCGGGCAGCGCTTCCTGAACGAACCCGCACCCATCGAGGCCCTCGAGTCCCCTGCGGTCCTCGAGCCGGGCGAGCGCCGGGGCAACCTCCCCGACCGAGATCACGCCCTCCTCGGCCATCAACCGAAGGTCGCGCGCGACTTCGCGTCGGGCGTCGGCGAACACCGCGGCGGCCTCTGCGGCAGACCGGTCCTTGAGGTCCACCAGCGTCACGTGGCACCCGCCCAGGGCGAAGGCGAGCGCGATCTGGCGCCCGATCCTGCCGGGCCCGAGCACGGCGACGTGATTTAGAATCATAGGCTCGCCTCGGACGGCGGGGCCCCAGCCCCGCGACGTCCTGCGGCTCGCACGACCGTCATCGATCCTCGCGACCGTAGATCATGACCACGTGCTCGCCCATGCCGCTGTTGTTGTGCGTGAGCCCGACGGCGGCGTCGGGCACCTGACGGGCGCCGGCCTCGCCCCGGAGCTGCGCGAACACCTCGGCGGCCTGGGCGACCCCCGTGGCGCCGAGCGGATGGCCGCAGCCGATCAGCCCACCTCGCGGGTTCACCACCACCTCGCCACCGTAGTCGCTCCGCCCGTGGGCCACGAAGGGCCCTGCCTCACCCTTCCGGCAGAAGCCGAGCTCTTCGTACGCGATCAACTCGGCGATCGCGAAGCAGTCATGGACCTCGGCGACGTCCACGTCGCCTGCCGTGACGCCGGCCATCCGGTACGCCGCCCGCCCGGCGCGCTCGAGCGCCGGCCAATGAGCGTAATCCTCGTGGAGTGAAGTCAGCTGGAACCCGTCGAGCGCCTGGCCGGTGCCGCGGATCCACACGGGCCGGTCCGTGAGGTCGCGCGCGCGATCCTCGGAGGCGACCAGCACCGCGGCGGCGCCGTCGGTGATCGGCGAGCACATGAAGAGGCGGAGGGGCGTCGAGATCATCCGCGAGCAGAGGACCTGATCGAGCGTCGCGCCCTTCTGGAAATGCGCGGTGGGGTTCTTCGAGGCGTGGGTGTGGTTCTTCACGCCGACCATCGCGAGCTGCTCTTCCGTCGTGCCGTACGCGGCGATGTGCCGCTGGGCGGCGAGGGCGAAGCAGGGCGGCGCGGTGAGGCCGAACGCCGCCTCCCATTCACGGTCGACGCCGGTCCCCATGTTGAGGATCGCCTCGTCGCCCGAGGGCTGATTCAGCTTTTCGACACCGAGCACCATGACGAGGTCGGCGAGCCCCGCCGCGATGAACGCGTACGCGTAGCGGATGCCGACCGTGCCCGAGGCGCACATGTGCTCCGTCCGGGCGCTCAGCGCGCTGGGCCTGATCCCGAGCGCCTCGGCGGCCATCGATGAAATATGGGACTGGAAGGCCGTCCGCTCCGGCAAGACGGAACCAACCACAAGACCTTCAACGTCTTTCGGCTTCACCGCCGGGGTGGCATCGAAGCACGCCTTCCCCGCTTCCCAGATCAGGTCGCGATAGCTCGCCTTTCGCACCCCGAACTTCGAGACCCCGGCCCCGACCACCGCGACCTTCCTCACGCCCGCCTCCGCATGAGCACGCTCGTCTCGTAGGTGCACACCACGTCGCCGCGCTGGTTCTTCACCGTCACGTCGAAGGTGACAACGCCGCGGTCGGCCCTGGAAGACTCTCGCGCCTGCTTCACCGTCATCTCGGTATGGATCGTGTCGCCGAACTTGACCGGCGCCGTGAAGCGCACCCGGTCGAGCCCGAGGAGCGCCAGCGCCGTCCCCTCGAACCAGCCCGACAGGTTCTGCTGGCCGTTGGACACCGCCAGCGTCAGGATACCGTGGGCGACCCGCGCGCCAAACGGCGTTTGCTTCGCGAACACCTCGTCGGTATGGAGCGGGTTGAAGTCGCCCGAGAGCCCGGCGAAGCGCGAGACGTCGCTGCCCTCCACCGTGCGGCGGCCCGTCACGAGCACCTCGCCCACCTTGAAGTCTTCCCAGTGGCGTCCGCGTGATTGCATTGTCCCTCCGTCAGCGGGATCGGTCGTGTCCAGTCGTCAGGCGAAGGCCCCGCCCCGGTCCCAGTCGAGATCGCGGCCGATGATCACGCGCAAGATCTCGGAGGTGCCTCCACCGGGCAGGAGGAACCGCGCGTCCCGGAAGTAACGCTGGACCGGATACTCCATGGCAAGGCCGTAGGAGGCGAAGATCCGAGCCGCCTCGTCCGTGATCCTGACCGCCGTCTCCGACGCGAAGAGCTTCGTCATGGCGGCTTCGCGAGTGATGACTCGCCCGGCATCGAGCTGCGCGGCCGCCTGGTAGGTCATGAGGATCGCCGCGTGCAGCGATGTCAGCATATCGGCGAGCTTGAAGCCGATCGCCTGGTGCTCGGCGATCGGCTTGCCGAAGGCGATTCGCTCGCGCGCGTAGGCGAGCGCCGCCTGGTACGCGGCGCGCGCAAGGCCCACCGAGATCGCCGCGGTCATCACCCGGATCTCCGAGAGAATCCCGCCGATCTTTTCAACGCCGCCGGTCTCACCACCAAGGAGATGCTCGGCCGGAACTTCGACATCCTCGAGAAGGATCTCGCCGGTGACGGCCGCCCGCACCGACATCTTGTCGATCGATTTCCCGAGCGTGATCCCGCGCATCGCTGCGCGGTCCAGGAGGAAGAGCGCGATGTTCTTCATGCTCCGCTCGTCCGAAGTCTTGGCGGCGACCGTGACGAGATCCGCGACCGGCGCGCTGGTCACCCACGTCTTCGTCCCGCGAAGCACGTACCGGTCCCCGCGCCGCACGGCCCGCGTCGTGATGTTCGCGACGTCGGAGCCGGCGTTCGGCTCCGTCAGCGCGAAGGTCGCGATCAGGTCGCCGCGAAGGGCCGGCACCAGGTAGCGCTGGCGGAGGTCCTCGGAGCCGTACTTGTACACGAAGTAGGTCCCCATCAGCGACTGCATCGCCGCGGCGGCGGCCACCGACAGCGAGCCGCGCGCCACCTCCTCGGCGAAGAGGCAGTACGTCACCATGTCGGCGCCGGCGCCGCCGTACCTCTCGGGGTAGCGCAACCCGAGGTAGCCGAGCTCGCCGATGCGCTTGAAGAGCTTGGTCGGAAACTCCGCGCGCTCGTCGAGCACCTCCGCGGCCGGAACGACCTCGGCGTCGACGAACCTCGCGACGGACTTGCGAAATTGTTCCTGCTCTGCGGTGAATCTGATCACGGTAGCGGGGGCCGTGAGGCCGGCTTGGACCGAGGGTGGCCTGAGATAGATGCGACCCAGCTCCGCTCCGCAGTCAACCGTCGGCTCCGGGCCGCGGTCGGCCCGTGCCTTCGGTCCCCGGTCAAGCCACGGCTCCGGTCAGCCCTCATGGCTGGCTCCGGTCGGCGCACATTGCTCGGCGCAGAAGGCTAGTCGCGTTGGCGTCGACCCACAGATCGGCGCCGGTTCCGGCGATCACGACGCCGTACTCGCCGCGCGCCGCTTCGACCGACATGTAGTCGTCGAGCACGTCCTCGAGAACGCGCTGGGGATCGCGCTCGAGCGGGTCACCGTACCCGCCGGCGCCCGACTGCTGGAACGAGATCACGTCTCCGTAAGCGAACTCGCGGGACTGCTTGCCGTGCACGACCTGCTCGCCCGGTCCAGGGTTGAGCACGGTGCGACCGAGCTTTCCCGACTTGCCGCCGCCGAGCCCGTATGGCGCGAACTTCTGCCGGTCGGCAAGATTCGTCAGCTTCCCCTCGTCAGCGAGAAGCCGCAGATCGCGGCGGATCCCGCAGCCGCCCCGGAACTTGCCGGCGCCGGCCGAATCGCGGATCAGCTCGAAGCGCTCGACGAGCATCGGCTGGTTGGCCTCCTGGGCCTCCACCGGAATGTTGGAGGCGTTGAACGCCCACGACATCGCCTCGCAGCCGTCCTTGGCGGCGCGGGCTCCCGTTCCAGAGAGCACCAGCTCGTAGGCGACGAACCGCCGCTTCCGAGCCCGGTCCCAGCCGCCAAAGGTCGGGTTGGCCATGTGCGAAGCGGCGGCGGTGACGCGGTCGGGAAGGGCCGGCGCGAGCGCGCCCAGCACGGACTCGAACGTCCGGTAGCAGATGATCGCGCGAGGTCCCCCACCCGCGGGCGGTCGAGGATTGAGGAACGAGCCCTCGGGCGCCTGCACGGTGATCGGCCGCAGCGCGCCCTCGTTCATCGGCCCCAGCGGGTCGGTGAGGCACTTCGCGGCCGCGTAGGAGTAGGAGCGCGTGTAGTTGATGTAGGAGTTCATTCCCGATGCGGTCTGAGCGCTCGAGCCCTCGTAGTCGATGATCATCGAGTCCCCGTCCACCGTCACCGCGACGGCGACGCGGAGCGGCTCCGTGCCGGGGCCGCAATCGTCCATGAAGTCCTCGAACCGGTACACGCCGTCCGGGATCTTCCGGATGGCGGCGCGCATGTTCTCCTCGGTCCGCGCGACGATCTCGTCCATCGCGGCCCGGAGAACGTCTCGCCCGTAGCGCGCCGCCAACTCCTGAAGGCGCAGCTCACCGACGCGGAGCGCGCTCCGCTGCGCGCGGAGGTCGCCGAGGACCTTGTCGGGCGTGCGCGTGTTCGCCGCGATGATCGCGACGACACCCTCCTGCTCCCGGTACTCCTGCCAGACCCTGGTCGGCGGGATGCGAAGCCCCTCCTGGAAGTAGTCGAAGATCCCCTCGACGCCCTGGCTGCCGGGCCGCTGACCGCCCACGTCGGTGTGGTGGAGGATGTTCACGGCGAAGCCGACCAGCGCGCCGTCGTGGAACGCGGGCTGGGTGATGAAGAAGTCCGGCAGGTGGCCGGAGCCGAGGAGTGGATCGTTCAGCAGGATGGCGTCGCCCGGTCGCAGCGTCTCGACCGGATGAGCCGCAAGCGCGTTTCTGACCGCGAACGACATCGCGCCCATATGGCCGGGCGAATACGGCCCCTGGGCCACCATGCACCCCTGTGGGTCGAAGACCGCGACGGAAAAGTCCTGGCCCTCGCGCGCCTGCTCGGAGTACGCGGTCTTGTGCACGGTCGTCCCGATCTCGACCGCGATCGACTGGAGCGCGCCCCAGACAACGCCGAGGGTGATCGGGTCGATCCGGCTCATGCCAGTCGCGTCACCGCGAGGAGGTTCGCGTACTCGTCGACCGTCGCCGTCACGCCCGGCGGCAACACGGTCGTGGACTCGCGCTCCTCGACGATCGCCGGGCCGGTGAGTGACATTCCGGGCGTGAGAGCGTACCGGTCGTACACGGGCGTGTCGGCGTAGCCGCGCGCTTCGGGGAAGTAGGCCCGGCGCACGCCCTTGCGGCTCCCGTCGCCGGAGCGCGCCGCCTTGGCCAGGGCGATGCGCGGCGCGCCACCGATGGCCGAGAGCTTCCACGTGACGATCTCGACCGGCTGGTCCGGGTTCGCGTAGCCGTATCGCGCGGTGTAGATATCGTCGAAGCTCGCGCGCACCCGAGCCAGCGCCGCAGCGTCGAGGCGGCCGAGTGGGACCGGCACGGTCAGCTCGTATCCCTGCCCGACGTAGCGCGCGTCCGCCGAGCGCGCCACCGTCACCTCGCCGGCGACGGCCGACTCGCGGACGACCTCGACCGCCTGCCCGGCCATCTCCTCGAACATCGAGGTGAGATGGGCAGGGTTGGCGGCGTCGAGGCGCCGGACGTAGGTGCGCGCGATGTCGAACTTCACCTCGGCGGCGAGCAGGCCGATCGCCGCCGTGACCCCCGCCGCCGCCGGAAGGATGACCCACGGAATCCCCAGGGCCTGAGCGAGCCGGCAGCCGTGGACCGGGCCCGAGCCGCCAAAGGCGACGAGCGTGAGGTCGCGGGGATCTCGGCCCCGCTCGATCGACACGACACGCGTGGCCAGCTCCATGTTGGTGTTGACGATCGTGTGGATGCCCCACGCCGCGTCCTCGAGCGACAGACCGAGCGGACGCGCGATCGTCTCCTCGATGGCCCGGGCCGCGGCGCCCGGCTGGAGCGCGATCGAGCCGCCAGCGAAGTAGTCCGGGTTGATGTAGCCGAGGACGACGTCGGCGTCGGTGACCGTCGGCTGGAGGCCGCCCCGGCCGTAGCAGACGGGGCCCGGCACCGACGACGCGCTCTCAGGTCCGACACTGATGACGCCGAGCCTGGCTTGCGCGATCGAGCCGCCGCCCGCGCCGATCTCGACGAGGTCGATCGCCTGGATGTTCATCGGAAGCCCGCTGCCGGGCGCGTTGTTCACGCGGTGCAGCTCGAACGCCGTCGTCGTCGTGGGTCGGCCTCTCTCGATCAATGCAAGCTTCGCGGTGGTGCCGCCCATGTCGAAGGCGATGAGGTCGCGGTGGCCGGTGAGCTCGCCGTAGGCGGCCGCCATCAGGGCCCCCGCGGCGGGGCCGGACTCGATCATCCGGACGGGATACCGCTGCATCGCCTCGGCGGTCGCGATGCCGCCGGAGGATTGCATCACGAAGAGCCGGCCGCGGTAACCCCGTCGGGTCGTGGCGGTCGCGAGGCCGCGCAGATATTCACGGATGGCCGTCATCACGTAGGCGTTCACGACGGTCGTCGAGGCCCGCTCGTACTCGCGAAACGTCGGCGAGACCTCGTGAGACAGCGTGACCGTGACGTGCGGCGCTTCCTCGGCGACGAGGGCCGCGAGCCGCCGTTCGTGGGCGGGGTTCAGATACGAGTGCAGCAGGCAGACGGCGAGCGTCGTCACTCCGCGGGAGACGAGCTGTCGGATCGCCCGACGCGCGTCGGCCTCGTCGAGCGGCGTTCTCACCGTCCCATCGGCCAGAATCCGCTCGGTCACCTCGCCGATGAGCCGGCGTCGAATCAACGGCGCGGGCTTCTCGATCTGCAGGTCGTAGACCTGGTAACGCTTCTCGCGTCCGATGATGAGCACGTCGCGAAAGCCGCGCGTCGTCAGGAGCCCGACGCCGCGCGCCTTGCGCTCGATGACGATGTTCGAGCCGAGCGTGGTGCCGTGGATCGCCTGCGCGACATCGGTCCACGGCACGCCGCCCTGCGCGATCAGCTCGTCGAGGCCGGCCAGGCACGCCTCGGACGGGTCCGGATAGGTCGTGAGGCGCTTGGCGGCGAGAAGCTCGCCGGACGGCGACTGCAGGACGAAGTCGGTGAAGGTTCCTCCGACGTCGAACCCGACGCGATACGGCATTTATTGTAGCGGGGCCCGTGAGGCCGGTGCCACCGAGGGTGGCCTGATGCAGATGCGTGTCGGTCTTGCTTGTAGCGGGGCCCGTGAGGCCGGTGCCACCGAGGGTGGCCTGATGCAGATGCGTGTCGGCACCGTTGTCAGCTCCGCCGCTCCGCACGCGAGAGAACGATTCGGTACGGATACCGGCGGCCGGTCTGCCAGGAGACGGCATGCTCGACCGGCTCCCCGCTCGCCGCGAAGTACGTTCGCTCGAAGAAGAGCAGCGGCGAGCGGGCGCGGATCTGGAGGAGCTCAGCGACCTGGCGCGGCGCCAGCGCCGCGTCCACGACTTGCTCCATGAGCGTGATCGGCACGCCGAGGAGGCGCTCGATGGCGCCGATCAGCGAGGTTTTGGACAGGTCCTCGTCGGAGAGCGCGGTGCCGATCGTCAGCGGCATGTAAGCGGTCACATGCTGGAAGGGGCCGGTCTCGGCGTTCCGGACGCCCACGATGCAGTACGCCGAGGAGCGCGGCGGCAGGCGAAGCGCCTGGGCGATGTTCGCCGGCAGGAGCACGACGTCGCGCGACACGAATTTGAACCATGTCTCGTCGCCGAGCGCGATCATGTCGCCCACCGAGCCGATCACCCGGAGCTTCCGGTCACCCCCGGCGGAGGGCGTCGCGAAGGTGCCGCGGCCGGCGTGGCGGTAGAGCCGTCCCTCCTGCACGAGGACATCGAGCGCCTGCCGAATCGTCGGCCGGCTCACCTTGAAGCGGGCGCAGAGGGCGTGCTCGGACGAGATCCGCTCGCCCTCGTCGCGCAAGTCAAGGCGGATGGCTTCGGCGATCTGGAGATACCGCGGAATGCCGGGACGGTAGTTCACGCGAGGCGACCTCCCGCTGTCAGGATGTCTAGACACCTACCACCGGGAGCCCGCTGCCGTCAAATTTTTCCCCCCCCGTTCGCTGCGTATTGACTCTGCCGGCGGGCTACTCCTCGGAGAACCGGCGAGCATTGCCCATGTGCGGCCATGCGAGGGCCTGGACGTTCGACAGCATCTGACGGAGGTGATTCCGGTCGTGGTGGACCCATTCGTGGAGCAGGTCACCCACGCGCAAGAGGCCGACCTTCGGATGGCGCCCGCCGCGCCCGAGATCGGTGGCGCTGAGACCGGCGACGAAGGCGACGCTCTCGCGGCGAAGCTTGGCGAACTCGTCGAGGAGCGCCGTGGCGTCGCGCTCGCAGTCCCGCCGTGCCCGCGCAACCTCGTTCTGATCCCAAGTCTCGAGCGCCGGGGTGTCGCTCGCGAGAATGATGCGGATTCTTCCGGCGAAGCCACGCCCCTCGCTCTCGATGAGATGCCCGAGCACTTCTTTGACGCACCACTCGCCGGGGGCGGGGTGCCAGGCGAGGACGTCATCGGGCAGGGCCGCGAGCTCGGCGCGGATCACCGCGACCGCGCTCTCCAGCAGCCTGCCGACCTCGGTCGGACGCAACAGCCTCGGGCCGAGCGTCATCGGCCCGTGAGCTCGCGGGCGATGACGAGGCGCTGGATCTGGTTCGTGCCCTCGTAGATCTGGGTGATCTTCGCGTCGCGCATGAACCGCTCCACCGGGTACTCGCGTGTATAGCCGTACCCGCCGAACACCTGCACCGCGTCGGTCGTGACCTTCATCGCAGCGTCGGCGGCAAAGCACTTGGCCAGGGACGACTCGAGGGCCGTCGATGCGGCCCCGCGATCGACGAGCGATGCCGCGTGATGGACGAGCAGCCGCGCACCGTGGACCTGCATCGCCATGTCGGCCAGCATGAACTGGAGGCCCTGGAAGGAGGCGATCAGCTGGCCGAATTGCTGGCGCTCCTTCGCGTAGGCCACTGCGGCGTCGAGCGCGGCCTGGGCGATGCCCACCGCTTCGGCGCCGACTGCGGGACGCGAGCCGTCGAGGGCCCGGAGCGCGAGCTTGAACCCCTCACCTTCTTCGCCGAGCCGGTTCTCGACCGGCACCTCGCAGTCGGTCAGATGCAGGGCCACGGTCGGCGACCCCCGGATGCCCATCTTTCGCTCGAGCTTGCCGATGGCGAACCCCGGGAACGTGGGCTCGACGAGAAAGGCCGTCACGCCCCCTTTGCCGCGGCCACGATCGACGGTCGCGAAGAGCGTGACGACCGACGCCTGGCTCCCATTGGTCACCCAGAGCTTCACGCCGTTCAGAACGTAACGGTCGCCTTTGCGGACGGCCCGGGTGGAGATCGAGGCGGCGTCGGAGCCGGCCCCGGGCTCCGAGAGCGAGAAGGCGGCCGTGATCTCTCCCGACGCCAGGCGCGGCAGATAGCGGCGCTTCTGCTCCTCGCGGCCGGCCGCGACGATCGGCCAGCCGCCCGCGTACTGGACGAGGTAGATGACGGCGGTGGACGCGCACGCCCAGGCGATCTCCTCGACCGCGAGGCAGAACGAGAGCGTCCCCATAGCGCTTCCACCGTAGGCCTCGGGGATGTAGAGGCCCATTAGCCCTTGCTCGCCGAGTAGCTCGAGTTGCTCGGCCGGGTAGGTCTCCGCCTCGTCCACGTGGGCGGCGAGCGGGGCGATCCGGTCGCGCGCGATCGAGCGCACGAAGTTCCGCATCCCGCGCTGCTCGTCGGTCAGGTAGAAATCGTCGCGCATTCAGAGGCTCGACTGCATTATCGGCTACGCCGCAAGCCGCTGACAATTCTCGTCACACCCGGGGACGAATTTTTGTAGCGGCGACATCCGGATACCTCCGATGGGCGGCCCAAATGCGCGAGATTTCGACGGCCGATGAACTGGCATCGACGGTGCAGTAACGTGGCGCCATGCAAACGGCTGAGAAGGTCGTCGTCGTGATGCCAGCGTACAACGCGGGGCGCACGCTCCGTCTGACATATGAGGAACTGCCGAAGGACACGGTCAGCCTCGTGATCCTCGTGGATGACGGTTCCACCGATGGGACGCTCGAGGTCGCCCGGCAGCTCGGCCTCGAGATCTTCGTCCACAACCGGAACTACGGTTATGGCGCGAACCAGAAGACGTGCTACGCGGAGGCGCTGCGGGCGGGGGCCGACATCGTGGTCATGGTGCACCCCGACTATCAGTACGACCCGCGGCTCGTCCCGCAGATCATCGAACCGATCGTCCGTGGGGAGGCCGACGTCGTGTTCGGCTCGCGACTCAAGAGCGGTTCGGCGCTGGCCCAGGGGATGCCCTGGTGGAAGTACTTCTCGAACCGCTTCCTCACGAACCTCGAGAACCGCGTATTCGGTCTGGCGCTCTCCGAGTTCCACACGGGCTACCGTGCCTTCCGCCGGGAGGTGCTGGAGACCGTCAACGTGGCGTTGAACTCGGACGGCTTCATCTTCGATCAGGAGATCATCGCGCAGGTCGTCGCGTCGGGCTTCCGGATCGCCGAGATCGCGGTGCCGACGCGGTACTTCCCGGAGGCCTCGTCCGCGAACTTCTCGGACTCGACCGTCTACGGCCTGCGCATCCTCTCACTCCTGGCCCGCTTCAGCCTTCACCGACACGGCACGTGGCACGCGCGCGCCTTCGACAGCCTTCGCGGGCGATACACGCGGCTCGCGCCCTCGGCCCCGACGCCGCCGCGCCGGGCGGTCGACCAGCGCCGGTCCGTTCCGGCGCTCGGACGCTGAGCGGCTTCTCACACCGATCGCGTTCGTCAGCTCCCCTCCGAACGAGCACAGTGTTCGGTTGAGCCGTGCCGACGGTGAGCGCCTGCGCGACCTGGACGGCGCGGGCGTCGCCCTCGCGAGGGGCCGCCAGGGACGCCGCGTGGTGAGTGACGCTCTTGACGATTCCAGCGCTTCTGCCCGATCATGGCGCCCTCTCCAGCCCGTGCTCGACAGGAGGCGCGCAATGGCGACGGTGAAGGCGAAAAAGCGCATTGTCACGGCTCTCGCCGCTCTGGCGTTGATGGCCTCGGCGGCGTTCTACGCGCTGGCCCAGCAGGCGAGCGACGCGAAAAAAAGCTCGGCCGCGCCGGGCGGCGGCAAGCGTCACACGCTCGCGGCGGCCCTCGAGACAGTCCAGTGGGGCTGGCTCGACCCGAAGGAGCCTCCGAAGCTCACCGTCGACTCGGGGGACATCGTCTCGGTCGAGACGATGATGCACTCGCACGACAAGGTGCGCCCCGGGATCACCATGGACGAGATCGTCGCGCTGCGCCGGGCGAATCCCGGCGGCGGACCGCACTCGATGACGGGTCCGATCTACGTCAACGGCGCCGAGCCCGGGGACGTGATGGAGATCCGCATCCTCAAGATCGTCCCGAAGCCGTTCGGCATCAACTTCAATCTCCCGGGTAAGGACTTCCCGACGATCGGGGCGCTGGCGCCCGAGATGCCCGACGGGTTTATCAAATTCTTCACGCTGGATCTCAAGAAGCGCCAGGCGGAGTTCAAGCCCGGCATCACGCTCGACCTGCGGCCCTTTCCCGGCACGCTCGCCGTTGGTATCGATCCCAACGATCCGTCCCCGCGCAAGGGCGGCTCGACGGACCCCATGGCGGCGGTGTCGACGCTTCGACCGTGGAAGAACGGCTCGAACATGGACATCAACGAGCTTCAGGAAGGTGCCGCGATCTTCATCCCGATCTTCCTCAAGGGCGGGCTCGTGTGGACGGGCGATTCGCACTGCCGGCAGGGCAACGGCGAGGTGAACCTCACCGCGCTCGAGTGCTCCTATCGCGAAATCGCGATGCAGCTCGTCGTCCGCAAGGACATGAAGCTGGAATGGCCGCGAGTGGAGACCAAGACCCACTGGATCGCGATGGGATTCGACGAGGATCTCAACAAGGCGATGGTCAACGCGGTCCGTGAGACCGTCGATTTCCTCGAGCAGCAGAAGATGGTGCCGATGAACCGGTACGAGGCGTACTCGCTCGCTTCGATGGCCGCCGACTGCCGCGTGACACAGGTGGTGGACGTGCGCAAGGGCGTCCACTGCATGGTTCCGAAGTCGCTCTTCACCAAGAAGTCGTAGTTGTTCCGGGCGCTCGCCCTCGTCCTGCTCACCGCCGCCCCCGCGTGGGGGAGCCGGGAGGGGGGCGCCCTCCATCTCGCCCAGCGAGGCGGCGGTGTGATCGGCGTCGTCACGACTTCGACGGACCTCAAGGCGCTCGTCGCCGCGGTGGGCGGCGAGCGCGTCGCCGTGGAGAGCCTGGCCCCGGCGCTCCACGATCCCCACGCCGTGGAGGTCACGCCCGGCCAGTTCGCCAAGCTCAAGTCGGCGGCGCTGCTGGTGCGGATCGGCCTCGACCACGAGCCGTGGCTCACGCGCGTTCGCGCGACTGTGAACGATCCCCGCTTCGTCCCCGGCGGTCCGAACGACCTCGACGCCTCTAGCGGGATCGATCTGCTCCAGTCCGAGACGCCTCGGGTCAGGAGCGAGCGCGGTGTCCACGTCCACGGGTTCGGCAACCCCCACTACTGGCTCGACCCGACGAACGCCCGTCCCATGACGAAGTCGATCCTCGACGCCCTCGCGCGGCTCTCACCCAGCGATGGCGAGGTCTTCGCCCGAAATCGGACTCGCCTGCTCGAGCGACTCGACGCGGGAATCGCGCGGTGGACCCAGGCCATGGCTCCGTACCGCGGCGCGCGCGTCGTCGTCTTTCACGACAGCTGGTCCTACTTCGCGCGCCGCTTCGGCCTCGTCGTCGTGGCGACGGTCGAGCCGGCGCCCGGGATCCCGCCGTCCCCTTCGTCGCTCGCCGCGCTGACGACGAGCATGAAAGAGGCCGGCGTGAGGCTCCTGATCGTCGAGCCCTCCTCGAACCTCTCGATCGCGAACCAGGTGGCGGCGCGGAGCGGCGCGCGCCTCGTGACGCTGATCCCGTCCGTGGGAGGCGATCCGGAGGCGCGGGACTACCCCGCGCTGTTCGAGGTCAACGTGCGCCGCATCACCGAAGCGCTGACCGGCGCCCGTTGAGGGCCGCGTGATGGTGGAGTTCCTCTGGGTCCCGTTGCTCGCCTGCCTCGTGCTGACCGCGATCCACGTCTATCTCGGTCTCCACGTGCTGGCGCGTGGGGTGATCTTCGTCGACCTGGCGCTGGCCCAGGTGGCGGCGCTCGGCGTCACGGTCGCGTTTCTCGCCGGCCACCCGATCCAGAGCGAGGCCGCCTACTGGTACGCGCTCGCCTTCACGCTCGGCGGCGCCGCGCTCTTCGCGGGGAGTCGCGCGCAGCGCGCCCCCGTGCCCCAGGAGGCGATCATCGGAATCGTCTACGCCGTGTCCGCCGCGGGCGCCGTGCTCGTCGTCGATCGAGCCCCTCAGGGTGGCGAGCACATCAAGCAGCTCCTCGTGGGAAGTATCCTCACCGTCACGCCGGCCGAGGTCGTCACGCTGGCCCTCCTCTACGCGCCGATCGGCGCGCTCCACTGGCTCGTCCGCCGGCCGCTGCTCGATATCTCGTTCGATCCGGACGGCGCCGGCGCGCGGCGCGCGGTGCGCCGGTGGGACTTCATGTTCTACGCGTCGTTTGGCGTTGTCGTTACGAGCTCGGTACGCCTCGCGGGCGTGCTCCTCGTCTTCGCCTATCTGGTCGTGCCCGCCACGGCCGCCGCGACGCTCACACGCTCGGCGCGGGGCCGGCTCGTGGTCGGCTGGGCGCTCGGGGTGCTGGTGAGCGTCGGCGGGCTTGCCGCGTCGTGGACCTGGGACCTGCCGACCGGCGCCACCGTGGTCGTCGCGTTCGGCGCGGTCCTCGCGGGCATCGCCCTCGGGCTCGCGGCGCGTGCGGTCGCGCGGGCGACGCGGGAGCGCGGCGTCGACGCCCTCCGCGGTGCGGCGATCGCGCTGTGGGCCACGATGGGGCTCGCGGGCCTCCTGCTGGTCCTCGCTCCGCAGATGGACCACTGGTGGCTCGACGGGCTTGAGGCGGCGATACCCAGCGCCCGCCCGTTGTTCCTGGACAGCGACGAGCGCGACATGCACCGGGACAGTGTGGAGGGCGCCCAGCGCAGCGTCGCCGAGCTCGAGCGTGTCCGCGCGATGCAACGGGAGGTGCAGTGGGGCGCTCGGGAAATATCGGAGGACATGCAGGAGCGGATGCGGCAGTATCTGGCGGGGCGGGCGGAACTGCTCGCCGGGGACCGGATGGTCCTCGCGACGCTGCGCGCGCGCGCGCGGGAGCGCCAGCGGTGGTGGATCGGGTTGCCGCTCCTGGTCCTCGGCGCCGGCGGCGCGTGGGTCCTGGCGCGCCGCTGGCGGGCTACGTAGCGGTGTAGCGGTAGAAGCCCTTCCCGGTCTTCCGTCCGAGCTGTCCGGCGATGACCATGCGCTTGAGCAGCGGCGGCGGCGCGTAGCGAGACTCCCGAAACTCCTCGAACATCACCTCGGCGACGTACATCGTCGTGTCGAGACCGACGAGATCGAGCAGTGTGAACGGGCCCATCGGGTAACCACACCCGAGCTTCATCGCCGCGTCGATGTCCTCCAGCGACGCGAGCCCACTCTCGTAGACCCGGACCGCGTCGAGCAGGTACGGCACCAGGAGACGGTTGACGATGAACGCGGTCGAGTCCTTGGTCTGCACCGGCGTCTTGCCGAGGGCCCGCACCCACTCGATGGCGGTCTGCACGGCCGGATCATCGGTCAGGATCGTGCGCACGACCTCGACGAGCTTCATGAGCGGCACGGGGTTGAAGAAGTGGAGACCGAGCACCAGGCCCGGGCGCCGGGTCGCGGCCGCCATCGCGGTGACGTTGCACGAGGACGTGTTCGACGCCAGGATCGTGGACGGCGGGCAGATCCGGTCGAGCTTCGCGAAGGTCTCGTTCTTCAGGGGCTGATTCTCGGTCATCGCCTCAATGACGAGGTCGCACGATTTCAGATCTTCGAGCCGGGTGGTGCCGGCGATGCGCGCCTGGATCGCGTCCCTGGCCTTCGCGTCGAGCTTCCCCTTGCTCACGAGCCCCTCGAGCGTCTCGTGCAGCCTTCCGAGCCCCCGCTTGACCAGCTCGTCGTCGGCCTCAACAAACAGGACCTGGCACCCGGCCTGTGCCGCCACCTGCACGATGCCCGAGCCCATGAGACCGCACCCGACGACACCGACGTTCGTGATGGTCATGCGATGCCCCGTTTCGCCGGAGATCTCTCGGAGAGAGCGCGGCCGGTTACTTCCGGGCGCGGCCCGGCCGCGGTGGCGGCTCGTAGTGGAGCGTCCCCGGCGGACATGGGTTCTTCACCGTGATCGACAGCGAGCCGTATCGGACACTCCCGTCGGGTTGAATCTGGCCTTCGGCCGCCAGCGGCGGCGGGCCCGGCTCCTTCATGGCGCGATCGAACGCCGCGTCGCGTGACTCGGCGGGCGGCGCGAGGATGTTGAGGAGCACGGCCGCGCTGATCGGCGATTTCGCCTCGTCCGCGACGGCGCCGGGGGCCCACGCGCCGACAAGGACGAGCGCTCCGGCGAGGGCGACGATGCTAGTCATAGACGATGAGCGAATGGAGCGGGTGCTCCGTCAGCTTGTCGCGGCCGTGGAGAAACGCGAGTTCGATCATGAACGCCACACCGACGACGAGGCCACCGAGTTGATCGATCAGTCGCAGCGTCGCCGCCATCGTGCCACCGGTTGCGAGCAGGTCGTCCACGGCGAGCACGCGCTGTCCGGGCTTGATCGCGTCCTCGTGGATCGCGAGCGCGTCGCGGCCGTACTCGAGCTCGTACTCGACCTCGACGGTCTTGCCCGGGAGCTTGCCGAGCTTGCGAACGGGAACGAAGCCCGCGTTCAGCTGATGGGCGAGCGCGCCGCCGACGACGAAGCCCCGCGATTCGACGGCCACCACCACGTCGATGCGCTCTTGCTGGTACCGGCGCACAAAAGTGTCGACGACGTACCGGAACGCCGGGCCGTCCTTCAGGAGCGTGGTGATGTCCTTGAAGAGGATTCCCTCGGTCGGGAAGTTCTTGATGTCGCGGATCTTCGCCTTGAGGTCGGCGACGTCCATCGATCGCTATCTTACTCCCGATGCCGCGATGCGCAAGACGCCAAAGTGTCCGCAGCGGTGGCACCGTGACACGGCAGCGGCGGGAAACCGTCAGGGGGTTGACGAGGCGCCATCGCGCCAGTGCGGGCTCAAGTCACGGATTTGGACGGCGAACTCCCGACCAAGGTCACCGTGGCACCCACCTTGCTTCCCTGCCTTCGCAGCGTCCCGTGAGGAGGTCAGCATGTTGCTCCCGGAACAAGTGCAGCGCCTGGTCGAGCTCGCCCTGGCAGAGTTCGCGCCGGAGTGGCAGGTCACTGGCCCGTGCTCGGAGCTCAGCCTGCACAATCCCGAGCATTGGGTCTCCGGCCTCGGGACGTTCGGACTCGTCCTGCGAAACCGCAACAGCAGGGCCGCCAAGGTCCTCGGCTGGCGGAATGGCGATGTCGGGAGCGCCTCGTACCATCGCGGCATCTCGTATCGCGTGCTCGAGGCGTACGCCGACCGCATCACGGATCCGATCCGTCGCTACTTTGAAGAGATCGGACTGGTCATCCCCGGAAAGCTCTCGCCGCGGCTCGCGCAGACGGCCGCGGCCCGGTCCAGCATCAACTACGCCGAGTAGCCCCCCCCCGCGGTTCGCGGCGTGATCACGACTCGAGCTGCTCGATGGCTTCGGGCAGCTCGGCGAGCCGCGAGATCGCGAGATCGGGGCGTTGCGCGCCGAGCGCCCTGACCGACGAGGTCACCTGAATCACGCGCATCCCGGCGGCTCGGGCGCCCTGCACATCCAGGATCGCGTCGTCGCCGACGTGCACCGCGGTTCCGGGCTCGCCGGCGACCGCACGCAGCGTCAGCTGGAAGATCTCCGGGGCCGGCTTTCGAATTCCCACCTCGTCGGAAAAGGTCGTGTGCTTGAAATACCCGAGGAGCCGAAAACGCTCGAGCAACCGTCGGAGCGTCGCGCCCGGCGTTCGCATGATGTTCGAAATAAGCGCGAGCGTGTAGCCTCCTCCGTTGAGCGTCTCCAGCACCGCGAGCGCACCGTCGTCGACGGCCGGCGGGACGATGAGGATGGGCCGCGCATAGGCGTCGACCAGCGCGGTCATCATCGCCGGCGGGACACGTCGCGGCAGCCCGGGATCGACCGCTGCGAGGATCGCTCTGACGTGGTCGTCGACCGGCACGTCCCGGTGCGTCGCCCAGATCCGGCTGAGATAGCTCCCCGATTCGTCGTAGGCGCGATCGAGTGCCGCCGCGGACACCGGCATGCCGGCGGCC
>JAHFDK010000213.1 GCA_023249095.1 Candidatus Rokuibacteriota bacterium | reverse complement strand
CGTGAAGGCCGTGTCGTCCGGCTCGATACCGATCGGCTGCTGGGCGACGATGTCGCCGGCGCCGGCCGCGTCGGTCATGTGATGGAGCGTGACGCCGGTCCGCGTCTCGCCGTTCACCAGCACCCAGTTCAGGGGGGCGCGCCCGCGATACGCCGGCAGGAGCGAGCCGTGCAGGTTGAGCGCCGCGACGCGAGCGAGCCTCAAGATCTCGGGCCCCAGGAGCCGGCGATACCACACGACAGGATGAGATCGGGCGCGAGCCCGCGCAGCGTCCGGACCACCTCGGGCAGGTTCGGCGAGGACGGCGTCAGGCACGGGACCCGGTGGACGCGCGCGATCTCGGCGACCGACTCGAACCACGCGCCCTCGCCGGGGTCGTCCGGATGGGTCACGACGGCGGCCACGTGCTCGTCGCGGGCCAGCAGCGCGTCGAGCGCTCGCGCGCGGAAGGTGTGATAGGCGAAGACGGCCCAGCGTGCGCGCGTCACTCGAGCACCTCGCTGATCACGTACCGCGGCCCCCGTCGTACCTCCTGAAAAATCCGGCCCGCGTACTCGCCGATCAGCCCGAGGGCGAGCATCTGGCGCAGCAGGTCGAAGGCGAGCCGTAGGAGCCGCACGAGGCCGTAGCGGGAGCGCCCATGCTCGCGCGCCCGGTGCGCGACCGGGATTTCGGCCACCGAGGACGCGAGGCTGGCGGCGAGCACGGGAATGTACCGCGGCACGCCCGGGAACGCCACGATCCGGTCGACCACGGAGCGCCGATGGGCCCTCAACATGCACCCGTAGTCGCGGAGCCGCACGCCGACGACGGCCGAGGTCACGCGGTTGACGAGCCAGGACGCGGCCCGCCGAGCCCAGGGGTCGCGACGGCTCACGCGCCACCCGCCCACGACGTCCACGCCGCCCGCGAGCGCCGCGAGGAGGCGTGGGATCTCCTCCGGCGGGTTCTGCAGGTCGGCGTCGAGTGTCACGACGACGTCGCCCCGGGCCCGCTCCATTCCGGCGAACAGCGCGACGTGCTGTCCATAGTTCTGGCTGAAGCGGATGACCTTCACGGCGGCGTTTTGGGCCCGGAGCGCGCGAAGAACATCCGCCGACCCGTCGCGGCTTCCGTCGTCCACGAAGATGATCTCGTACGGGCGCCCGAGCTCTTCGAGGGTCTGCGCGAGGCGTTGGTGCAAGTCGCCGAGGCTCCGCGCCTCGTTGAACACGGGAATGACGACCGATAGCACGGGGGGCGCCCCGTCGCTCAGTGCTCGATCTCCCGCACGAGCAGACAGTCGTTGTGCCCGCCGAATCCGAACGAATTCGAGATGGCCGCCCGGATGCGGGCGGCCACGGACGTGTTCGGCACGTAGCACAGGTCGCACTCGGGATCGGGCACGCGGTAGTTGATCGTCGGCGGCGCGATCTGGTCGCGGACGGCCAGCACCGTCGTCGCCAGCTCGATGGCACCGGCGGCCGAGATCGTGTGACCGATCATCGACTTCGTCGAGCTGACCAGGAGCCGCGACGCCTCGGGACCGAACACGGTCTTGATCGCCGCGGTCTCGACCCGGTCGTTCATCGGCGTCGACGTGCCGTGGGCGTTGACGTAGTCGACGTCCCGGGGGGCCAGGCCCGCGTCGTCGAGGGCGCGGCGCATGGCGCCGATCGCCCCGCGCCCATCCGGCGCCTCGTCCGTGACCCGATACGCGTCGCAGGTCGTCCCGTAGCCCGCGACCTCCGCGATGGCCGGAGCACCGCGGCGCCGTGCGTGGTCCGCCGACTCGAGGAGGAGAAAGCCGGCGCCTTCGCCGATCACGAAGCCGTCGCGACGCGCGTCGAAGGGGCGGCTCGCGGTCTCGGGCGTGGCGTTCTGTCGCGACAGGACGCCGAGCAGGCAGAACAGCTGCACCTCGAGCGGAGACACGATGCACTCGGCGCCGCCGGCCAGCGCCACGTCGATCGTCCCCCGGCGGATCGCGCGGCACGCCTCGCCGATCGCCTGGGCCGACGAGGTGCACGCGGTCTGGACCGTCACCGTCGGTCCCTCGATGCCGAAGTACGCGGCGAGCCGGGAGGCAAGGTACTGGGGCCACATCCGGTAAAAGCGGCCCCGCGCCGCGCGACGCGCGAACTCGTTGATGAACCCCGAGCGCGTCACGGGCCCGCCCGCCGCACGGCTCGCGTACGCGATGTCGCCGAGATCGCGCAGGTCGTGCCGCTCGCCGCTCGTGCCGACGAAGACGCCCGCGCGCGGCGAGGCGAGCACCGCGTGGGCGCCGGCCGCCGCGACGGCGCCCCGTGCGGCGCGCACGCCCACGACCACCCCGCGCGGCTCCTGCGGATCGAGCGCCGCCTCGGCCCGGAATTCCTCGATCAGCGCCCGGTCGTCGAGCGCGGCGGCGATCTGCGTCGGGAGCCCCTCGGGATCGAAGTGGGCGATCCGCCGGACGCCCGAGACGCCGGCGAGCGCAGCCTTCCAGAACTCGGCCAGCTCGACGCCGATCGGGGTCACCACGTCGAGCCCGGTCACGACGACGCGCGAGCGCGCGCCCGGCTCACGCGAGGAGCGAGTAGCCACCGTCCACCGTCAAGACCTGTCCCTGGATCGCCTGCGCCGCCGGGCTCGCCAGGAAGAACACCACGTCGGCGATCGCCTCGGGTGTGACGAGTGCGCCGCCGGGTGTGCGCGCGCGAATCGCCGCGAGCGCGGCCGTGCCCTCGGGCATCATCCGCCACACGTCGGTCTCGACAGCTCCGGCGGAGACCGTGTTGACGGTGATCCCCTTCGCGGCCAGCTCGACGGCGAGGTACCGGGTGAGGGTCTCGAGTGCCGCCTTCGACACGCCGACGGCCGTGTAGCCCGGGATGACGCGCTGGCTTCCGAGACTCGACAGCGCGATGATCCGCCCCCCCGACGTCATGAGCCGCGCCGCGTCCTGGGCGAGGATCAGCAGCGCGCGCGCGTTCGTCGCCAGCACCCAGTCCCATTGCTTGGGCGACAGCTCGAGCCCGTCGCGGAGCACTCCCGAGGCGGCGTTGCTCACCAGCACGTCGAGACGGCCGGCCCGGCGCTCGACCTCGGCCACGAGGCGCCTGATCTCCGCGGGCTCCTTGAGGTCGGCCTGCAGAAGGTGCGCCGTGCCGCCGCGCAGCTCGACGTCGCGCGCGGTCTTCTCGGCCGCCTCGCGGTTCACGAAGAAGTTCACGAAGACGCGAGCGCCCGCCTCGGCGAAGCGCAGCGCAATGGCGCGCCCGATGCCACGGCCGCCACCCGTGACCAGGATTTCGCGCGGGGCCTGCTCACTCATCTCCGGCTCGCGTCGCCTCGCCGGGCGAGCGCTGGAGCTCGCGCGCGAAGGCGCGAAGGCACTCGGCCCGGCGCGCGGTCTCCGTCTGCGGCAGCGCCGGCTCGAGCGTGTACTCGAGCCTCGCCGCCGCCACACGCTGGCCGTCGACCGTCGCGCTGGCGTCGAACACCCACGGGCCCTCGGCCGACCGCCGCTCGCACCGGATCGCGAGCTGATCGCCGGGGCGGACCAGACGACCGAACGCGACGCGCGTGAGCCCGTGGAGCCGGCCCACCGCGGTGAAATCGTGACTCATGCCGATCAGGAGCTGGGACGCCTGCGCGAAGGCTTCGATGACGAGCGCCCCCGGGAAGACGGGGTAGCCCGGGAAATGGTCGGCGAACACGTCCTCGGCGGCGCTCACGTTCTTCAGCGTCTCGATGGAACGCCGAGGCTCGGCGCTGACGACGCGATCGACGAAGACAAAGCGCATCTGAGTGGATACCGCCCGGAACGGATCGCCCGGCGGCGGCTCCCGCGGGGCCCCTCAGGTCCCCGGGGCGAGGCGCCCGGCCGCCGCGAGCTGGGCCACGATGTACTCGGTGACCGCACGGACCGTGAGGCGGTTCATGATGACCTCCACGGCGTCCGGTGAGTGCAGGTTCTTCTCGAGATATCCGGCGAACCGGTCGACCGTGAGATCCGCCAGGTCGAGCGGGGTGCGCACGAGGTCCGCCAGCATGCGCACGACGAGCGCGTCGATGACCTCGTGCGCGTCGCCGGCAGTGCGCGGCACTCCGTACTTGGCCGCGAGGTGCTCGAGGACGGCGCCGACCGTCGCCGGCGCCACCATCCTGAGCTCTTCCGCCGGCACGGTGATCCGGTATCGCGCCTCGAGCACTCGGGCCAGGACGCTGAGGTCGCGCCACTCGATGCGGCGCTCCTGGATCGCCCGCATGGGCAGCTCGACGGCGAACGTCTGCTGGCACTTGTAGCTCAGGTCCAGGAAATCGATCGACTCGGCGCCGAGATCTCGGATCAGCGTGGCGTCGGCCGTCACGTCCGCCTCGTCGACGCCGAGCGATTCGACGATCAGCTTCCCCACGCTCGCGCGCACCTCGGGGCGAGTCCAGATCTTCGCGGTGTCCGGCTCCATGCTCGCCCGGCCTCCTCAGCCGATTCCGCCGTCCACGGCGATGATCTGGCCCGTGATGTAGCTCGCCTCCTCCGACGCGAGGAACACGGCCAGCGCCGCGACCTCGTCAGGTCGGCCCACGCGCCGCATCGGGATCCACTCACGGATCTTGGACGCGGCCATGCCAATGAAGGGACGACTCATATCGGTCTCGATCAGTCCCGGAGCGATGGCGTTCACCGTCACGCCGCGGGGACCCAGCTCGTTCGCGAGCGCAACGGTGAGCGCGTTCACCCCGCCCTTCGACGCCGCGTAGGTGACCTGGCCGCGGCCCGCCCGCGACGTCAGCACCGAGCTCAGGTTGATGATCCGGCCCCAGCCCTGGCGGAGCATGTGCCGGGCGGAGGGGCGCGCGCAGTAGTAGACACCATCGAGGTTGGTCTCGAGCACCGACGTCCACGCGTCGTCGGGCATCTCGACGAACAGGCCTTCCCGCGTGATGCCCGCGTTGTTCACCAGGATGTCGAGGCGGCCCATGCGCTCGACGACGGCGCCGACCAGCGCCTCGGCCTGCCCCCGGTCGCTCACGTCCGCCTGGTGGACGAAGGCGTGAGCGCCGGCCGCTTCGATCGCCTGCAGCGTCTCCTTGGCCCGCTCGTGCTGCCGGCGATAGTTGAGGCAGACCGTCGCGCCCGCGCGCGCCAGACCCGTCGCGATCGCGCGGCCGATCCCGCGCGACGCGCCGGTGACCAGCGCCACCCGCCCCGTCAGATCGATGTGCATGGGCATCGCTAGCGCCGCACCATCAGCGCCGCGCACTCGCCGAAGAGTCCGAGCGAGAGCACCAGGGCCGAGCGGTACGCCGGCGTCGGCGAGAGCAGATGCCCCGAGACGACACGCGGAAGTGTAGCGTGCTCGAGCGCCGCCGAACAAGCGAGCAGCTCCACGGGACTCGCCGCGGCGCCGAGGTCAGCGTGGGCCGACTTCATGCTGAGGCAGGGTGTCGACGACGCGGAGGACCCCATGACGCGCGCGAGCGCCGAGCGCTCGGCATCGTCGTGCGCGGGAATGCCGTCTCCGTGCAGGCTCACGAGGTCGGGGGCGTCGCCCGCCTCGGCCAGGACGGCGTCGATCGCCCGCGCCAGACGCTCGACCAGCCGCGCCGGATCATCTTCGCCGGGGTGGCGTCCCCCGCCCCCGCCCGAGGCAAAGCCGGCGATCTCGCCGTGGCACCGAGCCCCGCGCGCGACCGCGTGCTCGGCCTCTTCGAGGACGAGGAGGCCGCTGCCCTCGCCGGGGATGAGCCCGGGCCGGCCGTCGTCGGACGCGATCGCCCCGGCGCCCCACTGGGTCGTGAAGAACAGCTCCTCGAGCTGGTCGTCGGCGCCGCCGCAGAGGGCCACGTCGAGCTCCCCCTCCGCGATCAGGCGACCGGCGTCCCCGACCGCGCACGCGCCGCCGACGTGTCCCTCCGGCATCGCGCGGCAACATCCCTGGGCGTCGTGCGCGATGGCGACGTGACCGGCCAGGAGATTCGGCAGCGTCTTGAGTGAGAAGTCGAGCGGGTTGATCGAGCGCATGCAGTAGCCGTTGGCGCGCGGCAGGTCGAGCACATCAGGCGTCTCCCTCGACTCCGACGCGACGAGGTACGCGACCATCGCGTCCAGGTTCCAGGCGGGCGTGTTCACGCCGAGCACGACGCCGAAGCGCGAGGAGTCGCCGGCGCCCGGCCCGAGGCCGGCGTCGTCCATCGCGAGCGCGGCGCCGAGCATCGCGAGCAGCGTCGGGCGGTTGTAACGGTTTTGCTGCTTGCGCGAAAACCGCGGGAGGTGGGGCTGGAGGGCCTCCGGCGCCACCTCGGCCCCGCGCGATGCCGGCAGCCCGAGCGCCGCGAGCCGATCGAGACGGCCGACAGCCGTGCGCCCGGCGCAGAGAGCCTCCCAGTGCTGGACGAGCCCGACGCCGAGCGGCGAGACGACGCCACGCCCGGTCAGGAGCACCGTGCGTCCGGTCACACCCCGACTCCGCGACCGGCGAGGTCGATCCCCGGCACGCTCACGCACACGAACATGATCCGCGCGTGCGCCACCCTGCTGGTCTCGACGTACACCTGGGTCTCCACCTCTGCGACGCTCGTCCCGTCGGCCACCGACGACACCCCGCGCAGCGCCGCGACCGCGCGCAGCCGCTCGCCCGCGGACACCCAGCCCTCGAAGCGGCACTCCGGCACCTTCAGGAGCAGCGGGAGCCGGCGCTCGCCGAGATGGCGGAAGAGCAGATGCCCGCCGGTCGTCGCCATCAGCTCGAGGAGCATCGACTCGGGAACGCGCTCGGGCCCCTGGGGCCCGCTGAAGACGTCGTCACCCGCGTCGAAGCGCTTCACCACCTCGATTCGCGGGGCACCGTCGAGGGTGAGCGACACGATCTCGTCGACGAAACGATAGCGCATCAAGGTCTCAACCGTGAGGAGCGCCGGAGCCGGAGCTACTGCTAGAACAGCACCGCCAGCGCCGCGACGCCCAGGAGCGCCGCACCGATGGTCGTGACGATGTCGCGGATCGTCGGGAGTGTGCGGATCTTCTCCTCTTCCTTGGGCGGCACGATGACGGTGTCGCCCGGCTCGACCGTACGCACGTTCGTGAAGCTGGAGATGGCCGAGCCGTCGGCCTTCACGATGTGGGCTTCCTTCTTGTCCGCTTCCTTGGAGAAGCCGCCGACGCGGTTGATGTAGTAGTCGATCCCGGCGCCTTCCTTGTGCTGGACCGAGGTCGAGTTGCGGACGGCGCCGAGGACGAGCACCGACTGCGGCGGCTCCGGAACGTTCAGCGTGTCGCCGTCGATCATGACGACGTCGTTGTCGCTGCCCTTGAGCTTGTCGGGCGCGTCGAGGTGCACGACCATGCGCCCCACCGCGACCTTCGAGGCCAGGAGCTTCAGCATCTCGCGCCGCGCCTGCAGCTGCTGCTGCTGGGCCGCGAGCTCTTCCTTCTCGCCGCCGACGATCACCGTCGACGCCGAGGCGAGCATGCGCTGCTCCTGCGCCTTGAGGAAGGCGTCGACCTGCTCCTGCTCGGTCTTCCGCAGCGCCGCCCGCGTGAACGCGGCGCCCTTGAGGAAAGCGCGGTCGCTGAAGCCGCCGGCGCGCTCGAGCACCGAGGAGAGCCGTTCGCCCTCCGAGATCGTGTAGACGCCCGGGCGCGCGATTTGACCGCTGAGCTGCACCATCCGCGCCGCCTTGAGCTCGGTGCGCACCGTGATCTCGTCGAGAGGCTTCAGGAGAAGATCCTGGCCCGGGTCGCCGCTCCACGCCTTCTTGAGATCGACGGACAGGATCTCCATCGACAGGTCCGGCCGGCGGCGCGCCACCTCGACGCGCTCGACGTACGCCTCGGGCAGGAGCTGGTCGGCCGGGAGCATCTGGCCGATGCGCATCATCGGCTTCAGCTCGTACGTCCCGGGATAGCGCACCGCGCCCTCGAGCTTCACGACGTTGTAGACGCGGGGATCGCTCCGGTGGATCAGCACGAGGTCGCCGGCGTTGATCGGCGGATTGCTCGGCTCGTCCCCTTTCAAATAGTGGCTCGTGAGATCGACGTCGAGCGTCACGCGCTCGGCGTTCGGGAGCGCCCGGACGATCTGGACCCGCTTGAGATAGCTCGTAGGCGTGACCCCGCCCGACATCGCGACCACGTCGGCGAGCCGGGTGCCGACCAGGATCTCGTAGATCGCCGGCCGCTTGACTTCACCGGACACGGCCACGACGTCGCCGACGGTCGGGACGAAGATCGTGTCGCCCGACTCGAGGCGGTAGTCACGCGCGCGGTCGCCGCGCTGGAGGAAGTCGTAGAGGTCGATCCGTGCGACCTGGACGTTGCTGCGCAGGAGCCGCACCTCGCGAAGCGAGCCGAGCTTCGTCGGGCCCCCGGCGCTATAGAGCGCGTTCGTCACCGTGGCGAGAGAGCTCAGCGTGTAGACGCCGGGCTGGCAGACTTCGCCGACGACGTGGACGCTCACGGTGCGCAGGCGCCCCATGGTCACGCTCGTCTGGAAGCCGCGGAAGAACCGGGCGAGCTCGTCCCGGATCAGGCGGTCGGCCTGGGAGAACGTGAGCCCCCAGATCCGCAGATCGCCGACCTTCGGCAGTACGATGCGCCCGTTCCGGTCGACCGTGCGGATCAAGGTGCTGTCCACCGCTCCCCAGACGTTGATCGCGAGATCGTCACCGGGGCCGAGCACGTAGTCCGGCCCGACGGGAATGTCGTCGACCGGCGCGAACGTCGACACGTTCCCCGCGAACATCGCATAGCCGTACTGGCGCAGCGGCATGCCGAAGGGGCCGAGGTACCCCTGATCCTGAGGAGTCTGTCGCTGCTGAGTCTGCTGGAACTGTGGTGGCTGCTGGAACTGCGGTGGCTGTTGGAACTGCTGTGGCTGCTGGCTACCAACCTGGTCGACGCGCATCGGATCGAGGTTGTAGCTCGCCTCAATCCTAGAAAATTCCTCGACCTCGGGTGCTGCCAGGGGTGGGTTGCCACTCGGTGCTCTCGTCTCGACCGCCGGCTGCTGGCTGACCGGAGCCTGGGCACCGGGCGCGCTTTGAGACACGGTAACCTGCGTCACCGTCGCGGCGGGCGGCTGCGTGGTAGTCAGCGGGTGTGGGAGCTGAAAGGGCTCGCGGGTCCGCGTCCGCGGAATCGAGACCGTTTGATACGGCCGCAGGCCTCCGCCCGGCTGGCAGACGTTCGCCGCCGACGGGCCGACGGGGCGCTGGATCATCTGAGGCTGCGCGAGAGGAAGCGTCTGCTGCGGTTGCTGTGGCACGGCGTAGGGAGCCGTCGTGCCCGGACCGGGGAGCACTCTCCCGTAGGCGCCGTCGCCGCCGCCCAGCGAGGGCATCAGCGGCTGGCCGTTCCCCGCGCCGGACGTCTGCCCGAACGCCGGCGACATCGCGAGTGCGAAGTCTGAGCCGACCAGGGCGACGAGCATCACGATGGCGAACAGCTTCCTCGGCCGCATCTTCCTCCCCCTCTTGAGGCCACGATTCTAGCGGACGATCTTCCTTCCCACCGGGAAATTTGCCTCCCCCAGCCAGCATGGGATCGCGAGTTTCCTCGACCCTTGCGCACGGCCATTAAGTGACTATACTGGTCACATGCATCTGACTAGAGAAGGCCGATGATGCGGAGCGCGACCGTGTCCAAGCTCAAGGCCACCCTGAGTGAGCACCTGGCCCGCGTCAAGGCGGGTGAGGAAGTCATCATCACCGAGCGCGGCAAGCCGATCGCGAAGATCGTTCCGATCGGCCCCGACCAGGCGGCGGTCCCGGCCCATCTGCTCGAGCTGGCTCGGGCCGGGCTCGTTCGCCTCGGTTCAGGCAAGATTTCAAAGGAGTTCTGGAAGCTGCCCCGGCCTGCAGACCCGAGCGGAGCCGTGCTCAAGGCGCTTCTGGAGGAACGCGAAAGCGACCGGTGAAGTTCTGGGACGCATCGGCGGTCGCCCCGCTCTGCTTGACGGAATCGCACAGCACCCTCGTGCGAAAGATCGCCACTGGCGACGACGCCATCGTCGTCTGGTGGACGACACCTGTCGAATGCTACTCCGCTTTCGCGCGTGGGAGACGCGACGACATCCTCACGCGAGCTCAAGAGGAGCAGATGCGGCGACTGGTGGCGCACCTGGCTACTGACTGGACCGAGATCCAGCCCAGCCATCAGGTGCGGGACGCTGCGGCTCGCGCACTCGTCTTGCATCCGCTGAGCGCCGCGGACGCTCTGCAGCTGGCCGCCGGACTCCTGTGGGCGAACGGCCGCCCTGCTCACCACGATTTCGTCTGCCTCGATCAACGCCTCCGAGACGCAGCTCAGGCCGAGGGCTTTCGGGTCTTGCCGTAGGCCGCGGGCTGTCCTGGTCATCGCGGGCGGATCCCCTGAATGGCGCGTGCGACCCACGCGGGCGGCCCGCTCAGGCGCTCGTCCACGAGCCGAAGGAGCTTCCGAGCGCTGCGGAGCGTCCCCGGCGGGAAGAACACGAGCTCGAGATCGATCAGCCGCTGGCAGTAGGCGAGCCACGCCTCGGGCCGCGCACGCTGCAACGCCCCGAGCACTGCCTGGACCGCCCGCTCCCGCGCGGCGCCATCGCCCTCCAGCTCCAGACGGAACTGCACGACCGGTGTCAGATCACGCTCGTAGAGGGCTACCTGCCAGTCGTGCCCGAGCCCCGGCACGCCTTGCAGCAGAGGCTCGAAGAAGTCGGGATGAAGGTTGCCCCACGCGCAGGAAACCTGCTCGTCGAGCCGGCCGCGCAGCGGCGAGAGCCGGCGGAACGGTAGACCGCAGGGGCAGGGCTCGAGCAGCCAGCGCGCCACGTCGCCCGTGCGGTAGCGAATCAGCGGCATCACGCGCCGGTTCACCGTCGTCAGCACGATCTCGCCGTAGCCGTCGGAGTCAGCGTCGGCGATCTCCACGCAGAAGTCGAACTCGTTCACGTGGTA
>JAHFDK010000212.1 GCA_023249095.1 Candidatus Rokuibacteriota bacterium | reverse complement strand
CCCAGTGCGCCGTCGCCCCGTCTGTATCCCACGTGCCGGTGCTCGCGCGCAACTCCAGCTTTGTGACGGTCCGCGCCCCACTCCCCGCACCGACCGTCACCTGGAAGCTCCCATCCAGCGCGCCGTCCGCGCTGAACGCCGTCGGGCCGCCGCCCACCTTGTCCCGCAGCTTGCCCAGATACGCCAGGCTCAGCGTCGTCGGCGGCACCACGAATGTCGCGGTGACGGTGATAGCCGCGCTGAGCGTGACGGTGCAGGTCCCCGTGCCGGAGCAACTGCCGCCACTCCAGCCGGTGAAGGTGGAGCCGGCGGCGGGCGCGGCGGTCAAGGTGACGGCGGAGCCGTTGGCGAATGCCGCGGAGCACGTCGAGCCGCAGGAGATGCCCGCCGGGCTGCTCGTGATCGTGCCCGTCCCGGCGCCGGTCTTACTCACCGTCAGCGTGAAGGTCTGCACGGCGAAGGTGGCGGTGACGGTGGTGGCCGCGCTGAGCGTGACGGTGCAGGTCCCGGTGCCGGAGCAGCCACCGCCACTCCAGCCGGTGAAGGTGGAGCCGGCGGCGGGCGCGGCGGTCAAGGTGACGGCAGTGCCGCTGGCGAACGCCGCGGAGCACGTCGCGCCGCAGGAGATACCCGCCGGGCTGCTCGTGATCGTGCCCGTCCCGGCGCCGGTCTTGCTCACCGTCAGCGTGAAGGTCTGCACGGCGAAAGTGGCGGTGACGGTGGTGGCCGCGCTGAGCGTGACGGTGCAGGTGCCGGTGCCGGAGCAGCCACCGCCACTCCAGCCGGTGAAGGTGGAGCCGGCGGCGGGGGTGGCGGTCAAGGTGACGGCGGAGCCGCTGGCGAACGCCGCGGAGCACGTCGCGCCGCAGGAGATGCCCGCCGGGCTGCTCGTGATCGTGCCCGTCCCGGCGCCGGTCTTACTCACCGTCAGCGTGAAGGTCTGCACGGCGAAGGTGGCGGCGACGGAGGTGGCCGCGCTGAGCGTGACGGTGCAGGTCCCGGTGCCGGAGCAGCCACCGCCACTCCAGCCGCTGAACGTCGACCCGGCGGCGGGCGCAGCGGTCAAAGTGACGGCGGTGCCGCTGGCGAACGCCGCGGAGCACGTCGTGCCGCAGGAGATACCCGCCGGGCTGCTCGTGATCGTGCCCGTCCCGGCGCCGGTCTTACTTACCGTCAGCGTGAAGGTGGAGGTCTGAAGCGCGAAGGTGGCGGTGACGGTGGTGGGCGCGCTGAGCGTGACGGTGCAGGTGCCGGTGCCGGAGCAACCGCCGCCGCTCCAGCCGGTGAAGGTGGAGCCGGCGGCCGGCGCAGCGGTCAAAGTGACGGCGGTGCCGCTGGCGAATGCCGTGGAGCACTTCCCACCGCAGTTGATGTTGCCGGGCGCGCTGGTGACGGTGCCGGTGCCGGCGCCGGTCTTGCTCACCGTCAGCGTGACAGTTTGAAGCGCGAAGGTGGCGGTGACGGTGGTGGCCGCGTTGAGCGTGACGGAGCAGGTACCGGTGCCGGAGCAACCGCCGCCACTCCAGCCGGTGAAGGTGGAGCCGGCGGCGGGTGCGGCGGTCAAGGTGACGGCGGTGCCGCTGGCGAACGCCGCGGAGCACGTCGCGCCGCAGGAGATGCCGGCGGGGCTACTCGTGATCGTGCCGGTGCCGGCGCCGGTCTTGCTCACCGTCAGCGTGACAGTTTGAAGCGCGAAGGTGGCGGTGACGGTGGTGGCCGCGCTGAGCGTGACGGAGCAGGTACCGGTGCCGGAGCAACCGCCGCCACTCCAGCCGGTGAAGGTGGAGCCGGCGGCAGGGGTGGCGGTCAAGGTGACGGCGGTGCCGCTGGCGAACGCCGCGGAGCACGTCGCGCCGCAGGAGATGCCGGCGGGGCTACTCGTGATCGTGCCGGTGCCGGCGCCGGTCTTGCTCACCGTCAGCGTGACAGTTTGAAGCGCGAAGGCGGCGGTGACGGTGGTGCCCGCGCTGAGCGTGACGGAGCAGGTCCCGGTGCCGGAGCAGCCGCCGCCACTCCAGCCGGTGAAGGTGGAGCCAGCGGCGGGCGCGGCGGTCAAGGTGACCACGGTGCCGCTCGCGTACGCGGCGATGCACGTCGCGCCGCAGGAGATGCCGGCGGGGCTACTCGTCACCGTCCCGATCCCAGGGCCCGTATTGCTCACCGTCAGCGTGAAGGCTTGAACAGCGAAGGTGGCGGTGACGGTGGTGGCCGCGCTGAGCGTGACGGTGCAAGTGCCGGTGCCGGAGCAGCCACCGCCACTCCAGCCGTTGAAGGTGGAGCCGGCCGCCGGCGCGGCGGTCAAGGTGACAGCGGTGCCACTGGAATACGCGGCGGCGCAGGTGGCGCCGCAGGAGATGCCCGCCGGGCTACTCGTCACCGTCCCGATACCAGCGCCCGTCTTGCTCACGGTGAGCGTGAAGGTTTGAACAGCGAAGGTGGCGGTGACGGTGGTGGCCGCGCTCAGCGAGACCGTGCACGTCCCGGTACCGGTGCAGCCACCGCCGCTCCAGCCGCTGAACGTCGACCCGGCGGCGGGCGCGGCGGTCAAAGTGACGGCGGTGCCGCCGGCGAACGCCGCGGAGCAAGTCGCCCCGCAGGAGATGCCCGCCGGGTTGCTCGTTACTGTCCCGCTGCCCGTGCCTGTTTTCGAGACCGTGAGCGTGAAGGTCGACGTCAGGGTTACCGTCAAGCTGTCCGTTGCGATGTTTCCGGCGGCGTCCCGCGCAGTGACCGTGAGCACGTTCACACCGACCTGGAGGGCGATCCCGCTGGCCGTCCAGCTCGTCGTTCCCGTCGCCGTTCCGCTGCCCCCGCGGTCGTTCGTCCACGTCACTTGCGTTACCGCGACCGTGTCCGACGCAGTGCCTCCCAGCGTCAGAGTGGGATTGCTCGTGCTGAAAGTCGGATTGGCCGTGGGCGTGGTGATGGTCACGCCCGGTGCAGTCGCATCCGTCCCGCTACCCGACACGATTCGCGAGATCGTGTCCCCATCCGCCGCGAAGTTCACATTCGCCGTCGCGGTCGCCGTCGAGGTCGGGCTGAAGCGCACCGTCACCGTCTGGGTCGCGTTCAGTCCCACCACACTGAACGGACTCCCGGAGACGATACTGAAGGGCGCAGGAACCGATGCCGTCCCGGAGACAGTCCCCCCGGCCGTGTTTTGCACCGTGAGAGTCTGATCCGCAAAGGTGCCCAGGTTCACACTCCCGAAATTCACCGTGCCGGTCGGGCTCACCGCAAAGTCAATCCGTGCGGGGGCACTCGCGACGGCCGAACAGGCGCTCTCCATGCCGCCCGAATCCACAGCCGTGACCGCCACAAAGTAGAGCGTGCCGGTCGTGAGTCCCGTGAGTCTGGCCGTTACCGTCTGATTGGGAGGCGGGCTGGATGTCGACGATATCACTTGAAGGAAGGACGACCCCGGACAGGGCGCGCTCGCGGTTCCGTAGTAGACGCGATACGACGCCAAGTCGGTCAACGGGCTTCCGTCGGTATTCGTGGTGGGGGCCGTCCAGGTTGCATCCAGTATCCCGGCACTCCCGGGATTGGTCGCAAGGAGGATTCCACCGAGGGCCAGACTGAGGCCCAGAAGCCACTGCCGGAGGAAGCGGGCGCCTTCGAACATCTGCGCGCGGTCTCCTTGCGGAAGACCATCGCGTCCCGGGGGGTGACCACCACCCCTCCTTCGGTAGCCCGGCTGTCAGGCTAACTCGCGGCCTGACCCGTGGCTTTGCGTCCCCGCCTCGCGACGGGTTTGCCCTTATCGAGAGGAGTCTTCCTGGTTGGTGCAGGCTGCACACAGGGTGCCAGGCGAGGAGCCTTTCGGGTCAGAGCGCTGCAAACGTATAGGAATCGTGAGGACTCGAGCCGCTGCGCTGTGCGCGAAATCAGTAATCGGCGCGCAACTGAGTAACGGTCAGGTTGTCACCTTCGACAATGCGCCCATGATCCTGGCATCGCGGATTTGAGAATGCAGTGTTTTCAGCAGCTTGATCTATGGAGTTCAATCAGTGGAGTTCAATCAGGAGAACCAGTTCTCGCCGTAGCGTCCACACCGGGCAGCACTACGACGCGAACATGTCAGAGATCTTCTTTCATCAACTCGAGCTTCGACCGCCGGATGTGAATCTTGGAGTGGGCTCCGGCAGTCATGGCGAACAAACCGCAAAGATCATGATCGGTCTCGAGCCCATCATCATCGACCGCAAGCCGGATATCGTTTTGGTCTACGGAGACGTCAACTCGACCGTTGCTGCGGCGCTGGTCTGCGCCAAGCTGCTCGTACCTGTCGGCCACGTGGAGGCCGGCTTGAGGTCGCACGATCGGACGATGCCTGAAGAGATCAACCGGGTGCTGACGGATCAGCTGTCGATTTTGCTCTTCACCCCATCGATCGACGGCATGCGAATCTCAAGCGCGAGGGAGTCTCCGCCGACAAGATCCACTTCGTTGGGAACGTCGACGACCCCAGGACGTTTCTCGGCATTGTGGACACTCTCAATGAGATCGGCCGGCAAGTTCCAGTGATCTTCCCCCTCCAAGTGCCTCCTCTCTGGAACTGGCATGCTGGCGACCGAATCGCGGCGGTCCTGGCGTCGTGGGGCCGCGGTCGGCTCACGATCTAGCGGTTCGAGTAGAGCCCGCGCGCGCCGTAGCGTCCGAGCTCGTGCACGCGCGCCGCCGGGAGCGCCGCTACCACGCTCTGGCCGGGCGGGCGACGCGCCACGAGAAACAGGCGCCGCGGTTCCCCCCAGAGGCGGATCAGGTCGCCGGCGTCGATGAAGACCCCGCGCGCCTCGGGTAACGTGGCCGAAATCGAGAAGTAGTCGACGGCGCCGTCCACCAGGAGGACGTGACGCCCCGTGTAGAAGGGCAGTGCCCCGCTGTACGCGAGTGACCCCTCGAGGACGAGCACATCGGCCGGGGCGGCCTGGGCGTTGATCGCCTGCGCGACCTCCTTCACCGAGTGGTGAGGCTCGACCACATCGAGCAGCCGGAAGATGAGCACCGTGATCACGCCCGATATGCCGACGAGCGAAGCGAACGCGCTCCGACGCCATCCGCGCGCCCAGCAGAGTGTCGCCAGCCCCCAGCCCACGAGCAGGACCAGTCCCAGCCCCTGAAGCAGGACGCCGAACGGACGGGGCTCGAACGGAAGGGGGATTTTCTGATCGCGCAAGATCCGGTAGTACGCGTTCAGCTCGGCCAAGCCGTTCAGCACCTGTCCGGCGGTCAGCCCGGCACCAGCCCAGAGGGCCCAGAGGCCGACGGCACCACACCCGAGCAGGCCGATCACGAGCCAGCGCCCGATGTCCCGCCCGCTCGCCCACGCCGCGCCGACCAGGACGGCGAGCGCCGGAAAGGCGGGGAGGGCGTAGTACTCGTGCTTGAAGCGTGAGAGCGCGAAGAGGCCGATCACGACGAGAAGCCAGAGCACGATGACCGGACGCCAGCGCGCACGCGGCGACGGGTCCGGCGCCGAGCGGGCCAGGGTGAAGACGCTCCAGGGAAACGCCCAGATGAAGCTCGCCGCGAAGAAGGCGAGCGTCGAGATCGGCACATCGGCCTCGACGTATCGGCGCGCGTTGAGAAGCCGCAGGAGATGGGCATCCAGCACGTAGAACTCGAACAGCGTTGGAGATCGCCAGGCGACGAGCGCGTGCCACGGCCCCGCCACCACCGCGAAGAGCGCGGCGCCGCGTACCACATTGAGATCGCGCCAGGAGAGCTGGCGCACCATGGCCATCCCGAGCCCGACGATCAGCACGGGGAACAAGCCGATGAACCCCTTGGCGAGCACGCTGAGCGCGACGCCGAGGTAGAAGAGCAGGAATCGCGCGCGCCCCCGGTCCGCGCGCTCGGCGTCGCGCAGGAAGCCGTACATCGCGAGGGTGAGACAGAACACGAAGAGCTGATCGGTCGATGCCTTGCGGACGTAGAGGGCGTTGCCGACCACCGTCGCCATGACGAGCCCGGCCAGAAGCCCGGCGCGCGCCCCGTAGAGGCGCCGCCCGATCCGCCAGGTGAGGATCACCGTGCCCAGCGCCGCCAGCGCCGACCAGAGCCGCGTCGCCCACTCGGAGGGGCCGAAGAGCCCGAAGGTCAGGGACGTCAGCCAGAAATAGAGCGGGGGCTTCTCGAGGTACGGCAGACCGTTCGCGTGGGGCATCACCCAGTCCCCGCGGCTCACCATCTCTTGCACGATCGTGGCGTAGAGCCCCTCGTCCGGGTCGAGGAAGGGCATGCCGAGCTTCACGAAGAGAAAGGGCGCGCTGAGCGCGAGCAGGATGGACACGGCGAATTTCGAGATCATGGCCCTGGCTAGGCTATGCTGTACGCCCATGTTCGGCCCAGGCCAAAATTTGCTTCGCGTCGCACGGTGGTGGCTGGCGGCGGCGCTCGTCACCGTCGCGCCTCTCGCTCCGGGTTTCGCCGCGGTGGCCGATGATCGCACGAACCTGCCACTCAAGAACTGGGGCGGCTTCTCGCTGTACCGTGACGCCGTTTACGACGATCTCGAGCGCCTGGTCACGGCCGGGCTCGCCGACCGCACGCTCTTGAACACGAAGCCGCTCAGCCGCGTGGAGGCGGCGCGGATCGTGGCGCGCGCCATCGAGCGCATCCGTCGTGACGAGTCAGGCGGCCTCAACACGCGGCGTGATCTCGAGCCCGTGCTCGATCGCTTGATGGAGGAGTTCAAGGTCGAGCTGGCTGGATTGGGCGTGCGGGTCCCCGACGGAGCGACGCCGCCCGGAGTCTTCTCGTTCACGCCGGTCGACCGCGCGCAGGTGTACGCCGGCTACGCGAATCATCTGCTCTCGCTGGTCAACGAACAGGGGAAGTCGTTCAGGCGTGGGGCCAACGGCGGCCTGACCTTCGAGAGCCGCATGCAGATCGGCGACTTTGTCACGTTCTACGTGCAGCCCGAGCTGCTCGCGAACGAAGACTACACGTCGGCCCGGCTCGCCACCGGCTACCTGAAGCTGACCCTCTGGAACATCGAGCTCCTCGTCGGCCGCGACAGCCTCGCGTGGGGCCCCGGGTATCACAACGCGCTCCTATTCTCCAACAACGCGCAGCCCCTCGACCAGATCCGGCTCGGCTCCGCCGAGCCGTTCTTGCTGCCCTGGATCGGCCAGTGGGTGGGGCCGATGAAGGCGCTGATCTTTCTCGCTCAGCTCGAAGAGCGCCGCGATCATCCGCACGCCAAGCTCGCCGGGATGCGCCTGACGGTGTCGCCGGCCACGTTCCTGGAGCTCGGCATCAGCCGGGCGGTCATGTTCGACGGAGGAAGCCCGCACCTGTCCCTGAGCAAGTATCCCTCCGTGATCGTCAACCCCAGCTTCGGCAATGACGCTGCCCACCCGGAGGAGCGAACGAACAACCTCTTCAGCGTCGACGGCGAGCTGCGCTTCCGCAACCTCGATCGCTACTTTTTCCCGAGCCGCGACCTCAGGCTCTACGGCGAGTTCTCCTGGGACGACACCTGCGGCGAGTGCGGCCCGAGCACCGGCGTCGGCCACTTCTTGGCCTCGAATTTTCTCCCGAAGGGAATCACCGTCGGCGGCGTGGGGGGCGTGCACTTTCTCGGGCTCTTCGGGCAGGACTGGCTCGACGCCCGGATCGAATACGCGCGGACGTCTCCCCAGTCGTTCAATCACACCGAATTTGTCAGCGGCTACTGGACCCGTGGCCATGTCATCTCGGACTTCATCGGCGCGGACGGTCGCGATCTCTTCGCCCGTGTCACTGCCCGGCTCACCCCGAACCTCATGCTCGGATTCCTGGCCGATCGCGCTGTCATCGGCAGCACGGTGAACGGGTTCTCGGGTCCTCAAGAGAAGCGCCTGGGCGGCGGCATCGACGTCTCCTGGCGCTTCTGGGACCGCTACTCGCTCTTCGCGCAGTACCTCGTGAGTGACGTCAAGAACCGACACTTCATGTCTGGCGATGACGGCCTGGATCACCTCGTCCGGCTCGAGCTGACGCGCTCGTTCCGGTAGCTATGAGTTCCTACGGATTGCTCTTCGATTCCCATTTCGGCTACGGTAGAAATATCTGGCTCTTTTTGGAGAATAAGGAGCACGATGACGGTCGAGGTCTCAGCCTGTGGAGGTCCCACCGGAGGAGCTGCGATGGGCGACCGACTCCCAAAGGCACGGGTAGACGATCTTCACGTAGAGGACCTCCCCGGCGAGCTCATTGTCTATGACCTTGCCCGGCACAGAGCCCACCGGCTTAACCAAGCGGCCAAGCTCATATTGCAACATTGCGACGGCACCACGACGCGCGAGCAGATCGCACGGGTGCTCGAGCGCGAACTCGGCGCGATCCATGCGGAGGCCCAGGTCGATCTTGCCCTCGCCGTCTTGGCCCGCAAGCACCTGCTCGACGGCGTGACCCCATACCGCGAGTCGCGGCGCCTCTGGCTTCGCCGGCTCGGTCTTGCAGGGGGCGCGGCGCTGCCGCTCGTGGCGACGATCGGCGTCCCGCGCCCAGCGCGCGCGGCCACATGCCTAGCCACAGGCGCGACCTGCAGCTCGAACGCGCAGTGCTGCTCCGGCCTTTGCCTCTTCACCATCTGTGTCTGAGCTGACGGCTGCGGGCCGATTACCGTGGTCGAAGAGTGGCTCCACCTGACTGGACAAGCTTGACCAGCTCGGGTGGGCGGTGGGGGAATCCTTCGTCGCGTATGGTGTGCGGCTCGGCCTGCGGGGGCAGACGTCTGCCGCCCTGTCACTCCTGCGTGGACATCTACCGCCGCACGCCCGCTCCGCGGGCGTGCGAGGTGTCGATCGGCTGTACTCCCTCGTGCTCGGCGGCGATGGGCCGCGTCCGGGCGTCCGGCGGTTGCACATCCTCTACGCTGACCACGTCCGCATCGCTCGCAGCGAAGACCTCGATACCGTGCTCTCCGCGTTCGAGTCGGAGGTGGAAGGCTTCGTCGGTGTGCACGCACCCGCGCGGGTGTTCGTGCACGCCGGCGTGGTCGGCTGGCGGGGTCGGGCCATCGTGATACCGGGTCGCAGCTTCAGCGGCAAGTCCACGCTGGTGCGCGCGTTGCTCGACGCGGGGACAACCTACTATTCCGACGAATATGCGGTGATCGACATGCGCGGACGCGTGCATCCCTACGACCGGCCGCTGTCGCTGCGGACACCCGGCGCGGTGCCGGGCGTGCGGCCGTCCCGACACGAGCCCGAGTCGCTCGGGGTTCGGCGCGGCCGCAAGGCTCTGCCGATCGGACTGATCATCGCCACGAGGTTCCGCGACGGTGCGCGCTTTCGGCTGCGTCCCGCGAGCGCTGGCGAAGGCGTTCTCGCGCTTTTATCGAACACGCTATCCGCCCGAATGCGTCCGGCGGTTACGATGATCGCACTGCGCGAGGCCGTCGGTGGCGCTCGCGTGCTCAAGGGGCTGCGCGGTGAGGCCGCTGAGACGGTGCAGCAGATCCTCTCGATCGCCAACTGCTCCTAGCGGGCGGCGCCGGGACGTGGCCTCGGCACGCAACCAACCCACAGGCCCTGCGCAACGGCACCGGCATGGTAGACGAAGAACATAGTGCGGCGGCGCGCGTCGTCGAGCAACCACAGCTTGCGCCAGAGCTGAACTGCGCGGGTCGGCGCTACGGGGGCGCGCGGCAGCACGTATCGATCGATCCACCGCCGCTGACTCGCCGGCAGCAGGCTCTCGCGGGCGCGCCGGTGAGACTCACCATCGAGCTCTGGTAAGATCCGGCCGGCCTCGGCGAGGGCGGCATAGGCCGCTCGCGCCGTTGACCAGCGGTGCGCCCGTTCGAGCGCACCCTCGAGCGCCTGCGGCGCCGCGCGGAGAGCGAGCCAGAGGTCGACGAAACGCAGAAGCCGCGGGGTGAGCGAGTCTTTGGCAATCGATAGGAGGAGGTAATGGACGACGTCGACATCGCATAGACGCGCCGTCCGTATACCGAGCACGTCGACGGGTATGCGGGCCGAGCAGACGGCATCGTAGTCGATACGGTGCCGCGCGCGCTGGACGAAGCTGTGGTGTACATCGAGCAGGGTCCCTTCAAAGTCGAAGGCAATCTCGTGGTGCGACGCCACGCGCGTCGCAGGGCCGTGAAATATCGGTACCGCTCCAGCGCGCTCCAGGTCGGCGCGCACCACCGCCGCTCGAGCGAGCGGCACCAGCAGATCGACGTCGGACATCGGCCGCAGCGACGGATCGACGTAGAGCCGATGCGCGAAATCGCTGCCCTTGAGCAAGACCACCTCGGAGCCAATCACCTCGAGCCCGCGCCGGAGCCCGCGTCGCACCGCATGGTCGCGGTCAACGTGGAGTCGAGAAGCCATCGCGCGCCTGGCGGCGTCGCGCACGAGCGGCGGGAGCGCCGGCTCGGCCTGCAGCAGCGGCAGGAGCCCTTCGTCGAGACACGCGCGCGCGACGAGCTCGGCGCGCGACTGTGTCTCCGGCGGCCAGCGCGCGCCGGTCGCGCGCAGTGCGACGACTTCCCATAGCGAGGGCGGCAGCGGCTGGCGCAGGCCGGCCATCGCGGCCGACTGTAACATATGCCTCTCGCGCCGCAGCAGTGGCCGAATTGGGGGGTCTCGCCGGCTACAGACAAATCGGATGAAGAGGAGACACGTGTGCAGGATCTAAGGCGATGCAAAGGGCGTTTCGCCTCTACGCCCTATGCCTGGATCCACGCTAAGGTTTCCCTTGCACTGCAGGCTGGTGGCTCGCGCCAGCGCTTCTCCTGCTCGTTGCGAATCTCCCGTGGGTTCCCAACGGCGGGGCCGGCGATCGCACGAACCTGCTGCTCAAGAACTGGGGTGGCTTCTCGCTGAACCGTGACGCCGTCTACGACGATCTCGAGCGTCTGGTCACGGCTGGGCTCGCTGACCGCACGCTCTTGAACACGAAGCTGCTCA
>JAHFDK010000211.1 GCA_023249095.1 Candidatus Rokuibacteriota bacterium | reverse complement strand
ACCTGATGGGGGAGGGATTCGGCTCGTACGCGGTGTTTCGGGCCGGTCAGGCGCCGCCGGACGTCAAGCCGCTCGCCCGACGAGCCGCGAGCGGGGGCGGCGCCGATGCATAGCCTTCGCACCCACACGTGCGGCGAGCTACGGCGCGAGCACATCGGCCACCCGGTGCGGCTGTCCGGCTGGCTCCACCGGAAGCGCGACCACGGCAACCTGTTGTTCCTGGACGTGCGGGACCACTACGGAATCACGCAGTGCGTGCTCGACGGCTCGAGCCCGCTGTTCAAGACCGCCGAAGCGCTGCGTCTCGAGAGTGTGATCACGGTAGCCGGGAAGGTCGTGCCGCGGGCGCCGGGTGCGGTCAATCCGAGGCTGGCGACGGGCGAGGTCGAGCTGCCGGTCGACGCGCTCTCGGTGCAGTCGTCGGCGGAGCCGCTGCCGCTCCAGGTCAACAGCGACGCCGAATTCCCCGAGGAAACGCGCCTGCGGTACCGCTTCCTCGACCTGCGGCGCGAGAAGCTCCACGGGAACATCGTGCTCCGCAGCCGCGTCATCGCGTCGATTCGCCGGCGAATGATCGAGGCGGGCTTCATCGAGTTCCAGACGCCGATCCTGACCTCGAGCTCGCCGGAAGGGGCCAGGGACTACCTGGTGCCGAGCCGGGTGCACCCCGGGAAGTTCTACGCGCTGCCGCAGGCGCCGCAGCAGTTCAAGCAACTACTGATGACCGCGGGGTTCGATCGCTACTTCCAGATCGCGCCCTGCTTTCGCGACGAGGACGGCCGCGCCGACCGATCCCCGGGAGAGTTCTATCAGCTCGACTTCGAGATGTCGTTCGTCACGCAGGAGGACGTCTTCGCGGCGATCGAGCCGGTCCTGCACGGCGTGTTCGAGGAGTTCGCCGGCGGCGCCGCCGTGACGCCGGCGCCGTTCCCCCGCATTCCGTTCGCCGAGGCGATGGCGAAGTACGGCACCGACAAGCCGGACCTGCGCAACCCGCTGCTGATCGCAGACGTCACGGACGTCTTCCGGGACTCGAGCTTCGCCCCGTTTGCGACGGCGATCGCCGCCGGCGCCGTCGTCCGGGCGGTGCCGGCTCCGGACGCGTCGGGCCAGCCGCGGAGCTTCTTCGACAAGCTCGGGCAGTGGGCGCGTGAGCAGGGGGCGCCGGGGCTCGGCTACGTCGTTCTGGCCGACGGTGGCGCAAAGGGGCCGATCGCGAAGTTCGTCGACGCGGACCGGCTCGCACGGCTCGGCGCCGCGACCGGTGGCCGGGAGGGCGACGCGCTCTTCTTCGTCTGCGATCGGCAGCCGGCGGCCGAGAAGCTGGCCGGGCGCGTGCGGGCGCGACTCGGTGAGGACCTCGGGCTCGTCGAGCGCAATGCGTTCCGGTTCTGCTGGGTGACGGACTTTCCGATGTACGAGCTGAACGAGGACACCAAGCGGATCGAGTTCAGCCATAACCCGTTCTCGATGCCGCAGGGCGGGCTCGACGCCCTCGAGCGGTCCGACCCGCTGACGATCAAGGCCTATCAGTACGACATCGTCTGCAACGGCGTCGAGCTGTCGAGCGGGGCGATCCGCAATCACCGCCCGGACATCATGTACAAGGCGTTCGCGATCGCCGGCTACAGCCGGGACGAGGTCGAGGCCCGCTTCGGGGGAATGCTCAACGCCTTCAAGTACGGCGCGCCGCCCCACGGCGGCTCGGCGCCCGGCATCGACCGGATCGTGATGCTGCTCGCCGGCGAGACGAATATCCGTGAGGTGATCGCGTTTCCCATGAACCAGCAGGCGCAGGATGTGTTGATGCAGGCGCCCGGGCCGGTGCCGCCGGAACGGCTGAAGGAACTCCACATCAAGCTCGATTTGCCGAGTGTAGACTCGGGAAGGGAATCTTAAGCGTTGAGTGAAACCACCGCCATCACCCGCCGGATCTCATTGGCCCCCGACCTCGACATGCTCCCACTCCTCGGGCGCAACGACGATCACCTCCGCACGCTGGAGACGGAGCTCGACATCCGCATCGTCGCCCGTGGCCACGACATCATGCTGAAGGGAGAGGAGCGTCAGGTGAAGAAGGCCGAGCGCGCGCTGGTCCAGCTCGCGGAGCTGGTCCGGACCGGGGCTCCGCTGCGCGCGGGCGAGGTCCGGGCGGCGCTCCGCATGCTCTCGGACGACGAGCAGGCCGATCTCAAGACGGTGTTCGCGGACGCCATCGCCGTGCCGTCGCGCAAGAAATGGGTCGCGCCGAAATCGGTCAACCAGAAGCGATACGTCGACGCGATTCGGGGCCACGACATGGTGTTCGCCATCGGCCCCGCCGGGACCGGTAAGTCGTTCCTGGCCGTCGCGATGGCGGTCGCCGCGCTCATGAAGCGCGAGGTCGCGCGGATCGTGCTGACGCGGCCGGCGGTCGAGGCGGGGGAGCGGCTGGGATTTCTCCCCGGCGACCTGTACGAGAAGATTCACCCCTACCTGCGACCGCTCTACGATGCCCTCTATGACATGCTCGAGACGGAGCGGGTGACGAGCTTCATGGAGAAGGGGGCGATCGAGATCGCGCCTCTCGCGTACATGCGTGGCCGCACGCTGAACGATTCGTTCATCATCCTCGACGAGGCCCAGAACAGCACCGCGGAGCAGATGAAGATGTTCCTCACGCGCCTCGGGTTCAACTCGAAGATGGTGATCACCGGCGACGTGACCCAGGTGGACCTGCCGGCGTCGCGCGGCTCGGGACTCATCGAGGTCCAGTCGGTACTGCGCGGCGTTCCGGGGATCCGTTTCGTCTACTTCGACGACGGCGACGTGGTGCGACACCAGCTCGTGTCGGCCATCGTCCGCGCTTACGACGCCCACGACGCCCGCAAGGGCGAGCGCGAATCGACGCCCGCCCCGTCCTGATGGCTGCAGCAGTCGTGAATTGCCAGCGTCGGGTCGCCGTGTCGCCGGCGCGGCTCGCGCGGACCGCCGAGCGAGCCCTCGCTGCGCTTGGCCGCACGGCAGGCGACGTCGACGTGGTCGTCGTCGACGATGCGGCGATCCGACGGCTCAACAACCGGCACCGCGGCGTCGGCCGGCGCACGGACGTCCTGGCGTTCCCACTCGCGACGCCGGACCTGCCGAGTCCCCTCGTCGGTCAGATCGTCATCTCGGGGGAGACCGCGCGGCGTCAGGCGAACCGACTCAAGGTACCGCTCGCGATCGAGCTGGACCTGCTCGTCACGCACGGTGTGCTGCATCTGGTCGGCTACGATGATCGCGATCCCGTCGAGGCGGGTCTCATGCACGAGCGTGAGCGGGAGATCCTCTCGGCCGGGCGCCGCCGGCTACCCCCTCGGCTCTGGCAGGGACTCCTGAAAACGCGGCCTCCCGCGTCTGTCTCAGGCCACCCTCGGTCGGCGCCGGGCTCAGGGGCCCCGCGACAACGGAGCCGGGTCGCGTCTGTCTCAGGCCACCCTCGGTCGGCGCCGGGCTCAGGGGCCCCGCGACAACGGAGCCGGGTCGCGTCTGTCTCAGGCCACCCTCGGTCGGCGCCGGGCTCAGGGGCCGCGCTACAGTGACCAGCCGGGCCGGCTTCGTGTCGCTCATCGGGCGCCCCAACGCGGGGAAATCGACGCTCCTGAACCGTCTCGTCGGCGAGAAGCTTTCGATCGTGTCGCCGCGGCCACAGACGACGCGGAACCGCATCACCGGCATCAAGAACCTCGCCGGCGCGCAGGTCGTTTTTGTCGACACGCCCGGGCTTCGCCCGGCCGCCGGCATGCTGGGCGATTTCATGCTGAAAACAGCACGGCGCGCCGTCGAGGACGTCGACCTGGTTTGTCTCGTGGTCGACGCCTCAGTGAGCGACGATCCGGACGAGATCGTCCTCGAACCGCTCCGGGCGTACTCGGGGCCGGTCTTTTGCGTGCTGAACAAGGTCGACCGTGTGCGGCCCAAGAGCCGGATCCTGCCGATCATCGAAACCTGGCAGCGGGGTCACCCGTTCGCCGAGATCGTCCCGATCTCAGCGACGGAAGGAACGTATTGCGACCGGCTCCTGGAGATGATCGTTCGGAGGCTGCCCGAGCATCCGCCGTTCTTCCCGGCGGATGCGACGAGCGACCAGCCCGAGACGTTCTACGTCGCGGAAATGATCCGCGAGAAGGTCTTTCACCTGACGCGCGAAGAGGTGCCGTACGCCGTCGCGGTCCGGGTCGAGGAGCTCACGGAACGCGAGCATCCCGCGTGCCTGTACGTCAGGGCGACCGTTTTCGTCGAGCAGGAGTCGCAGAAAGGGATCCTCATCGGCAAGGGCGGGGCCATGCTGAAGCGGATCGGCACGGCGGCCCGGCACGACCTCGAGTCGTTTTTCGGGATCAAGGTGTTCCTCCAGTCGAAGGTGGAGGTGCGCCGGCACTGGCGCCGGGACGAGCGGGCGCTCCGCGAGTTCGGATTTCGGCTGACGTCCTGATGGCGCTCGGAAAGTCCACGGCGGTTGTGATCGGGTCGTTTGCTCTCGGCGAAAGCGACCGGCTCGTCACCTTCTACTCGCGCGATTTCGGCAAGATCCGAGGCGTGGCGAAGGCGGCCCGGCGGATGCGCTCACGGTTTGGGAGCGCCCTGGAGCTCTGCACGCTCGGCGAGCTCGTGTTTTTCGACGCCGGCCGGAGCGAGCTGGTCCGCGTCGACCACTTCGATATCACTCACCCCTTCCAGCGCGTGCGCGAGGACCTGGAGCGGCTGGCGCAGGCGGCGTGGATCGTCGAGTGTGTGGCGCGACTGACCGCGGAGCGCGACCGTCACGTCGCCCTCTTCGGCCTCCTGGTCCGCGGTCTTCGTGCCCTCGAGGGTTCTCGGAAGCCGGCGCGGGTGGCGATCTGCTTCGGGGTGCGGTACATCGAGGCGCTCGGCCACCGGCCCCGGCTCGACGCTTGTGTCGAGTGCGGTCGGGCCTATCCGTTTCCGCGCCCGTCGCTCGGCGCCGGCGGCCTCGTCTGTGAGGCGTGCGGGCGCGAGAGCGCGGACACCCTCCCGATCTCACCCGCGACGATCGGCGCTGCCGAGCGCCTCCGGTCACTGTCCTGGGAGGAGGCGCTGGCCCTGCCTCTCGGCAGGGCCGAGGCAGAGCTCGCCGTCCTGCTTGAGGCGCAGGTCTCACGCCTCATCGGCCACCCGCCGCGGGCGACCAAGTTCCAACGCGAGCTTCGGCGACTGTTGTCAGCGTCCGGGGAACACGCTGCCGCCGCTGGGGAGGCGCGCCTATGAACATGGCGGTGCGAGCCGCAGGGCGTCGCGGGGCTGGGGCCCCGCCGGCCGAGGCGCGCCTATGAATATGGACGTGCTGGTGTCCCTCTCGAAGCGGCGGGGCTTCGTCTTCCAGTCGAGTGAGATCTACGGCGGTACGGGCTCGTGCTGGGACTACGGCCCGCTGGGCGTGGAGCTCAAGAACAACATCAAACGAGTGTGGTGGCGAGACTTCGTGCAGACCCGGGCCGACATGGTCGGAATCGACGCGTCCATCCTCATGCATCCCACGGTGTGGAAGGCGAGCGGCCACCTGGACCGCTTCACCGATCCCATGGTCGACTGTCGGGAATGCAAGCGGCGGTTTCGCGCCGACCACGTGGACGCCGTCTCGTGGGTCCACTACTGTCCCGCCACCAAGGGCAACAAGTTCACGATACCGGCCGGCGAGCCCTGTGGCCATTGCGGACAGCGCCGGACGCTGTGCCCGGAGTGCGACAAGGGCGAGTTGACCGCACCCCGCCAGTTCAATCTGATGTTCAAGACATTCATGGGTCCCGTCGAGGACGACGCCGCGCTCACGTACCTCCGTCCCGAGACCGCCCAGGCGATGTTCGTCAACTTCGACAACGTCCTGCAGTCGATGCGGCTCAAACTGCCGTTCGGCATCGCCCAGGTCGGGCGGTCCTTCCGGAACGAGATCACGCCCGGCAACTTCATCTTCCGCACGCGCGAGTTCGAGCAGATGGAGATCGAGTACTTCGTCAATCCGAACGAGCGAGTGGAGGGCCGGCCCGCCGACGAGTACTGGCACGACCGGTGGATCCAGGACTGCATGGCGTGGTTCGGGCGCTACGGCCTCCGTGCCGAGAATCTGAGACTCCGAGAGCACGACCGCGACGAGCTGGCGCACTACGCCAAGCGCACCGTCGACGTCGAGTACAACTTCCCTATCGGCTGGAGCGAGCTGATGGGCATCGCCAACCGCACGGACTTCGACCTCAGGCAGCACGCGAAGTGGAGCGGCAAGTCGCTCACGTATTTCGATGAGGAGCGGAAGGAACACGTGGTCCCTTACGTCGTCGAGCCCGCCGCCGGCGTGGACCGTGCGCTCCTCGCCTTCATGGCCGATGCCTACCGTGAGGAAGAAGTGCGCGGGGAAAAACGTGTGGTGCTGCGGTTCCACCCGGAGCTGGCGCCGCTCAAGATCGCCGTGCTTCCGCTTCTCAAGAAGCGCGACGACATCGTTGGTGCCTCGCAGACGATCCGCGCCGATCTCGCGCCGCATTGGCGCGTGGTCTACGACGACACGGCGGCCATCGGGCGGCTCTATCGCCGGCAAGATGAGGTGGGCACACCCTATTGCGTCACGGTGGACGTTCAGACGGTCGGGGACAGTGAGCGCGGCGAGGCGGGCGACCGGCGGGTCACGATCCGGGAGCGGGATTCGATGGAGCAGATCCGCGTGCCCATCGCGGAGTTGGTGACGGTGTTCCGTGAGCTCTTCGGCGGCGCGTCGTGGTCTCAGCTCGCGGCGCGGTACCCACCGGCCCGAGGCTAGGGCGTCTGGCTCTGGGGGACCGGGCCCGGGGGAGCGAACGGCGCTGGCGCGGGCATGGGAGCGGGTGTCAGTGTGGGTGTCGGCGTCGAGGGCTGAGACGGCGTCGGAGCCGGAGTTGCCGGCTGAGCTCGCGGCTGCCCTACGGCGTTGCACACCACGCCTGATTCAGTCCCCTTGACGAAGGCCATCGGTACGGGGCGCAGGCACTCTCCCGACGGATCCTCGTCGATCAGCATCGAGACGACCCGATCCGGGACGGGAAAGTCTTCCTTTGGGCTGTCGCCGAGCACCTTGCCCATGTACCCGACCCAGATGGGCACCGCCACTCGGGATCCTGTTTCGTCGCGCCCGAGGCTTCGCGGCCGGTCGTAGCCGACCCACACGCCGGTCGCAAGTCGTGGCGTGAACCCGATGAACCAGGCGTTGGAGTAATCGTTGGTCGTCCCGGTCTTTGCGGCAACTGGGCGTCCCAGAGCCTTCGCGGCCTGGCCGGTGCCGCGCTCTACGACGCCGCGGAGCATGTGCGTGATTACGTAAGCGGTCTCCGGCGCCAGCGACTCTCTACCCTCCGGTACGTGCTCCTCGAGGAGCTTTCCCTGCGCGTCGGTGACGTAGCGGATCGTCACCGGCGGCATCCAGACGCCCTGGTTGGCGAGTGCGCCATAGGCGGAGGTCAGCTCCAGGAGGGAGAGGTCCGACGTGCCAAGCGCCAAGCTCAGGTTGATGTCGAGGGGGCTCGCGATGCCGAGACGGCGCGCGACCTGGATCGTCTTGGCGAGGCCGATCCGCTCCTGGAGCTTGACGGTCACGACGTTCACGGACTCCTCGATCGCCTGCTGAAGGGTCGTGGACCCGCGGAACTTGCGATCGTAGTTCTCGGGCTTCCAGGTTTGCCCATTCTTCCCACCGACGGCGTAGGAGACCGGAGAGTCCTCGATCTGCGAGGCCGGTGTGAACCCCGCCTCGATCGCCGCGATGTAGATGAAGGGCTTGAAGGCGGAGCCGGGCTGCCGCTTGGCCTGCACCGCCCGGTTGAACTCGCTGCGAAGGAAGTCAGATCCTCCGACCATCGTCTTCACGTAACCGGTCTGGGGCTCGACCGTGACCACGGCTCCCTCGGGGAACTCGCCGGGTCGGGCTTGGGTCGAGCGACCCTGGAGCGCCTTCAGCCCGTCGCGGAGCGACTGCTCGGCGGCGAGCTGCATGGTGGGGTTCAGCGTCGTATAGACGTTGAGGCCACCCTTGAGGACCAGATCCGGACCGTACTTCGCCTCGAGCGTCTGCTGGACGTAGTCGACGAAGTATTGACCGGTCGTGCGCCTCCGCTCCGGTGGGATCAAGCCGAGATCGGTCTTCGCCAGGCGCTTGGCTTCCTCGTCCTTGAGGGCGCCGTAGTCCACCATCCGACGGAGCACGACCTCGCGCCGGCGCTTCGCCGCCTCGCCGCGATCGAACGGCGAATAGTTCGAGGGCGCCCGCGGCAGGCCGGCGATCAGCGCGGACTCACGCACGGTCAGCTCGGAGACCGACTTGCCGAAATATGTCCGCGCCGCCGCCTCGACGCCGTACGAGCCATGACCGAAGTACACCTGGTTCAGGTACATCTCAAGAATCCGATCCTTGGAGTAACGGCGCTCTAGCTCCAGCGCCAACACCGCCTCTTTCAGCTTCCGCTCGAGGCTCTTGTCCGGTGTGAGGAAGAGGACCTTGGTGAGCTGCTGGGTGATGGTGCTGCCGCCCTCGACGAGCCGCCCGCGCCGGTAGTTCTGGATGACGGCACGGGCCACGCCGATCGGATCGATACCCCAGTGCGAGTAGAAGCGCCGATCCTCCGTGGCCAGGATCGCGTCGCGGAGCGATTGGGGGATCTGGGCCAGCGGCACCAGGATGCGCCGCTCCACGTGGAGCTCGGTCATCGGCTCGTCGTTGTCGTCGTAGATCTTCGTGCCCTGGATGGGCTGCAGCGTCTCGAGCGCGGTGACCGAGGGGAGTGAGCGCGGGAGGATCGTGAAGGCCCAGAGCGCGGCGCCGCCCACCGCCGTGAGGCCGAGCAGCGTCAAGGCGCCGACTGCGATGAGCACCCGGCGTAGCCAGCGCCGTCGCCATAGCGGGAGCTTGAGGGGGCTCGTCGAGCGGTCTGCCGCGGAGGCCATCTCTCGACATTATACGGCCCCATACGGCCCCGGACGGCCATCCGTTGCCTTGCGCCTTCAGAATCGGTGTGATACAACGCCGGTGCTTTGAGCCTCGTGGAGTTCCCCCTGGTCGACGAGCAGCTCCAAATCATCAGGCGCGGTGCCGCCGACATCATCGTCGAGGCCGAGCTCGCGCAGAAGCTCGAGCGATCGCGGCGCGCCCACACACCGCTGAACGTCAAGCTGGGGCTTGATCCAACCGCACCGGATCTTCATCTGGGTCACACGGTGGTCTTGAGAAAGCTACGGGACTTTCAGGATCTGGGCCACCAGGCGATCGTGATCATCGGCGATTTTACGGGCATGATCGGCGATCCGACCGGCCGCTCGGAGACGCGTAAGCCGCTCACCCGGGATGAAATCCGCGCGAACGCGGACACGTACCGCGCGCAGCTCGGCAAGGTGATCGACATGTCGCACGCTCGCGTCGAGTTCAATTCGACGTGGCTCTCGCCCCTGACCTTCGAGGGGGTCATCCGCGAGACGGCGAACCTCACGGTGGCGCGAATGCTCCAGCGCGAGGATTTCGCCGCGCGGTACGCCGCCGAGCGTCCGATCAGCCTCCACGAATTCCTCTATCCGATCGCCCAGGCCTACGATTCGGTAGCGCTGAACGCCGATGTCGAGCTGGGCGGGACCGACCAGACGTTCAACCTGCTGGTCGGACGCGACCTGCAACGTGCTCATGGGCAGGAGCCGCAGATCTCACTGACTGTCCCGCTTCTCGAGGGGCTCGACGGCGTGCAGAAAATGTCCAAGAGTTACGGAAACTATGTCGGCATCAACGAGAAGCCGGAAGACATCTTCGGCAAGCTCATGTCGGTCTCGGACGAGATGATGTGGCGCTACTTCGACCTGCTCACGCGCGTCCCAGAGGCGGAGATCGCTGCCCTCCGGTCCGGGCATCCAATGGACGCCAAGAAGCGCCTCGCCCGTGTCATCACCGCTCAGTACCACGACGAGGGCGCGGCGCAGTCGGCCGAGGCGCACTTCGTTCGCGTGCATCAGCAGCGCGACGAGCCCTCGGACGTCGAAGAGATCGTGTTGCCGCGCGGTGTTAGGGCGACGCCGGGCAAGGCCGTGCCGCGCCGTGGCTCGTCCTGGCCGGTGTGGTTGGTGCTGAAGGAGGCCGGCTTCGTCTCGTCGAGCTCTGACGCCCGTCGGATGATCCAGCAGGGCGCGGTCGAGATCGATCGTCGGCGCGTCACCAGCGTTGAGGAGACCCTGGCCCCGGGGCAGGGGTATCTCATCCAGGTGGGGAAGCGGCGCTTCAAGCGCGTCCTCCTCCAACGCGATGGGTAATAACTTGACAAGCCCAGGGTCGATCCGTATAGTCTGGCGTTGCCTCACGGGGTCGTGGGGCGCTCAGACGTAGACCCGGTCACCTTCCAAGCTGACCGTCGTGCTCTTTGAAAGCTGGATATGCTACTGGCTCACCGAAAAGGTGTGAGCACCATCCGTTCTATTCGAGTACCTTGCGCTCGGCCGAGTGACTGCACGCTAAATCGCAGTAACACGTTCGAGCTTGAGGACCAGGTTCATCGCTTTACTTGGCGAGTTTGATCCTGGCTCAGAGCGAACGCTGGCGGCGTACTTAACACATGCAAGTCGAACGAGGATCATCGGGTTAGCAATAATTCGGTGGTTCTAGTGGCGTACGGGTGAGTAACACGTGGGTAACCTGCCCTTGAGTCCGGGATACCCTCTCGAAAGGGAGGCTAATACTGGATACGTTCCCCGGGGCGCAAGACCTGGGGAGGAAAGGTGGCGCAAGCTACCGCCCTTGGAGGGGCTCGCGGCCTATCAGCTAGTTGGTGAGGTAACGGCTCACCAAGGCTATGACGGGTAGCTGGTCTGAGAGGACGACCAGCCACACGGGAACTGAGACACGGTCCCGACTCCTACGGGAGGCAGCAGTGGGGAATTTTCCGCAATGGGCGAAAGCCTGACGGAGTGACGCCGCGTGGGGGACGAAGGCCTTCGGG
>JAHFDK010000210.1 GCA_023249095.1 Candidatus Rokuibacteriota bacterium | reverse complement strand
CAAACCGTACACCTTCCCACTTCGCAACCAGTTGAAATGACGATCAGATAGGCATTTCCTGCCACAGTGGTTACCCAGCATGAACGCAGCCGTAAGCACACCTGACGCGGCCTGGGTGCCCCCCCGCCGAGGAGCGGGGGGCAAGACTGGCGGGGGAAGGGCGTTTGACCTTCCTACGCTCAATGGCGCCCAAGCGGGTTTGACACGCTATAGGTTCTGGCATAGACTCGCGCAACCAATCAGGCAGCGTGGAGTGGAACGTGATCCACTATCGCCTTGCGCCGCTACTGGCCCTGGGGCTATCGCTCGCCGCCGGATGCCTGAAGCCTCAGACGTACGTCCTTCCGCTGCTGCCTCACGTGACCTACGGAGATTTGCTGGTCGTCCAGAATCCGCGTTCGGTGGTGCTCACGACCGAATTTCAGATCAACGGTGTGCCTGCGTCGCAAGCGAGCGCGCGTTTCCGTGAGCGTGTGAGTCGGGTCCTCACGACGGCCCGCGTATTCTCTGTGCTCAGCACAGGGTCTGTGCAGAATACCGATACGCTGGAAATTGTGCTCAATAATGTCGGGGACGTCGGCGACGTCGCTGGCAGAGCTTTTCTCACAGGGCTAACCCTCGGCGCTTCAGGCTCCACAGTGACGGACGGGTACGCGATGACAGCGACCTTTACCCGCGTAGGCCAACCGCCGGTGGTGAAGGTCTACAAGCACGCCTTGCTCTCGACGATCGGTAATGCTAGAGGCCCTGAAGGCCTCACGGCGATGGGTATCACGGAGGCATTTGACCAGGTCCTCCAGGATCTCGTGCTCAACCTGATCCTGGACCTTCAGAAGGCCGAGGTTCTGTAGTTCTCGTCAGCACGGGAGACGATGAGGAGAACTGACACGCACCCGTCAACGAGCCAGAGGTGTCTTCCCCTTAAGGGTAGGGCTCGTCGCGCCCAGGGTACTGACGGGCGGAGCGAATCTCGCAGGGTCGCGAGTCCGCGTCGGTCGGAGAAGGCGCCTTATCTTTCCTACCTCTCAGTCATTCGCAAGACCTTCACTTCGATTTTGAGAGCGCTGAGGGTGGTGGAAGCGCGCTGCTCGATTAGCCGAATGACAATTTTCGTATGTGCCCTCGCCCTGGGGGGGTGCGCCACCAAGGATCTCGCCATGCCGATGTACGTCGGTTCGGTGCAGACTCTCCAAACACTTCGTGCGTCGGGCCCGCAAGCCTTCAGCGTGGGGAAGTTCGCTGACTCGCCGTCGGTCAGGCCACCTGGCTCGATCAGGGCCAGGATCTGGGCGTTGCAGCCGCCCTTCAACGATTCTTTTTCGGGCTACTTGAAAGAGGCACTTCAAAGGGAATTGGAGAGCGCAGGAAGGTATCGGGCGGATTCCTCGCTGAACATTAGCGGTGTGTTGCTCGATAACCGGCTGGATGCTGGCGTCGATGTCGGTACCGCCATGCTGTCAGCCAGGTTTAACGTGACGAAATCGGCGACAACCGTGTACGACAAGACCTTGACCGCTCAGTCGCGGTGGGAGTCGTCATTTCTTGGTGCGGTAGCGGTTCCGGCGGCGGTGCGCAATTATGTCGGGACGTTTCAGAAGCTGTTGTATCAGTTGTTTTCCGATCCAGATTTTCAGAAGCTAACGGCGACCGATCCCTAAAATGATCTCCTTTCGCCACGCGCGGGTCACGCGGCCTTCAGTGAATTCTGGGCGTGTTCGAAGCTTGGCACCGGGGTCGCCAACTTCCTTCTCGGCGGGAGAAGCGCAAGCAGTGAAGTGCCTGACATGATGAGCTGGCGTCCCGTCTGGTGGATCGCGTCGATCGCTTCGGCTGCCCTGTGGGCTGGCTGCACCACGGCGCACATCGGGGAAGGGCGAGGACAGGTAACGAACGTCGCGGGTAGCGAAGCCGTGACGGTCCTCTTGAACTACATGGGGCTTGAGGGGAGGACGGTCGAAGAGGAGATCGTCGGTTGCATCCGCGCTGTGATCCGCAAAGTCCATCCGGAGCTGCGCGTGATTCCTGCCGACGAATTCCGCCGAATCGCGTTTCCTGACCTGGCCCCAGAAGCAGCGCCGCGGAGTCCTCAGTACCTCGGCATGCTCTTGGATAACGCCGTCTTCAGGGAACGTATCGCGCCCTTAAACATCCGCTATCTTGTTGCGATCGGCGGCGATACCCGCGTGGAGACGGCTGGTGGTGCTGTGGCGCAGCCCCTCCCTTACTCCGTCTCGCCTTCAGGAGGGGTATTCTTCGGCGCCTGGGTATGGGACCGTAAGACTCGCCTAATAGCGACGATCCTCGATCTCAAGCAGTCACGCGAGGCGACGGAGGTAAGTGCATCCGCTGAAGGCACTGCTTGGCTGGTCGTGATCCAGGGTCTCCCACTCGGAGCTCCGGCGTTCACTGAGACTAATGCGTGTGCGGCTCTCGGCGACAAGGTGGCGCGATTCCTCGCCACAGCGCCGCGTGATCAGTGACAGCACGTGGTCACGCGGTTTGCACCAGGCGTAATGCGCTCGCTTATCGCGGTCGCGGTTGCCGCGGTGCTCACGGGATGCGCGACGGCTGCGCTGACGCCGATGAGCCGACTGGAGGAGCTGAAGCCGGGGATCTCCACCAAAGTCGACGTCGAGCGCATCCTCGGACCCCGGCACGGCGTGGGCGGCGCTTCGTTTCCGGCGGGGGCACGGCCGGCCGCGGCTCGCTACGAGGTCTGGTACTACGTCGACTATCAGACGAAGGAGGTCACGAGAGACGTGAAGGCCATCCTTCCCCGCATGCTCCTCGTATTCTTTGACAGAGACATCTTCAATGGTTTCATGTGGTTCGACCTCATCGGCGCTAAGCCCCAGCGATGAGGGCGGTCGTATGACGTGTCGTCCGGTGGGACTCGCCCGTGTGCTCATCGCTCTCGCGTTCTCCTTATTTCTCAGCGGATGCCGGTACACGATCCCGTTCGGCTCGCCGCCGAGACAAGCACGCCTGGAGCAACTGAAGCAGGGCCAGTCAACGCTCACAGACGTGCTTTTGATTCTGGGCGAGCCCCGGGGAGATGGTGTCGTACGATGGGCACCTTCCCTGAGACCCCAGAAGGTCTGGTACTACGAGTACGTCGTGGTCGGATCCGAGCGGGTCGAGACCAAGATCCTGCTGATGTTCTTCGATCAAGATCGGTACGACGGCTACCTGTGGTTTTCGTCGGCTAGCCTGGTCAAGAAGGAATGAAGGCCGTGCGCCTGCGTCGATTCCTCGTGGCCCTGCTTACAGTGGCCGTGGCGGGATGCGGTATCCGAGTCGTAATGGGACACCGGCCGGACGTGAACCTGCTCGAGACGACCCTCAAGTTCGGCGAGTCGACGCAGACCGATGTGCTGCGGGTGCTTGGCGAGCCGGTAGGTCGTAGCACGTCGGCAATGCCGATCGAGGCGCAGCCGAGGATCATGTGGACCTACTATTATGAGGAAGGCAGCCTGAAGGACGTCCGCCAGTTCTTCCTATTCGTATATTTCGCCGCGGACCGTTACGATGGTTATCTGTGGTTCTCGAGCCTGCCCAAGTGATCGAGGCTCGCTGACATCGCCTGGCCGACGTCGCGCGGCGCCGGCCAGCCGAACAACGACCCCGTCACCTCGGCTGTCGTACAGCCTCGGTAGAAGCCCGCGAGCGGCGGCATGATTGGCGCCCTTCAGGATAAAATTCTGGTGGTTTGTTGCCCAAGACAGGAGAATACCCCTGGAGGGTATATGTCTCCCGCTCCGTCCCCGGCGACGGTCCCCAGGACCGCAAGGTCCGCGATCCGTTTTTAGATTCGCCGCGTTGACCACGGACGGCGTGATGACAAGGGCACCGGCGTGCACCCTGGTCGCGTCCTCGAAGGCTTTGCCAAAATCACTGGGGTGCTGCACCTCCAGCGAATGAAATTGGACTCCTAGCGCCCGCGCCGGGAGTTGGAGTTCTTTCCAAGTGAGTGTGGAGCTTGCATCTTTTGGATTCGGATCCCAGAGCACAGCCACGCGGGAGAGCTTGGGAACCATCTCCGTGAGCAGCGCCAGCCGCTTTCCAACCAGGCCCGGGCCCATCTGGGACAACCCCGTGATGTTGCCGCCGGGCCGCGCCAGGCTCTCAGCAAGCCCAGCTGCAACAGGGTCACCCACAGACGCCATAACAATAGGGATTGCCCTGGTCGCGTGCTTGGCAGCCAGAGACTCGGGAGTGGTGGCAGCGACGATGATGTCAACCTTGAGACGGACGAGATCGGCTGCGAGATAGGAGGCGATCGATTCGACCCTCCGCAATTCGGTACTCGATGCTGATATTCGTTCCTTCAACCCATCCCAGATCGCGGAGACCTTGGCGAAACGCCTCGTGCCAGCGCGCGGTATCGGAAGGGAAGAATGACGATAGCAGTCCTATCCGGGGGACTTGTGCCGGCTGCTGCGCCCTGGCGGCAAGCGGCGCGGCGAGGACGCCGAGGGCAAGAGCAACCACGAACCCGATCAGCCGCATGGGCACCTCGGTTGAGGACGGCTGCCGGGGAGTCTAGCCGAACGTCACGACGCGAAACCAGCGCGCCGGCCTGGACGACGCCCGGTTTGCTGAAATCCCCATGGCTCCGCGGATCCGAGTCTCCGTTTCCGACCTTACGGCGGAAGAAACGGGCTCCCAAGTCCTCCGGAATACTACGCGGCGGTGGTGGGAGAACATGGACGGCGTTCGGCCCTTACCTCAGGATGACCCGGAATCAGAACGTCTGGTAGGGCGCTTCGGCGCTCTCTTCTTGGAAGGGGATGGCTTATCGTAACCGTCCATTTCGGTTGTCTTAAGGATCCGAAATCTCATCCCCGTTGGGGCGACCTTCGTGATGATCTCCCGCACCGAATCCTTTGACGGCATGCCGGCGCGCCCGGCCTGCGTCTCACGTCGTCGAGGCTTCCCGGCTTTGCGCTTCGTCATCGTCTATCCGAGCGCGATGGCCGTCACGGGATGCACTTCCCAAATCGTGGGCATGCGGCTCTTCAAGCTCGGTGGACCTGGCCGCTGCCCGGTGCTGTGGGTCATGTCGAAGAACAGCGAGCCGGCGATGGTGACTGGGATGGGCGGGTCGTAGAAGTCGTAGGTGAAATTTGGGAGGTCACTGCCGAAGAACGTCTTGAATGCGTCGCGCGCCGCGGCCAGCGTGGGAAGTGCCGGACTGTTGCTTGGCGGCAGACCGGACAGCTCCATCGTCATGTACATCTCGGGCGCTTTGGTCGGCGCGCGCCCGACGATGAGGTGGAAATCGTTGTCATCCTCACGGCTCGCCGCATACAGGAAGGCTTTGACCTTCACGTTCTTGTTCTCTTCTTTGACGCGACTCGACGCGGCGGTGGTCGTGATCTTGGGCTTGTGGGCAATCATCTTATCGTCCGGTACGAATGACTCGATCAGCGTTTTCACGTCCGTGAACGTCTTGGTCGGGCCGGAGGCGATCGAGAGCTTCGCCGCCTTTCGCGCGGTGCCGGCGAACTGATCGCCTGTCGGCTTCTTCTTCATTGCCGCCGCCAGAGCTGTCGCCGACGGTGCGCGCCGTCCTAACAGTTTGCGCAGTGAGATGGCGGTGGGCGTCGACTCGTACTCGTCAACCTCGGTGGTACGAAGAACACGAAATTGACGGCCGCGGGCGACGATGACCTGGCGCGCGTCGTGGATGGAATCGGCCGAGGGCATGCCTGGCCGTGCGAGGTTCAACCGTACCGGCAGCGATCGACCCGTCAGCGTGATTCGTCTGGTTTTCATCGGCCCCCGTCGCTTTCTCGACGTTCTCTACGGGACCGGCATTACCCACGCACCTCGGTTCCGGGTGGCGCAGATGAGTGCTCGATCCTGTTTATGGAACAGCAGGTCCACGGCCATGGCGTTCGGAAGGCCGCTCGAGAGGGGTGCCCAGCTCGAGCCGAGATCCAGCGTCTGATAAACGCCAACATCCGCTGCGACCCACACCCGCTTGAAGTTGGCCGGATCGACCACCACCGCATTCATCGGGATACTGGGCAAACCGGACGTGCGGTCCACCCACGAGCCTCCGGCATCGTCCGATCGATACACACGGCCGGGGCCAAGCTGCGACAGCGTCACCCAGAATCGAAGTGCATTGCTCGGATCCACGGCGATGCAACTAACGTAGCGAGGAGCCGGCGATGCGAGCTGGGTCTTGGTCCAGCTCGTGCCATTCCAGCTCATTCGCAGCATGCGACCCTTGTTCGTCCCGACCAGTAGCGTGTTGGCATCGATCTCCCGCATGGCGGACGCCAGCTCTCCGGACGACAGGCCGAGTGGAACAGTTGCCCACGGACCGGCGCCGCTACGCGTCACGATGAACGACTTGGCGCCAATCGCGATCGTCAGCCCGGATACCTCGACCGGTGGGTAGAACAATGACGTGGGCGGGTTGTCGAACGCCGAGAAATGGGGAGGTTTGAGATCCGTCCACGACTGTCCTTTGTTGGCCGACCGTTCGAGCGATACGTCGTAGAACGAATGATAGGCGATGGTCGGGTTCAGTTGATTGACACCGCAATCACCGCCATCCCCGTCACCCACGTGGTCCCAGACCGGTGACCCGGTGAAGGTGATCGTTCCGTTGTCCTGCGTGCCGGCTATCAGCCACTGCCACGTGTTGGGGTCGCTGGCAAGGTATTCGATTTCACAGATCCCAAGGCCTTTGTTCAGCGCCTTCCACGTGGTACCGGCGTTGGCCGATCGGCAGATGCCGCCGTCATTGCCCGCGTAAATGACGTTCGCATCGTTGGGCGCGAAGGTCAGACAGTGCTGGTCGGGGTGGATGCTGTTAGCCCCGCGTGTCGTGATGTTCGTCCATTGCCAGGTGGAGCCGCTCAGGGTCCCACGGAACGTGTCGATGGCGCCGATGTAGACCTGGCTGCTACTAGTCGGCGACGCCGCGACGTACCAGTCGTACTGCGCCTGACCAATCTCCAGTTTATTCGGGAAGTAGTGCAGAGGGTCGTGGTTCACCGGCGGCAGCGTCACCTTCGTCCACGTCCCTGCCGTCCTGCGCCAGAGGAACGCGGCAGCGCCGGCGGCGCCGAAGGCATACGCGACGTCGGGTGAGGTCGTTACGCGGTCGACCGCGAGGCGAAGCCACGCGCTCGAGGGCTGGGACGGCAGGGCAATCGGAGTGAAGGAGTTTCCGGCGTTGGTCGACACAAACAGCCCGTCGCCGAAGGAGGCAAGAACCTCTACCGATCCGCCATTAGGGTGGACGCTGATGTCCCAGCAGATGCCGGGTCGCTTCCGACTCCAGGATGCGCCACTGTTGGTTGACTTGTAGAAGCCGTCCGTCGTGCCGGCGTAGAGGATTGATGGGGTCTGAGGATCAACGACAAGGTCGAAGAAGCCGCGCCCGACAAACGGCGCCGACGCCACGACCGTCCAGGTCGATCCGCCATCGGTCGACTTGTAGACGCCGGATCCAAGGCTCGAATAGAAGTTGCCTTCACCGCTTCCGGCGTACACGCGGCTGGGGGCTGTTGGATCGAATGTCACGGCCCCGATGGCAAGCGACGGCATCTGGTCGGTGCGCGGCGACCAAGTCGCTCCCGTGTCGTGGCTCTCCCAGATCCCGCCGCCGGCAGCCCCGACAAGCAGATGCTTCGGATCGTTCGGATCGACGGCGATGCTGGACACCCGACCGCTCACGTCGACACGATTTGTGCCGTACGTCTGGCCATTCGTGATCCGCGTTGGGCCGATGTCCAGCCACACGCCGGGAGGGCCGACAGGCATCGCCCCGTGAGCTGCGCGCCTGGTCTTGCGTCGCCCGGAACGTGCCTTCTTGGGTCCCGGCAACTTCGCGGCGGCTCTGACGATCGAGGCCGCGTAGGACTGTGCCGCTAGTGTACGCTGCCGCGGGCGTGCGACCGCCGCGGCGGTCAGAGGCCTTGCTCGCAACGCTTGCGTGGTGAGCGCGTAGTTCGGTCGAACGGCTTTCGGTACGGCCACGGTCGCGACGATGTCGTTGTTGAGGGCGGGATCCCGCTGTCCAAGAAAGGTGAACAGTCGCTGCAGTGCTTTGCCGCCGGGCGGCCGTGGTGTTCGCCGTTGTCCGCGAGCGCCTCGGCGGCTCCGAGCCAGATCAGTCTTGCTCTGCATCGGACTTCACCCCTTCTTCGTCGCTTTCGTCTTCCGCGAGGCGCGTACCCGGGCAGTCTTCTTCTTCCGGGAGCGCACGACGGAACGCCGCTGCTCCAGAAACATCTGCTGTCGCGCGGCCGCGCGACCACCCGTGGGCGGCGGCGGAGTTGTGTCGCCTCGACGTCTCATGTCATCCTCCAATGCCCGCGCCCAGAAAGTCGACGAGCGCCGCGGATTCGGCGCTCCGGAGGGCGTGTCACCTCCTGCGTCGAGCGACAGCGTCTGGACCGAGCTTCTGCCTTTTTAGCGGGCCACCGAACGTGCGCGGCGACGGCGCCAGACTGTGACCAGAATACCGGTCATGGCGCTTGCCGCGACCACCTGGCCGATGTCGACGAGAATGTAAACCCAGCTAACGGCCACCTCCCCGCTGACCCAAGACGCAGTAACGCCCACAACGATCCCGAGAGCCCCGATCACGGATGCTTTCAACCAGGCAGGTCGTACAGCGTGGGTGGCAAGACCGATGACCACGCCAGCAAGAACAGGAAATACCTCGTCCATATTGACTTCCTCCCATTCTGAACGATGTGAGACTCCGGGAATCTCGACCAGGCCCGCGACGCTCGTGTGTGCCCTGAGCGAGCCTGAGGTTCCGAGATTGGTGTCGCCCGGTCAAGAGACAGGAGTGCTGATCTATGGGACAAGACTGCCGCATTGCCGTACACGTTCCGTATGAACGTCAGCCCCGATAAAACACCGGCAGATCAAAACTAGACATCATTCGCCAGGTTGTACCGGAATCGTAAATGTGAACGTCGAGCCCATCCCCACCTGACTCTTCACCCAGATCCGCCCGCCGTGGAGTTCGACGAACTTCCGACACAGGGTCAGCCCCAGCCCCGTGCCCTCAACCTTCTTCTCTGCCGTCCCCACCTGGCGGAACTCTTCGAACACCGCCTCTTGATCCTCGGGCCTTATGCCGACCCCCGTGTCGCTGACTGACACCTCGATTGATCCGTCTACTGGCACGGCCCGGATCTCGATCCGCCCGCCCTCGGGAGTGAACTTGATTGCGTTCGACAGCAGGTTCAAGACGACCTGCCGAATCTTCCGCTCGTCGGCCTGAATCTGGCCCAGCCGGTCATCGACGCTGGAGTTTAGCGCGATGCCCCTTCGCCCGGCCCGCTCCCGGACCAGGGTCAGAGCGTTGTCGAGTGCCGTGGGGAGATGGAAGTCTGTGAGTTCGAGTTCCATCCTTCCGACCTCGATCTTCGAGAGATCGAGAATGTCGTTGATCAACGACAACAGATGCGTGCCCGATGCGTAGATGTCCTTCAGGTACTCCGCCTGCTTCTCGTTCAGCTCACCGAACATTCGCTCCGACAGCACTTCGGAGAAGCCGATGATCGCGTTGAGCGGAGTCCGCAGCTCGTGGGACATGTTGGCCAGAAACTCGGACTTGTGCCGACTGGCAGCCTCGAGCTGACGGCTCTTGTCTGCGATCTCTCGGAAGAGGCGGGCGTTCTGGATCGCGAGAGTCGACTGCGTGGCAAAGGTCTTCAGGACCTCGATGACCTCCGGCGGAAACTCCCCAGGAGCCTTCCGATTCAATGACAGACTGCCGATGATCTGGTCCTCCCGAAGAAGCGGCACGGAAAGTAGCGCCCGGTAGCCCGCCCCGATGAGCGCATCTCTGAGATGGCTCTGATAGCCGCCGGGCGCTGCTATGTCTGCAAGCTGGATGGGCTCGCGGGTTTCCGTCGCCCGGCCCATCAGTCCTTCCCCCCTGCGGAGGGGCATCCCTCGTAGGGTCTGGAGCAACGAGGCGTCGACGTTGCGCGTGGCTCGCAAGTGAAACTCGTGGGTGACTTCGTTGTACTCGTAGATCGCCCCGCCATCGGCACCGGCGAGTTGCCGGGCGCGTTCGGTAATCGTGTCGAGTACCGTCTCCAGATCCAGCGTAGAACTCACGGCCTGGCTGACCTCGCCAAGGGCCGTCAGCTTCTCGACGGAACGCGTCAGCTCGCTCGTTCGCTCCTGTAGTTCCGTGAACAAACGCACGTTCTCGACGGCGATGACGGCCTGGTCCGCGAAGGTCTGGAGCAAGTGGACCTGGCGGTCCGTGAAGAGCCGGGCCTCGGTGCGGAGGAGCACGATCACACCAATCGCGAGACCTTCTCGCATCAAGGGGACGCAGAGTATCGTGCGGAAGCCAAAGCGTCGGGCGTTGTCGCTGCTCTCCGGGAACTCGTCCAGCTCGGTCTGCATGTCAGCGACGTGAACGGTGCAACCATCCAGCACCGCTCGGCCCGCCCCCGTCCCTCGGTCCAGCCGGAGAGAGAACTCTCCGACACGGTACTGGATGGGCGGGCCGTTCACATCGCTGACATCCTCCGTGGGCCGGCCTCCGGTCGAGCGGATCGTGAACTCGCCGATTGGCCCGGCAGGGATCGGCCCGTGATGGGCGACGAGGACGAGGCGGTCACTGTCTCGTCGGAAGATGTTGGCGTCGAACGATTCGCACAAGCGAGCTGCATTCGCCGCGATCGCATCGAACACCGGCCGGACGTCGGTCGGCGAGCTGGATATCACGCGCAGAATCTCGCTGGTCGCCGTCTGTTGCTCCAGTGCCTCAGTGACCTGGGCATGAGCCTCTGTCAGGGCACGGTTCTTTTCTTGCAACTCGGTGAACAGCCGCACGTTCTCAATGGCGATGACGGCCTGGTCGGCGAAAGTCTTCAGCAGCGCGATCTGGCCATCAGTGAACCGCCTGACGACTCTTCGTGCCAGCGTGATGGCGCCCAGGGGTTGCCCATCCCGGATCATCGGGACCGAG
>JAHFDK010000462.1 GCA_023249095.1 Candidatus Rokuibacteriota bacterium | reverse complement strand
CCAGAAGTCGTCCGCGTAGGCCAGGAGCTGGCTCCGCTGAGCGAGCAGCGTGGTGACGACCGCGATCCCGACGCTGCCGCCCACGGTGCGGGTCGCTTAGCCTCTTAGCCTCAAGCTAGCCCATGTTTCCCTTTTCACGCCATAACTTCCTGAAATTGTTGGGGCCAGATGGCGCGTTTGTCACTACACGATCGTGGCCGCCGTGGCGGGCGGGGCCGGAGGATCGAGATCCGTGATCCCGAGGGCGGCGAGGACACGCGCGGCCCGCTCGGTGCCGCGAGTAACGGACCGCTTGCGCTGCCCGGTGGCGTCGACCGTGAAGTCCACGACACGCACGGAGCGCAGCGCCTGAAGGGCTTCGGTTGACGAGAGGTCCAGCCCGGCGGCTTTGAGTTTCTTCTCGATCGCGCGATGAAGCAGAAAGGCGAGCGCGGCGACGAAGATGTGGGCTTGCACGCGCGCGTCGGTGCGGTGATAGATGGGGCGCATCTCGATGACGTCCTTCAGAGTCGCGAACGCCCGCTCGACTTCACTGAGCTCCTTGTAGATCGTCACGGCCTCGACGGGGGTGAGCTGCGGCTCTTCCGTCTGGATGACGTACTTGCCTTCGTAGGCCTCCTCGCGTTTGAGATTCACGGGGTGCTCGAAGAAACGAAAGCCGCCGTCGCGGTAGGCCCAGGCGTAGTAGCGATCGCCGTGCGAGCGCGTGAGGATGCGGGCCGCGGCGGCCCCAATCTTCGCCGGCGCCGTGAGCTTGCCGGTCGTGACTCGCTGCTCGAGCGCGGTCAGTTGCTGGCGCACCCGCTCCATGGCGGTGAGCCGCTGACCGCGCTCGTAGACGAGTCGCTCATCGCTCTGCACGACGAACACGCGGAGCCCCGGCTCGTCGCTCGCGACTTCCTGCACTTGCGTTTTCGGCACCTCCGCTCGTTCTCGCGCCGTGCGTCCGACCGGACAGTCCGTCCACGGGCCCGTCGCCCGCTCGATGTAGCGATAGACCGCCTCGCGCCGCCGCCGTTGCAGCCCGACGACATAGCCGTGCTGGCGCTCCCGCACGCGGGCGAGATTCGCCGAGGTGACCATGCCGCGATCGCCCACGAACACGACCCGGCGCAGGCCGAAGCGCGTTTCGAGATCGTCCAACACGGCGCGCACGGTCGTGCTGTCGCGCCAGTTGCCGGCGAAGACGTGGTGCGTGAGCGGCCAGCCGTCGACGAGCACTAGCCCGACCAGCACCTGGCGATTCCGCGGCTTCCCATCGCGGCTGTGGCCGTGGGCGCCGAGCAGGGGCGGGCCGTGCCCCTCGAAGTACGTCGAGGTCAGGTCATAGAAGATGCAATCGACCTTGAGCGAGAAGAGATCGCGCAGCCGCAGATACAGCTCTTCTTCGAGGACGAGGCGCCGCGCCGACAGTTGGTCCAGCGTGCGATACCACTGCTTGAGCTGACGAAAGTTCACCCGCACACGGGGCCGGCGGCTGGCCCGCCGCTCGGCGTCGTCGCGCCACTGCGGCAGCCAGCGGCGCCCGCGGCGATCGCACACGAAGTCCGTCTCCAGCCACCGCGCCAGCCCGTGCTCGCTCGTCGGGGCACAGAGCCGGTTGGCGACCAGGACCAACGCGCGATCGGCCAACGCGACGCCGTCGCCCACGCCGCGGCCGCCCTCCCGGTCGAGCACGTCTTGCAGGCCCAGCTCACACCACAGGGCGCGCGCCACGAGCATGGGGCCCCAGTCCCACGCCCCGACCGCCTGAACCGAACCGGCCGCGCTCGTCTTCGGGGCGGCGCGCCGCTCGCCCCGCAGGAGGGCGATCAAGTTATCCAGATGCTCGGCCAGCAGATCCTTGCGCCCGAGGTTACAGACGATGCGCTGTTTGTTCTTGCCGTGCTCGCGGTAGGCCTCGACCAGCCGCACGTACTCGTGCTGCACGCCTTCGCCGCCACGCGCCTTGACCGTGCGCAGGAACATGAGCGCCTCCTGTCACGGCAGCTTAGGCGCACGTCTACTCGTCAATCAACACAATTCATCCTTGAGTCTGTCACTACGATTTTTCGCGCTGAGCACAGGCCGCCACATCAAATCGCACACTTGCCTGGCACTCCCCGTCCGCTCAGGGGAAACATGGGCTAGCGCGCCGGCTGGTCGCGGCTAGTAGATGATCCCGTCCGGTGCCGCCCGGTGGTCCAACGCGGCGATCTCCTCGGGCTCGAGGAGATCCTCGCGTGGGAGCTGCAAGAGAGATGCGACGGCCTCGACACCGTGGGCCCAGGTGGCACGATTCACGAAGAGCATGCCGCCCACGCTGAGGGTGCCACCCTGATTCGTGAAGCCGAGGGCGAGCGTGCTCGGTCCGGTGTGAAGCGGCGCCAGCGTCCCCAGGAGGGGCTCGGGCCGCGTGTGCGTGAAGAACACCCGGGCGGCCACGGTGGCAGGGTAGAGGCGACCGACGAGATCCGGCGCCGCCGTGTGCCTTGTCTCTCGCGGGCTCCGCGGCGTGCGGAAGCGGCCGGGCTCGAGCATGTAGATCACGGTATGGGCGAGGTCGCGCGCCGCGAGACGCTCGGAAGCCCGTAGCGCCTCCATCAGCTGGTAGCCGCCGACGGCCGTCAGGGCGACGCGCGCCTCGTCCGAACGATGGCCGGCCCATTCCAGGCGGAGGGCGCCGTCGCGCAGTAAGGCACGCGCCTCGTCCGCGGTGAAGAGATCCGGCAGGCTGCCCTTGGGAACGACGAGCGTCCAGATCTGGCCGTGCGTGCGGTATACCGCCTGCATCACCACCGCGGCGCTGTTGTAGTCCGTCGGGAACAGCACGCGCGACACGTCGGCGGGCTCCCCCAGCAACGCCTCCGCGAGCATCGGATCCTGGTGGGACCGCTCGTTCTTCGCGTTCTCCCAGGCGTGCGATGTCAGCACGAGCGGCACCGAGAGCCAGCCGGGCGGGCGGCCGGCCGCGTTGAGCTGGTCGGTGAAGATGATCTCCTGACGGACGACGCCGTGCATCTTGGCCGCGAACGCCTCGTAGGTGACGACGATGTTGAGACCGCCCTTGTTGCCCAGCGCGACCGACGCGACCGCTTCCTCGTTGAGCGCCGTGATCACCGCCCCGTCGAGGGCTTCGGGGATCCCTTCTTCGGGCTGAGTCACCCGGAACTTGAGCGCATCGAGCGTCCGTTGCATACGGTTGCTACGCATTTCGTCCGGGTTCCCGACCCGTGGGCGGAGGTGGGGGTTGGCTCGGACGGCGGCAAGGAACCCGTCGTCCACCGCGATCGGATCGGTGTGCGGATTCGGTTAGGCCCCCGGTCAGACCGGCCAGCAGGAACGACAGCCAGAGCGCGTTCCCGGCCTGAGCGGCGGCCGGCCCGATGAGCGCGTAGACGCCGGCGCCGAGGATGACGCCGACGCCGGAGAGCGAGACCTGCCAGAGGC
>JAHFDK010000209.1 GCA_023249095.1 Candidatus Rokuibacteriota bacterium | reverse complement strand
GGCGCTCGAGGCCGACCGCCGGCTGGCCGAAGCTGGCGGCACCGCCGAGAGCCGCGCCGCGACCGGCCGCAAGTTCCTCGAGGCGATCTGGCGCTATTACAACCTCGTGGACTTCGCCGTCGCGATGCGCGACAACAAGACGTCGGTCGCCGTCCGCCTCGCGTTCGACGAGGCGGAGACCTACGTGAAGCCCGCGACCGGCGCGGCGGCGCCGGCGGATCCGACCCGGCTCCGGCCGCCGCTCCAGCGAATCGCACAGGTCCTCTCGACCCTGATCGAAGCGTCGCCAACGCAAGCAAGGAGGGACTCATGAAGCGTGTCACGTGGGGATTCACGGTACTCGTCGCGGTCGCCGCGCTCGTCTGGATCTCGGCGCCCGCCGTCTCGCAGCCGAAGGTCGTGAAGATCGGCGACCTCGGCTCCAAGGTCGGCGTCTTCGAGGGCTACGGGAAGTACCAGACGATGGGCGTCCAGATGGCGGTCGAGGAGCTGAACGCCAAGGGCGGCGTCCTCGGTCACAAGATCGAGATCGTCTCCGAGGACGACGAGACGAAGCCCGCCCCGGCGGTGCGCAAGGCCGAGAAGCTCATCCTCCAGGACGACGTGAAGCTGCTGGTCGGCGCCGTCTCCAGCGGCGCGACGCTGGCGGTGATGGACGTCACCAAGAAGCACAAGACGATCCACTGGAACTCGGTCTCCTGCGCCGAGTTCATGCGGACCACGAAGTTCCACAAGTACTACTTCTCGAACCAGCCCGACTCTCGCATGCAGGCCAACGGGCTCGCCAAGTACATCGTCGACAAGATGGGCAAGAAGGTCTACATCTTCTACACCGACTACGCGATGGGGCAGTCCGACGGGCGCCAGTTCAAGACCGCGCTCGAGAAGCTCGGTGGCGAGGTGGTCGGCGTCGCCGGCGCGCCGCTCGACACCAAGGACTTCAGCCCCTGGTTCGGCGCCATCAACCAGTCGAACCCCGACGTGCTCTTCGTGGCGTTCGCGGGCACCGACTCGCTGCGCCTGATGACGCAGCTCCACTCCTTCGGCATGACCAAGAAGTACAAGATGGCGGGCATTGACTGCTTCCTCCTGCAGCAAGACTTGCCGTCGATCGCGGAGCCGATGGAAGGGTTCGTGCAGTTGAACCACTTCTCGCCGTACAACCCCGACCCCAACATGCAGGCCTACAACGCGCGGTTCAAGAAGAAGTTCGGCACCGACGCGAACATCGCCGCCGGCTCCTATGACGCCGTCCTCTTCTGGGCGGCGGCGGTCGAGAAGGCCAAGTCGTTCGATCCGGACAAGGTCTCCGAGGCGCATGAAGGGATGTGCGTCGACAACACGCACATCGGCCGCCAGTGCATCCGCAAGGACGACCACCAGGTCGTCATGGACATGCACCTCTACCAGGTGAAGGGCGGCAAGAACCTTCCGATCGCCCGCATCGCCGGCAGCGACTCTATCGGCGAGGCGATGGTGGGCAAGGACCCCGTCGAGGGGTTCACGTGGGAGATCAAGAAGAAGTAGTTGGACTACGTCGTCGCGATCCTGCTGCCGCAGCTCCTGCACGGCCTCGTCTTCGGGGCCGCGCTGGGGCTGCTGGCGCTGGGCCTCACCGTGATCTTCGGCCTGCTCGGCGTCATGAACTTCGCCCACGGTGAGCTGTACATGCTGGGCGCCTACGCGGGGATCGCGGTGGTCGGCGTGACCCACTCGTTCTGGGCGGCGCTGGTGGTAGCGCCGCTCGCGGTCGGCGCGATCGGCGCGGTGACCGAAGTCGCGACGCTGCGGCCGCTGTATCGCCGTGAGCCGCTGTACGGTCTGATCCTGACCTTCGGGCTGGCGCTCGTGTTCCGGGAGGGCGTGCGGCAGATCTGGGGCGGCGACATGCGGCGCATCCTGCCCCCGTTCACCGGCTCGACGCCGCTGCTCGGCATGACCTATCCGAACTACCGTCTCTTCCTGCTCGTCGCCTCGTCGCTGCTCCTGCTGGCGATCTGGCTCTTCTTCACCAAAACCCGCGCCGGCGTCCTCGTGCGCGCGGCCGTGCAGGACGCCGAGATGCTCGACGGCCTCGGCGTCAACGTCCCGCGAGTCTTCACCCTGACGTTCGCCGGCTCGGCCGCCCTCGCCGCGCTGGCCGGGCTCCTGCTCGCCCCCATCTTCACGGTCTATCCGCAGATGGGCGTGGAGATGATCCTGCTCGCGTTCATCGTCGTGATCCTCGGGGGCATGGGCTCGATGGGCGGCTCGGTCGTCGCCGCCGTCGTCATCGGGCTGGCCCAGAGCCTTCTGACCCTCTGGATGAACCCTCAGCGCGTCGCGATCGCGATCTTCGCCATCATGATCGTCGTGCTGATCGTCCGTCCCCGCGGCTTCTTCGGGCGGGAGGGCGTCCTTGAGTAGGGCGCTCTCCTGGCGGGCCGTGGTCGTATGGGTGCTGCTGGCCGCGCTGCCGGTCCTGCCCTTCATGTCCAAGTTCTACCTGCTGCTCGCCTTCGACGCGCTCCTCTTCGGCGCGATCGCGATGAGCCTCGACCTGCTCATCGGCTACACCGGGCTGGTCTCGTTCGGCCACGCCGCGTTCTTCGGCCTGGGCGCCTACGCGAGCGCCGTGCTCCTGGAGCGCGGGATCGTCTCGCTGTGGGCGTGCCTCCTCTTCGCCGTCCTCGTCGTCGGCCTCTACGCGCTGGTGGTCAGCTACTTCTCCACGACGCGCCGCGGGATCTACTTCGCGCTGCTCACGCTGATCTTCGCCGAGGTCGTGTACACGTTCTTCCGCTACACGCAGACCTTCGGCGGCTCGGACGGGATCCAGGGGGTCCCGCCCCCGCGCCTGGTCGGGGGCTTCGCGATCGACACGCCGATGCGGAACTACTACCTCGTCCTCGTCTACCTGGGGCTCGCGTACCTCGCGTGCCGCGTGCTCGTCACCTCGCACTTCGGCAAGGTGCTCGTCGCGATCCGGGAGAACGAGGATCGCGCGCGCTTTCTCGGCTACAACGTCCAGCGCTACAAGATGGCCGTGTGCATGATCTCGGCGCTCCTCACCGGTCTGGGCGGCGCGCTCTATCCCGGGCGCTCGGCCTTCGCGACGCCCGACCTCATGCTCTGGACGGTGTCGGGCGAGTTCATCATCATGGTCATGATCGGCGGGCTCGGGACGCTCGCCGGCCCCGTCGTCGGCGGCGCGTTCTTCGTCCTGCTGCAGGAGAAGGTCTCATCGTACGTGGACTGGTACTTCATCGTGATCGGCCTGGTCCTGATCTTCATCGTCCTGTTCATGCCCAAGGGTCTGCTCGGTATCCGCGAGCTCCTCGGCGGGCGGCGATGGCGCGCGACGGCGTAGTCCTGGAGGTCGACACGGTCTCCAAGAGCTTCGGAGCCCTCGCGGCGCTCTCGAACGTGAGCCTCGTGGTGCAGGCCGGCCAGATCTTCTCGGTGATCGGGCCGAACGGCGCGGGCAAGTCCACGCTTTTCAACGTGGTCTCGGGGCTCCACGTGCCGACCACCGGCCGCGTGCGGTTCCGCGACCGGGACATCGCGGGACTCGCGCCCGAGACGATCAACCGCCTCGGCGTCGCCAAGACCTTCCAGATCACCAACATCTTCCCGGAGATCTCGGTCTTCGAGAACGTGCGCGTGGCCGCCCAGTCGCGCGTGCGCGAGTCGGGACGGCTGCCCTCTCTCTGGCGCCTGCCCGACGTCGAGGCCGCGGCGGCGGACCTCTTGCGCGCGTTCGGGCTCGCGGCCAAGCGCGACGAGATGGCGGAGAACCTCTCGCACGGTGAGCAGCGCTACCTCGAGATCTGCCTGGCGCTCGCGACCGAGCCGACGCTGCTGCTCCTCGACGAGCCGACGGCGGGCATGACGCCGGGCGAGACGAAGGAGGCGACGGCGCTGATCAGGCAGATCGCGTCGGCGCGCGGCCTGACGGTGCTCCTGATCGAGCACGACATGTCCGTCGTCATGGGGATCTCGGACCGGATCGCGGTCCTCCACTTCGGCGAGAAGATCGCCGAGGGCGCGCCGGAGGAGATCAGGAGCGATCCGAAGGTCGTGGAGGCCTACCTCGGACCGCCCGAGGACTAGCGTGTTCAGGATGACGGACGTCCACGCTGGCTACGGCGCGACGCCGATCCTCTTCGGCGTCTCGCTCGAGGTGCGCGCCGGCGAGGCGGTCGCGCTCCTCGGCCGCAACGGGATGGGCAAGACCACGCTGATGAAGACCGCGATGGGGTTCCTGAAACCCGGGCGCGGGACGATCGAGCTCAACGGCGTGGATCTGACGCGACGGGCGCCGCACGAAATTGCACGCCTCGGGGTGGGCCTCGTTCCCGAGAACCGCCGGATTTTCCCAGGGCTCACCGTCCGCGAGAACCTCGAGCTCGGCCTCTCGGCCGCCCCCGACCGGTCGGCCGCGCTCCGGCGCCGGCGCCTCGACGAGGTGTTCCACCACTTCCCTCGCCTCCGCGAGCGCATCGACCAGGCCGGCAAGACGCTCTCGGGCGGCGAGCAGCAGATGCTGGCGATCGCCCGCGTGATGATGGCGGGCGCCAGGCTCATCCTGATGGACGAGCCCACGCAGGGGCTGGCGCCCGCGTTCATTCGCCACATCCGCGACATGGTCTCCGAGCTGAAGCGGCTCGGGGTGACCGTGCTGCTGGTCGAGCAGAACGCGCGGGTCGCGCTCTCCGTCTGCGACCGGGGCTACATCATGGAAAAGGGCGCGATCGTCTTCGAGGCCTCGTCACGAGAGCTCAGGGAGAGCCCGGTGACGCGTGAAAAGCTGGGCGTCTGACGCGATCTTCGGGGCGAGCAGGCGACAGTCGCTGATCCGAGCCAGCCTCGCCGTCGTCATCCTGGGCGGCGTCGTCTGGGTCCTGCCGGTGCGCCGGCCAGGCCAGGACGGCGGCCACCACGGTGCCGCCACGCAAGTCCTCGACCCGTTCGAGAAGGCCGGGGTCGTCGAGCTGAAGGAGGGGCAGCAGGCCCCCGGCTTCACGCTTCTCACCCTCGACGGCGGTCGGGCTTCGCTGACGAACCATCGGGACAAGCTCGTCGTCCTGAACTTCTGGGCGACCTGGTGCCAGCCCTGCACCGTCGAGATGCCCTCGCTCGAGGCGCTGTGGCGGCGCTACCGCGATCGCGGGCTGGTCGTGGTCGGCGTCTCCGTGGATCGCGGCGCGCCGAAAGCGCTCCTCGAGCCCTACGTGCGCAACTTGAAGCTCACGTTTCCGATCCTCCTCGACCCCGATGCGAAGACGTCCGACCGCTGGAGGGTCACCGCCCTCCCGGCGACCTTCCTCGTCCGGCCGGGCGGCGAGGTGGCCGGCATGGCGATGGGCGCTCGCGAATGGAACAGCGACGAGATGCGCGCCCTCGTCGAGCGCCTCCTCCCGCATTCTCGGGCCCACAGGTAGTGCGACTTCAAGGGAGCAATGGCATGAAGATGAAGCCGACAGCGCAAGACGTCCTCCTCGTCATCGACGTGCAGAACTGTTTCACGCCCGGTGGCTCACTGGCGGTGAAGGAGGGCGACCAGATCATCCCCCTCATCAACCGCCTCGCCACCGCGTTCGAGCACGTCGTGCTCACGCAGGACTGGCATACCCCCGGCCACATCTCATTCGCGTCGTCGCACGCCGGCAAGAAGCCCTTCGAGACGACCCAGCTCCCCTACGGGACGCAGGTCCTCTGGCCGGATCACTGCGTGCAGGGCACACCCGGCGCTGACCTCCACAAGGACCTCCGGATCCCGCACGCCGAGCTGATCATCCGCAAGGGCTATCGCAAGCACATGGACTCCTACTCGGCGTTCTACGAGGCCGACGGCAAGACGCCGACGGGGCTCACGGGCTATTTGCGCGATCGCGGGCTCACCCAGGTGTTCCTCGTCGGTCTGGCGACCGACTTCTGCGTCGCGTGGTCGGCCATGGACGCGCGCAAGGCGGGCTTCGCCGCGCTGGTGATCGAGGACGCCTGCCGCGGCATCGACGCGGGCAGCTCGCTCGCCAAGGCGTGGGCGGACATGCTGGGCGCGGGCGTCAAGCGGATCACGTCGGCGGACATCGCGGTGTAGGCCGCTCCGCGGACTGCGAACGCCGGTGCCTACGAAATAGCGCGCGCGATGAGGAATGCGGCGGCAGCGGCGAGGCCGCCGATCAGCACGGTCTGCAGCGCGCTCCGCGGCGGCCAGGCGCCCGTGAAGCGCCCTTTGATCCAGCCGAAGACGACCAGCGCCGTGCCGGTCAGGGCGATCGACCACGGGAGAGCAGCTGCCGTGCTCGGGAGCAGCATGTAGGGGCCGAGCGGGATGAGCCCGCCCGCGACGTAGGCGGCGGCAATGACCGCACCGCTCCTCAGTGCGCGCCGGGGGTCGGGCTTCTCGAGCCCCAGCTCGAACCGGAGCATGAAGTCGCGCCACGCCTCCGGGCGCTTGCGCAGGGCCTCGACGACGGGAGCGCTCTGTTCGGGGGTGAGGCCGTAAAACTGAAGAAGCTCCATGACCTCCATCGCCTCGACCTCGGGCTTCTGCTCGATCTCGAGCTGCTCGCGCGCGCGCTCGTTCGCGTAGTGCTCGACGTCGCTCTTCCCCGCGAGGTAACCGCCCAGCCCCATCGCGATCGAGCCGGCGGCGATCTCGGCCAGGCCGGCCGTGACGACGAGCGTTGTCGAGTCAACGGCGCCGGTGAGCCCCGCGGCCAGCGCGAATGGAACGGTCAATCCGTCCGACATGCCGATGACGGTGTCCCTCACGACGAGGCCGCCCGTGAAGTGCTGTTCGACGTGCGGCGTGTATGGCATAGCCCCTCCCCCGCGCTACTCTCTCACGGCGGAGGCCGGCGCGCTCTACCGTGCGAGCGGAAGGTCGTCGCGGTTCCCCCACTCGCTCCACGAGCGGTCGTAGCCGACGAGCCGCGGGTAGCCGAGCCGGCGCAGCACGAAATAGGTGTGCGCGGCGCGATGATGGGTCTGGCAGTAGGTGACGACCGTCTTGTCGGGCGTCACCGCCTGCGCGGTGTACATGGCGCGCAGCTCGTCCGCCGACTTGAAGGTTCCGTCCGGGCGAAGGTTCTGCTCCCAGTCGATGTTGATCGCGCCGGGGATGTGGCCGCCGCGCCTGGAGCGCACATCCTTGCCGGCGTATTCTGCGGGCGTCCGCGTGTCCACCAGAGCGAGCGTCGGATCATTCAGCCGATCGCGCACCCACTCGGCGCTCGCCACGCGCTCCGGCTGGAGGGCGGGGCGATAATCGGTGCGCGCCACGTGTGGGACCTCGGTCGTCACCGGTCGCTTCGCCTGCCGCCACGCCTGGATCCCGCCGTCGAGAAGGGACACCCCGCGGTGACCGAAGACGTCGAGCGTGAAGAACAGGCGCGCGGCATGCAATCCACCGCTGTCGTCGTAGATCACCACGTGCGTGTCGGGGCCGATCCCGAGGCCGGCGACCAGCCGCGCGACTTCCTCGGCCGTCGGCAGCCTGAAGCCGCCCGCCGGCACCTTGATTCGCGCGTCGTCGACGCTCAGATAGACCGCGCCGGGAATGTGTCCTCTTCGGTAGTCCATCGGCGCCGACGCCATGTCGACAACGCGGAGATTCGCGTCCTCGAGGTGGGCGTGGAGCCACGCCGCATCGACGAGAAGCGGGGCGGCCGGCGCGGAGGTCGAAAGCCCCAGCAGCAGGCACGATGCCGCGACCAGGAACACGATACGCCGAAGCTTCACCGCGTCATCCTCGACCGTGCCTTGGTATTCTGGGCGCATGAAATTCTACTTGACCGTCTTCCTGAGACGTGCTCGTCGCCGAGCTCGGCGACAAGACCCAGATCGCCACGCTGCTCTTCGCGGCCAACCCTGAGACCGGCAAGCTCGGGGTGTTCCTCGCGGCCGCGGCAGCGCTCATCGCGTCGAGCGCTCTGGCGGTGGTTGTCGGCGCTCACATCGGCCGGTGGATCGCCCCAGACCATCTGCGAATCATGGCCGGGCTCGGCTTCGTCGCGATCGGCGTGTGGGTCCTGCTCACCTGAGCGCGTCAGCGCATCTCGGCCAGCGTCACCTTGAGGGTCACCGTCGTTTTCTCGCGACGCACCGCCAGGTCGACGGTTTCCCCGATCTTGTGCTGTCCGATCGCGACCCGCAGCTCACCGAGACTCTTCACCGGATGCCCGGCGACCGCCACGATGATGTCGCCCGCGCGCATGCCCGCCCGCGCGGCCGGCCCACGAGGACCGAGTCGGGCTACCAGAACGCCGTGGTCGACCGGCAGGTCATAGGCGCTGGCGATCCGGGGCGTCACGCTGACGGGCACGATCCCGATGAACGGACGGACGACGCGCCCGTGGGCGAGCAGCTCCTGGACGATCGGCTTGGCGCTGTTGATCGAGATGGCGAAGCCGATCCCCTGCGCTTGCTGGATGATCGCGGTGTTGATCCCGATCACGTCGCCGGCCATCCGCACCAGCGGGCCCCCGGAGTTGCCGGGGTTGATCGCCGCGTCCGTCTGGACGAGATCGTAGAGCCCCGCGCCGCCCGGCTCCTCGATCGACCGCGCGACCGCGCTGACCACGCCCACCGTCACCGTCGGGCCTCCTTCGAGCCCGAGCGGGTTGCCGATGGCGATGACCGTCTCGCCGACCTCGAGCTTGGAGGAGTCGCCGAGCCGCGCCGCCGGGAGGTCGCGGCCGTCGATCTTGACCACCGCCAGATCGGTCAGCGGGTCCGCCCCGACCAATTTGCCCGGGAACGCGCGGCCGTCGGGCAGGGTGACCCGGATCTGCTGCGCGCCCTGGACCACGTGATCGTTGGTCAACACGTAGCCGCGCGCGTCGAAGATGACGCCGGACCCGATGCCCTGGGCCGGAACCGGGCGAAGCAACGCGTCGTAGCTCAGCTGGCGCGTCGCGACGTTCACCACCGCCGGCCTCACCTTCGCGACGACGGCGGGAACCCCAGTGCTCTGCGGCGGCTGGGCGTGGGCGTCGGACGCCAGGAGCAGGGTCGCAACCAGACCCAGAGCGAGCTTCAAATTCATGTGGCCTCCCGCGAGAAGGATACGATCACTCTTACTTCCCCCTGACGGTCAGGACCGGACACGGCGCGGCGGCGACGACTCGTGCCGCCACGCTGCCGACGAACAATTTCGCGAGCCCGGTGCGCCCGTGCGTGCCCATCACTATGAGATCGACGCGCTTGGATTTGGCGAAGCGGACGATCCGCTCGTGGGACACGCCCTCGAGGAGAAAACCCTTCGCGCGTACCCGCGCCTTCTTCGCCTGCGCCAGCAGGTTGTCGAGCTGCTTCTGCGCCCACGCTCGGGTCGACGCCGCGATCTCGTCGTACATCTTCGGCGAGACGTACCCTTCGCCGGCCATGGGCACGATCGGGCTGAGGACGTGCACGAGCAGCAGCTCGGCGTGACTCGACTTCGCCATTTCGATCGCCTTGCGGAAGGACGCGCGCGACGCCCCGGAGAAATCGGTCGGGTGGAGAATGCGACGAGCCATTGGTGACCTCCCCTGGATCAGTAGAGGTGGCAAGAGACCAGGTGCCCGGCCGCGACCGCCTTGAGGCTCGGCTCTACCCGCGAGCACTGTTCCATGGCGAACGGGCAGCGCGGATGGAAGTGGCACCCCGAGGGCGGATCGATCGGCGACGGCACCTCGCCGCTGAGAATCATGTCGTCCCGCGGCGCGTCCGGGTCGGCGGGCAGCGCCGCCGCGAAGAGCGCCTTCGTGTAGGGATGGAGCGGGTTCCGGTAGAGCGATTCGGTGTCGGCGTGCTCCACGATGCGGCCGAGATACATGACCGCGGTCCGGTGGGCGATGTACCGCACCGTGGCCAGGTTGTGGGCGACCAGCAGGTAGCTGAGCTGCTGCCTGGCCTGGAGGTCCTTGAGCAGGTTCATGATCTGGGCGCGGATCGACACGTCGAGGGCCGAGACCGGCTCGTCGAGGACGATCAGCTCCGGGTCAGAGGCGAGCGCGCTCGCGAGCGCGATCCGCTGTCGCTGGCCGCCGCTGAACTCGTGCGGGTAACGGCTGGCCACGGCCAGCGGGAGGCCGACCTGGTGCAGGACCTCCTCGACTCGCTCCAGTCTGCCGGCCTTCGAGACGCGCCGGTTCACGACGAGCGCCTCGGCGATCGTGTCCCGGACCCTGAGCCGCGGGTTCAGGGAGGACCAGGGATCCTGGAACACGGCCTGGACCCGCGTGTGGTACTTGCTGAGGTCCGCGCCCGTGAGCGCATGGACGTCCTGGCCGTCGAGGAGCACGCGCCCCGCGGTGGGCCGCTCGAGCCGGAGCAGAAGTCGCGAGGTCGTCGTCTTACCGCAGCCGGATTCGCCGACCAGACCGAGCGTCTCCTGCGGTCCAATCGTGAAGCTGATGCCGTCGACCGCCTTCACCTGGCCCGTGGTCCGCGCGATGAGCAGGCCGCGAGTGACGGGGAAGTGCTTCGTGAGATTCTCGACGCGGATCAGCGGCTCGGCGGCGATGGCTCCGCTCTCCAGCATGCGGCCTCGTGAGCAGGCCCGACGGGCAACGTGGGCGGGTATTCGCGACGGCAGCGGTCGTCCACGTAACGGCAGCGCGGCGCGAAGCGGCAGCCGGCCGGCAGGTCGTGAAGGGGAGGCGGCTGACCCTCGATGGACGGCAGCCGCTCCACGCTCGCCTCCATCCGCGGCACCGAGGCCATCAGCGCCTCCGTGTACGGGTGGCGCGGAGCACGGAAGAGGGCGCGCGTCGGCCCGCTCTCCACGATCCGCCCGGCGTACATCACCGCGACCCGGTCGCACATCCGCGCGACGATCCCGAAGTCATGGGTGATGAAGAGCATCGCGAGCTGGGTCCGCGCCTGGATCTCCTTGAGGAGCGTCAGGTACTGGAGCTGGATCGTCACGTCGAGGGCGGTAGTGGGCTCGTCGGCGATGAGCACGCGGGGCTCCCCGGCGACGGCGATGGCGCCCACGACCCGTTGCTTCATGCCGCCGCTCATCTGGTGCGGATAGGCGCGCATCCGCCGCTCCGGCGCCGCGACCTTCACGCTGCGCAGCGCCTCTTCGGCTCGGTGCGCGAGCGCCGGCGCCGCGTCGGCATAA
>JAHFDK010000208.1 GCA_023249095.1 Candidatus Rokuibacteriota bacterium | reverse complement strand
AGAACGCGGGCGCCGAGGGCAGCGTGATCGTCGAGAAGGTGAAGAGCGAGACGGCCCCGAACCGCGGTTACGACGCCGAGACCATGGAGTATGTCGACATGGTACAGGCGGGGATCATCGATCCGACCAAGGTCGAACGGGTCGCGCTGCAGAACGCGGCGTCGATCGCGTCGCTCTTGCTGACGACCGAGGCGTTGATCACCGACCTGCCCGAAGCGGGCAAACCTGGCGGGCCGCCGATGCCGCCCGGTGAAATGTATTAAGCCGGCGAGTTCAGTCGGCCTGATACTCTGACGAAAAGCAGGCCTCGGTCGGTTGTCCGACCGGGGCCTGCGTTCTTCTGCTGAAGCGCGAGGTCGCTCGCCGAGACCGGAGCCGAGCTGCACCGCCGTGCTCTCGCCGATGCAGGGCCGGGTGGGACTCGATCTCGCCCGCGACCATCGACCAGATCTGATCCTACCCGACCGGCACCGTGACGATCCTCCTGGCGGCCGTCGACGAGCGTCTCCGCGCTGCGCCTTGACCTCCTGAGAACGGCCGCCTAGGGTGGTGATCATGAGTGACGCAGAAGATTTCGCGACGCTGTTCGCCCGTGAAGCCGTGAGACCCGTGCTGGAAGTCGGCCAGATCGTCAAGGGCCGCGTGATCCATATCGGGGCCGAGAGCGTCTTCGTCGACGTCGGTGGCAAGGGCGAGGCCTGGATCGAGCGTGCCGAGCTGACCGATGAGGAGGGACGGCTGCGCGTCGCCGTCGGCGACGAGGTCGAGGCGACCGTGGTGTCGACCGGGGACGAGGTGCGCCTCTCGCACAAGCTCCGGCAGGGGGCGCAGGCCCGTCAGGCCCTGGCGGTCGCGGCGCAGACCGGCATTCCGGTCGAGGGCAAGGTCGCGGCCGTGATCAAGGGCGGTTACGAGGTGACGGTCGGTGGCCTGCGGGCCTTCTGTCCGTTCTCGCAGATGGCTGTGCGCAGGGTGGAGGCCGCGGAGGAGTACGTCGGCCGCGTCCTCGAGTTCCGCGTCATGACCTACAGCGACAACGGGCGCAATCTCGTCCTCTCCCGCCGCCGGCTGCTCGAGGAGCGGGCGGCCGAAACCGCCGAAGAGACGCGGAAGAAGATCCTCCCGGGCGCGGTGCTTACCGGTACCGTAACCTCACTGGCGGACTTCGGCGCGTTCGTCGACCTGGGCGGCGTGCAGGGTCTCGTGCCCTTGTCCGAGCTCTCGCATTCGCGCGTGAGCCGGCCGGCCGATCGGCTGCGGGTGGGCGAGGCGGTGACCGTCAAGGTGCTCAGGGTCGATCAGGAGAAAGGAAGGATCTCGCTCAGCCTCAAGGCTCTCGAGGGCGATCCGTGGGCGGCGGTGCCCGGACGGCTGCGCGAGCGCCAGGTGGTCCACGGGCGAGCGGTTCGCGCCACGGAGTTCGGAGTCTTCGTGGAGCTCTTACCCGGTGTGGATGGGCTCCTGCACAACACGGAGATCCCGCGCAGCCGACAGGGCGCGATCCGAGAGGCCGCGGCCGGCGGCGCCGAGGTCACCGTGATGATCGTGAGCGTCGATCCCGAAAAGCGTCGCGTCGCGCTCGCCCTGGCGCCGGAGGGCGCCACGCCGGGTCAGCAGATGGAGTCGCGCGTCGAGGTCGGCGCGGTGCTGACCGGCACGGTGGAGCGGCTGGAGTCATTCGGCGTCTTCGTCAGGCTCGGCCCCGGGCAGACCGGGCTGATCCCGATCGTCGAGCTCGGCATGGCCCGCGGCACGGATCTCCGCAAGGCCTTCCCCGTGGGGACGGAGATCAAGGTGCTCGTGCTCGCCATCGAAGAGAGCGGCCGGCGCATCCGGCTCTCACACGCGCAGGCGCTCGGGCGAGAGGAGCGGGCGGAGACCCAGGCTTACCTCCGAGAGACCACGAAGCAGGGCGACGGCTTTCGGCTGACGCTTGGTGAGCGCATGAAGCAAGTTCCGAGGAATCGGTCGTGACGACGCTTGAGTTAACAAGGGAAGAGAGCTCATGGCCAAACTACCCGATCCCCGGGGCGGCCCGTACGCCTCGCTCATGCACCACCCGGCGCTGGCGGAGAAAGTCGGCGATCTGGGCGAATACCTCCGCTTCGGCGGGACGCTGCCCGGCGACATTCGCGAGATGGTCCATTCTCATCACCGCGCGCTCGGTCAATCAATCCTACGAGTGGGTGGCCCACGCGCGCATCGCGCGGACCGAGAAACTGCCCGACGATGTCATCGAGCGGATTCGGACACGGGGAGACCTCTCGGCGCTCCCGCCGCGCCTGGCGCGTCCGGCGCGGGTGGTCCAGCACGTGCTGGCGTACGAGTCGATTCCGCAGGGATTGCAGGACGAGGTTCAGCGCGAGCTCGAGACGAACGGGCTCATGGAGCTGGTGACCCTGGCGGGGGCGTATCGCCTGATCGCCGGCGTCCTCTTCGCGTTCGACACGCCGCTGCCGGACGGCACGCCGCCACCGTTCTAATTCCATGGGGGGCCTCAAAGGGCCCCCCAAGCCCCCCAGCGCTCGGAAGCGCCCCGGCGTAGCCGTGGCGCGCCTCGACCTTGCACCACGCCGCTGGGCCTCGAAGGGCCCCCCAAGCCCCCCAGCGCTCGGAAGCGCCCCGGCGTAGCCGTGGCGCTCCTCGACCTTGCACCACGCCGCTGGGCCTCGAAGGGCCCCCCAAGCCCCCCGGGCTCGGAGACGCCCCGGCACAGCCGGGGCGCCCCTCGATGTCCCGACACGCGTGCGGCGCGCGTTGCGCTTAAATGAAAAAGGTCAGGTTCTTGGCGAGCAGGACGCTCTGGTCGAGGACGATCCTGCGCCGGGCGATCTTCCAGTGTCCATCCACCCGCCGCAGCACGTCCTCGCGCTTGCCGACCAGCACGTCGGTTTCCGTCTCCACCCGATTGCGGTAGACGAGAAACCGACACCTGACGGCGACTTCCGCGGGAGTCGGCCCCGCGGGCGCCGCGCGCAGGATCTGAACGTTCGAGACCATGTGGCAGATCCGCGAGGGCGGCTCTTCCGCCCAGTGGATGCCCGTGCGGAGTTGCGCCACCCGCCGCCCGAGCGTGTCCTTGCCCTCGTCGAACCAGTTCACGTCGGCGCCCTCCCGCGTGAACTCCCGCTCGCGGTCGTCGTGCGGGACGTTGCGGCGCATCGGCATCCAGTAGCGCGCGTCCTCGGTGAAGAGGTCGAGCCACTCCTCGAAGCGGCGCGTGTCCAGGAGCTCGGCCTCGTCGTAGAGGAAGTCCTCGATCTCCTGCTGGAGCAGGAGGCGGGCGAGCGCGGGAGCCTCGGCGCTCACGGGGCCATCAGGCCCGTCCAGCTGTCGGCCTCCATGAACTGGCGCCAGCGCCCGTAGAAGCCGCGCTGGTTGTTCTCGCTGGCGTTGGCCTCCGTCACGTCGCTGATCGTGCCGGGGAGCTTGAGCCCGTGGTCCTCGAAGGCGCGCGTGGCCCGGCCGAGGCCCATCTCGTAGTTGTACGGGTACTGCCGGGCGACGGTGCCGCGGCTCGCCTTGTGGGCGTAGTTCCAGTTCTCCATGTCGTCCTGCTCGGTCAGCCCCGACGGACCCGAGTAGCGGATGTAGTAATGGCGCAGGAAATCCTTCACCTCCGCCGGCGCGTCGGCGTCGACGAAGTACCAGCGCCAGACCTCGGTCTGGTGGGGGCCGCGCGGATGCCACACCGCGAGCGTCCGTGGCTGCCGTGCCAGCGGCGACGTGTTGGGAAACATCGTGCCGGGTCCGCCGAAGAGGCGCCAGTACTCGCCGCGACGACGCCGTCGCTCCTCCTCGCAATGCCGGAAGTAGTCGGCGACCACCGGCGCGTCCTGGTACGCCGGGGCGAGCGGCGAGTCGTGCTTTCTGAGAAACGCGATCATCGAGTGGCCGAGCTCCGGGAACGAGACGTCGAGCCACCGGGCCTCGTTCCGCTCCTGCATGTCGCGGCGACCCCTTCCGCTCGGTCCAATGCCGACCATGTCCACCGAGCGGTGGCTCACGCCGTGATAGCGGTCTCCGGAGAAGTTCTCAGCGGGGAACTTCCAGTTGCAGGGGATGAGCCACTTGTGGATCCCGCCGATCGCCTCCGTTCCGCCCTCGCGCCCGTCCCATGCGTCGAGGAGAAGGTCGAGGTAGAGCTTGTAGCCGCCGACGTATTCGAGGAACGTGGGGGCCGACGCGTCCCACGTGGCCCAGATCGTCCCCTTGTAGTTCTCCACCCGGGCGACCTCGATGAGCCCCCACTGGCTCCGGTCGAGCTGCGCGCCGTAGGCGTCCTTGGCGAACGGAACTCCCACCAGCGCCCCGTCGGTCCCGTAGCTCCAGCCGTGGTAGGGGCACTGGAACTCGACCGTGTTGCCCTCGTCGTACCGGCAGACCTTCATGCCGCGGTGCCGACACGAATTGAGGAAGACGCGGATCCGCCCCGTGCGGTCACGGCACACGATGACCGACTCCTCGCCCATGCACGACGTCAGATAGTCACCCGGCCGCGAGATCTGGCTCTCGTGGCCGACGAAGAGCCAGGCGCGCGCGAAGACCCGCTCGAGCTCCTGCCGGTAGATCTCCTCGTTCACGAAGATCTCCCGGCTGATAATCCCACGCTCGACGTCGACCAGACCCTTGAGGCCACCCGGCTCTGCGCTGGCCATGTATGTCCTCCTCGAAGATTCCGCGGCCGCCGCCTTGCGATACGCCGGCGCAGCCATGGTAGGGCAAGATCCGCCCGCGCGCGATAGTGATAGACTCCGGCTCCATGACAGAGTCACGCCGACCCCTGGACGGAATCCGGGTGCTCGAGCTCGCTCAGGTGGTCGCCGGCCCGTTCTGCGGCGCGCTCATGGCCGAGTTCGGGGCCGAAGTGATCAAGACCGAGATGCCGGGCCGGGGCGACGACCTCCGGCGCCTCGGCCCGTCGGAGGACGGCTGCACGTACTGGTTCGCTGTCGACAACCGGAACAAGAAGCTCATGACCCTCGACCTGCACACGCCGAAGGGACAGGACATCGTTCGCCGGCTGGTGCCCCGGTGCGACGTCGTTCTCGAGAACTTTCGGCCCGGCGTCCTCGAGCGCTGGAGCCTCGGGTGGCAAGCGCTGCACGCGATCAACCCGCGTCTGGTCATGGCGCGCATCACCGCGTTCGGCCAGACGGGCCCTTTGAATCAAGGGCCGGGCTACGCGGCGATCGGATCGGCGTTTGGGGGTACGTGGTACGTCAACGGTCACGCTGATCGGCCGCCCGCGCGCCCGACCCCGGTGTACCCGGACTACATGACCGGGCTCTTCACGGCGTTCGGCGTCATGGCCGCGCTCCGCCACCGCGACGCGACCGGCGAGGGGCAGTGGATCGACGCGGCGCTCTACGAGTCGGCCTTCCGCGTCATGGAGTACACGACGACGCTCTACGGCCGGCAGCGCGTCGTGCGCGAGCGCGGCGGGCTTCAGCACTCGGGCTGGCCAGGTGGTGCTTTTCAAACGCAGGACGGGAGATGGATCGTCTTCACGGCGCCGGCCCAGCATCTCTTCGAGCGGCTCTGCGCGATGATCGGACAGCGCGAGCTCCCGCGCGATCCGCGGTTCGCGAGCGCCGAGGAGCGGCCGAAGCACATTCCAGTGATCCTGGACCTCATGACGCAGTGGTTCGCGGAGCGGCCCTTCGACAAGGCGGTGTCGGAGCTCAAGGGCCACGACATCCCGCATTCACCGATCATGAGCATGGCCGACATCTTCGCCGACCCGCACTACCGCGCACGCGAGATGATCGTCGACGTGCCCGCCGAGGGAATCGGCGCGCTGCCCCAGCCGGGCGTCGTGCCCAAGCTCTCGCTGACGCCCGGGCGCATCACTCACGCGGGCGCCTCGCTCGGTCGCCACACCGACGAGATCCTGTCGGGGCTGCTGGGCCTGAGCACCGACGAGATCGCGACGCTGCGCGCCGCCGGCGTCGTCTAGCGCGGTGAGCCCCCCCAGGGCTCAATCGGGCGGGGCGCCGCGACGCCTCGTCGGCGTGGTCCAGTCTAGGTCTGCGGAGTCGAGAGCGAGGCGAGCGCGGGCCGGCGGAGCAGGGTCGCGGCTAGCGGCCCGAGCACGAGCAGGGCGCCCAGCGCGTTGAGGACGGTGAAGCCCCACACGCCCAGGATCATGCCGCCCGCGGCGGAGCCGAACGCGCCCATCAAGCCCATGACCAGGTCGGCCAGGCCCTGGATCGAGGCGCGCTCGGCCGGCGACAGCGCGTCGGTCATGAGCGCGCTGCCGGCCACGAACGCGAAGTTCCAGCCCACGCCGTTGAAAAACAGCCCCAGGATGACCAGCGCGCGGTCGCTGCCCGGCGCCAGCCCCGCCAGCATCACCGCCTCGATCAGCACGAGCGCGCCGATCCCGATCATCGAGAGCCTCCCCGAAGCGGTCGCAGAGCCAGCCGGCCAGCGGCGAGGTCACGTACATCCCGCCGAGGTGCAGGGACACCGCCAGCCCGATCGTCTGCACGTGGTATCCGTGGTCGTGCTTGGTCGTGCAGGTAAACGGGTGATGTCGACGTTTGATGCCGGCCGCCATGATGCTCCCGACGGCCATCCCGATCGAGTGCTCCCGCAGCCCTGCGCCGCGAACAGCGTGGCCATCAGCCGGCCACGGCCTGACGCGGCACGCGGCGTCTTCGCGTCCGTGCTCATCGAGCGGCTAGAGTATGGTTCGGGCATGACGCGGTAAACGGCCATTCCCTCGAAACTGAAGAGGGAATTGGCCGGCGACGGCGCGAGCCTCACTTGACGGGCGGCGGGAACGAGGGACGGGACGGTGGCTGGTGCTGAACGGGGTGACGATGGACACCATGGCCGAGAAGACGGACGGCCGCATCGAGGCGATCCGCGTCGACGTGCCCGGCGCCGGGCTCTCGTGAGCCGGGTGACGCTGGTCAGCTTCGACATCGATGGGACGCTCGAGGTGGGCGAGCCCCCGGGCATCGTGCCCGTCGCGCTGGTCAGGACGGCGAAGCGCCTCGGCTATCTTGTCGGAAGCTGCTCGGATCGGCCGATCAGCTACCAGCAAGATCTGTGGGAGCGGCTCCACATCGCCGTCGACTTCACGGTGCTGAAGCATCGGCTTGCGGACGTCAAGGGACGCTTTCCTGCGGCGGCGTACTATCACATCGGCGACACGGATACCGACGCCTTCTACGCGACCGGCGCCGGCTTCAGCTTTCTGAGGGCCGACGCCCCCGCGCGCCGGCTCTGGCCCTCGGAGCTGTTCGCGGAGCCCCCCCGCCGCGCCCGCTCCTGATGACGCGGACACCACCGCGCCGTTCCGCGGCCGCCGTCGCCCTGGCGGGCCTCGTCGCGCTCGCGGTGGCGATGGGCATCGGCCGCTTCGCCTTCACGCCGATCCTGCCGATGATGCAGGAGGACGCCGGAGTCTCGATCGCGACGGGCGGCTGGCTCGCGTCGTCGAACTACCTCGGCTACTTGCTGGGCGCCCTGTCCGTCATCTGGCGGCGGATCCGCGCGACCACCGCGATCCGCGCGGGACTCGTCACGATCGGCCTCGCGACGCTCGCGATGGGTCTCGAGCATCGCTTCGCCGGCTGGCTCCTCCTGCGCGCGGTCGCCGGCGGGGCGAGCGCGTGGGTGCTGATCTACGTGTCGGCGTGGTGCCTGGAGAGGCTCGCGTCGCTGCGTCGCCCCGCGCTGAACAGCACGGTGTTCGCGGGTGTCGGTGCGGGCATCGTCCTCGCCGGCGCGCTCTGTCTCGCGCTCATGCACGTTCACGCGGGCTCCGCGCGCGCCTGGATCGTGCTCGGCGTTCTCTCGGTCGTTCTGTCGGCCGGGATCTGGCCGGTGTTCGGAGCGGGCGATGACGCGCCGCCGACGAACGCCGGGCGGGCGGCGAGGCGCGCGATCGCGTGGGATCGCGAGGCGCTCCGACTCGTCCTCTGCTACGGCGCGTTCGGCTTCGGGTACATCATTCCGGCGACGTTTCTTCCGGTGATGGCGAAGCAGGTCATCCAGGACCCCGCCGTTTTCGGCTGGTCCTGGCCGGTGTTCGGGGCGGCGGCGATGGGATCCACGCTGGCGACGGCGATGCTGCGAAGCGTCGTCAGCAACCGCCGGCTGTGGATCGCGAGCCACCTCCTCATGGCGTTCGGCGTCGCGCTGCCGGTCGTCTGGTCCGGCATCGCCGCGATCATGATCGCCGCGCTCTTCGTCGGCGGCACCTTCATGGTGATCACGATGGTCGGTATGCAGGAAGCGCGCGACGTAGCCGGCGCGCACGCGACGGGGCTCATGGCCGCGCTGACATCGGCCTTCGCGCTCGGACAGATCGTCGGCCCGGTGATCGTGAGCTACGTCGTTGCCGCCAGCGGCAGCTTCTCCGTGGCCCTGATGATCGCGAGCGCCGTCCTCGTCGTCAGCGCGTACGAGCTGTCCTGACGTCGAGGCGACGCCCCTGGTCATCCTCCGATGGCTACTTGGCGTCGATTTCCAGGAGCGCGCTCAGTCCCCGATGAAACGTGGGGGCGCCGCCGGGCACCATGCACGTCTCGAGCACCTCGAACAACTCCTCTCGCGTCGCGCCGAAGCGGATCGCCCGTTGCATGTGTGCCACGAGGGCGGCCTTCTCGGCGCCACGGAACGCGAGGAGCGCGATGGCGACGAATTCCCGCACCTTGGCCGAGACGTGCTGGCCCTCGCTGAGACCGAGCTCGTAAATCTTGTTGTAGGCCTCGACGAACTCCGGATCTTGCCGCGCCGCGAACTCCCACTCGGGGTAGATGTATCCGCGGGCTTTCTTCATCCGCGCGATGAGCGTGTCCGCCCGCCGCCCTCGATCGTTGTCCGCCGTCTTCTGCTTCATCGCGTCCCTCCCCGCGAGGGCCGCCAGACCACCTCGACCGCCGCCTTGTGCGTCTTGATGTGCGGCCGGTTACCGATTCCATGTCGCGAGAGATGGGCCTGCACGCGGCGGATATTGTCTCGCATGATCTCGAGATCGACGGTGACGACGGGCGTGTCCAGGTCAGCGACGGCAGTCATGTGTGCCCTTTCTGAGAGGGTGTCGAGAGGGCCGAGACAGGCGAGGGGGCGCCCCGTTTTAGAGCGCCGGCCATCGGCCGGCCCAGGGGCGCGCCTGCTCGAGCTGCGCGGCAAGCCGCAAAAGCGTCGCCTCGTCACCGAATCGCCCCGCGAACTGGACACCGACCGGCACGTTCTCCTGATTCCAAAGGAGCGGGACCGACATCGCGGGCTGGCCTGTCGCATTGAAGATCGGGGTGAACGGGACGAACTGCATCGCCCGGAGGAGCCCCTGCATGGGATTGTCGGGCGTCGGGTCGAAGCTCCCGAGCGGGGGCGGCGGCTCGGCGAGCGTCGGCGAGAGCCAGACGTCGTACTGGACGAAGAACTGCGCGATCTGACGCGCGACGCGCTGGAGGTCCTGGATCGCCAGCAGATAGTCGGCGGCGCGCCGGCCGGTACCCATTTCGTAGAGGCCCCAGGTGAGTGGCTCGAAGCATTCGGGACTCGGCGCCTGTTTCGTACGGCGCGCCCAGTCGTCGATGCTCCACGCCGCGCCCGCCGTCCACACCGTGAGGAACGCCTGGCTGATCGTGTCGCCCTCGAGGGCGGGCGTCGCCTCGGTGACGTCGTGACCGAGTTCCGCGCAGAGCGTCGCGGCCTCCTGAACCGCGCGCACGCAATCGGCGTGTACGGGCACGCCGGTCGCGGCGCTGGTCGTGAACGCCACGCGCAGAAATCCCGGGGGCCGGTTGACCTCTTCGCTGTACGGGCGCGCCGGCGCTGGCGCGGCGTAGGGATCGCCGAGATCCGGTCCGGCAGTGGCGTCCAGAAGCGCCGCGCTGTCGCGCACCGAGCGCGTCACCGCGTGCTCGACGGCGAAACCACTGAAGATGTCGCCGTAGTGCGGGCCGAGCGGGTTGCGCCCGCGCGTGGGCTTGAGGCCGAAGAGCCCGCAGCAAGAAGCCGGAATGCGGATCGAGCCTCCGCCGTCGTTCGCGTGGGCCATGGCGACCATGCCCGCGGCCACGGCGGCGGCCGACCCGCCGCTCGAGCCGCCCGGCGTTCGGCCGAGGTTCCAGGGATTGCGCGTCGGACCGAAGAGCCGGGGCTCGGTCGTCGGGAGAATGCCGAACTCGGGCGTGTTGGTCTTTCTAACGATGATGAGTCCTGCCCGCCTCAGGCGACGCGTCAGCTCACTGTCCGTGTCCGGCGTGTAGCGACCGTCGACGAAGGCCGAGCCCTCGGTGAACCTCACCCCGGCGTATTCAGCCAGGAGGTCCTTCAGCAGGAAGGGCACCCCGGCGAAGGGCCCCTCGGGGACTGCCACCGACGCCTCGGCGCGCGCCCGATCGTACATCGGGGTTACGACCGCGTTGAGCTTCGGGTTCAGGCGCTCGATGCGCTTGATCGCCGCCTCGACCAGCTCGATGGGCCTCACCGACTTCTCTCGCACGAGCTCGGCCTGGGCGGTCGCGTCGAGCCGCCAGAGATCGTTCACGGCTCACCTCCGTGGCGGAAATAGTGCGCCCCCGGTAGTCCGAAGACAAGGTATGGGGGCGCGAGAGGGAATGGGCGCGGGGGACCGTTGGGGTCTTGACAGATATATCAACATGTGTTTAGTATTAGACGCGTAGGGAGGTGTCTCCGATGAACCCGGTAGAGCGTGCGTTGCACCAGGAGCTGACAGGGCTTCTCGATCGCCTTGCGACGTCGTTGCCAGAAGGCGGGTTCGACAGCATCCGCGCGGCCAACCCGACGCTGAAGGCGAGACTGGACGAGACCGATGCGAAGCTGGCGGTCGCGCGCGAGTCCTTGCTCGATGGCTACGGCCGGTGGCGCCGCGCGCTGGAGGATCTCGAAAATCTCTGGGCGCTGGGGGCCTGGCGGTCAATCGCGGCCGAAGAGCCGGCCGAGCAATCCACGGCGCTCGCCGCCTGAGCTGACGCGCGCGGCGGTGTAGGCGGCGCGGGCCGTCTCGAAGCGCTGCCAGTAGTCCGGCAGCTCCCTGGCCAGCGCGACGTGCACGCCGAGCAGTCGCTGTGTCTCGTCGCCGGGCGCGCGCTCCGACGCCGCGACCTTCCGTCGCTGCGCCTCGTCGAGGGCCGGCATGATCGCCGCCTGCAGCTCGGCGAGGAAGGCCCGGACGCTCTGCGTGAACT
>JAHFDK010000028.1 GCA_023249095.1 Candidatus Rokuibacteriota bacterium | reverse complement strand
TAAGCAACTCGCTGCTCGGGGTAGTGGGTCTAACTACTCTTCACCTGTCATGCGTTGCGGCGGGGGTCGTGGCAGTCGGTATTCTGCTGGCGAAGGCGGCAGCTGAGAGGCGAAGGGTCTATCATAGCCGGCGCTATCCGCACGAGGAGGATGCCGTGACTGCATCGCGCATTGTGCGCCCATTCGGTCGGTTCGCTTCCTTCGCGCTTGCGATTTCGCTGATCGTCGCGCCGGCGCTGGCCGCCGATGATTCCAAGGAAGCCTGGGCCGCGCTCGTCAACGGCGGCCATGTTGCACTGACTCGCCATGGTAACGCGCCGCCCGGCTACGGCGGTGACCCGCCCGGCTTCAAGATCGACGATTGCAAGACGCAACGGAACCTGGATGAAGCAGGGCGCCAGCAGGCCAAGGCGCTTGGCGAGGCCTTCCGCAACCACGGCGTGCGCGTGGACCAGATCCGATCCTCGCCCTGGTGCCGCTGCATGGAAACGGCCCACTTGATGGCTGTCGGCACGGTTGATAGTTCGTGGGCCCTTGTGCCGGACATGAATCCGAATGCCACTGTACGGCTCCTCGAGTTGAAGGAGATGGTGTCCACTTGGCGCGGACCGGGCACGCTCGTGCTGGTGACTCACGCCCTGACCGTTCGGCCGCTGATCGGGATCTCGCCGAACCAGGGCGAGACGGTGGTGCTCAAACCGACGCCCGGCAGAGGGCCGGGTGTCCACGTTGTGGGCAGGATCGCGGCGCCCCAATAAGGACGGCTAACCTCGCGCTTGCCCGGCGTCGTTTTGCCGGGTCGTCGGCCCTACTGTGTAATTTGCCCCGGTATATGTAAAAACTATCGGGAAAGTTTCGTCGCTGGCGGGCGCGCGTCAGGCTTGGCCATCGGCCTCTTGGGGCATCCTCTCGTGACCTCCCTCCGATTGACGTGAGCTCGAGCGGCGTCGCGCCAGCGCGTGATGCAATCACGCGTCGCGCTTGCGGTTCGGCCACGTGGCGGGAGGTGAACCGAGAGCCCGACATCCCGGCGTGATGCCAGATGACGATCCGTTCGCCGCCCGACCGCCCTTCGCAACGATGAACTCGCGGTGGGGGGCCGCCCATTACTCGCTGAGCGGCACACTGCTTGCCTGCGGGTTTGCACATCCCTTGCGGAAGGACGCGGCGACTCGCACCCGATGCACGCGCCGCCGTGGCGTCGGGCCCCGATTCCACCGGCGCCGACACCCCCGAGAGGAGGAGCAGCATGAAGAGCAAGACCATAGCGACCATGAATCACCTGATGCCGTCGAAGTGGGGTAGCCGCGGCAGCGCGATTCCGCTGCTGCGGATCGCGACCGACCCGAGGACATGGGTGTTTGCCGGTGCAGCCGCCGCCGCAGGCGGCCGTGCGCTCGGCCGGTGGCTCACACGCTTCGACCTCCGAGGCCGCGCGGTCCTGATCACCGGCGGCACGCGCGGCCTCGGGCTGGAGCTCGCGCGACAAGCCGGGCGCGCAGGGGCACGGGTCGCGATCTGCGGCCGTGACGCCGACACGCTCGCCCGCGCGCGCGAAAACCTTTCGCAGATGGGCGCGGCCGTCCTCGCGACGACCTGCGACGTGACCGATCGCCACCAAGTGGCGGAGCTGATTCGCTCCGTACAAGCCGGGTTCGGTCACATCGACGTACTGATCAACAACGCCGGCATGGTCGAGGTCGGACCGGTCGGAGCCATGACCGCCGTCGACTTCGAGCGCGATATGGCCACGAACTTCTGGGGTCCGCTCAACGCCATTCTCGCGGTGCTGCCCCACATGCGGTCCAGAGGTGAAGGTCGCATCGTCAACATCGCGTCCATCGGCGGCAAGTTGAGTGTCCCGCATCTCTTGCCGTATAGCTCGAGCAAGTTCGCCCTCGTCGGGCTTTCCGAGGGACTCCGTGCGGAGCTCCGGGCGTCGGGCATCGTCGTGACCACGGTCTGCCCGGGATTGATGCGCACCGGAAGCCCGCGGCACGCGACGTTCAAGGGGCGGCACGACGCCGAGTACACCTGGTTCAATCTCGCGGATAATTTCCCTCTCCTGTCGATGGACGTGGAGCGCGCGGCGCGGCGGATCTTGAGGGCCGTGCGGTACGGGAACTCGCACGTCGTCCTGTCGCTTCCGGCGAAGGTCGCTGACAAGCTCCACGGGCTGTTTCCGGGATTGACCTCCGACGCGCTCGGTCTGGCCAACCGCTTGCTCCCCAGCACCGAGAGCCACGAGCACGGCGTCGAGGGCCTGCACTGCCGGCCGGTCGTCTCGGTGCCCTGGCTCGGTGCGCGCAGCGACCGGGTGGCGACCCGGCACAACCAGACCGGCTGAAACGCGGGGTCACGCCCGACGGAGGCCGGCGCGCCGGTTTTGCCGGTGGGTCGGCCTTCCCCCGGCACCCCGAGGCTCTTCGGCCGGGGCTCCGACCGTCCGCCCGGACCGGGGTGACACTTTAGAGTCACGCGTCCGCGGCGGTCTGTCACCCTGGTGCACAGGGGTTAGGGACGAGCACCCCTAAGTCGTTGACGCACTGCCAGTTTCCGCGACTGGCACCCATCGTGCTGCCGTTCTCTGATATGCGTACGGATAATCCCTACCGACGTGCGCTCGGACTCATGCTGTTCGTCGTCGCTGTCGCCGGGTGCGCGGGTTGCCCTCCGACTCCCTCAGCTTCCACACCGGCGTGGTCGGCTCCGGCGTCGCCACCACCAACTCCGGAGGGCTCCGCATCGGCTCCGACGCCGCCGGCCTCCAGAGCTCTGAGGTTGCCGCTCGCGCAGACCAACGGGTTCAGAACGCATGAGACTCTCAGAGACGTCCACTTTGGGCCTGGACGGTCCGATGCCCTGTGGGCCGACACCCGGATTCTCGACGGTGCAGTTGGCTGGCTCAAGGAGAACCCCACCCGGCGTCTTCGGATTGAGGGGTACACGGATGGCAGCGGCACCAGGGAGCAGAACCTGAGCATCGGCGAGAAGCGAGCGAGGTTCGTCATGATGTACCTGATGGCAAAAGGTGTGGAGGCCGCTCGCATCACGATTGCGTCATACGGCGCGGACCGCCCAGTGTGTACGGAGACGACGGAGGCGTGCCGGGCAAAGAACCGTCGCGTCCAGCTCCTTGTCAAGGAACGCTAAGCGAAAGAGGAACCCCTCTCATGCGTGTTCGGATTGGTATGATCGTGGTCCTGTTTCTCTGCGCCTTTCCCACGGATATTCATGCGGAGCCGACCCTTCACGGCGCCCAAGACTTCCAAACAAAAGCGTCATTTGATTTGGCTGTTCAGAAATCGATGGTACTTAAACTCGGTAAGAGCAGGTTGGAGACCAGGAGCGCATTCGTCACGTACACGAACGAATTCTTTGCGGGCAAGACGAACGCATTGAAGATTCAGTTCTTCACTCAGCCGATCGTAGAGGAAGCCCAGGCTAAGCTACTGAAGCACGACAACCGCGAAGTGAGCAGGGGCGGCTATGCGGCGCTTGTTTTATTCCTGGATGAACGAGATCAGATTTGGCAGGCAAATTTAACCTATGTGATTCCAGGCACGACAGTTGTGAGGACGGTCGCATCGAGTCGTGATGAATTGACGAAATATTTCTCTGACTACCATTTCGATCGAAGTCGTCTGCGACTGAAGAGCAGAGGAACGTACAATACAGCACCAGATTCGACGGATGACGGATGGACTCTTTCCTGGGACACGAATCTCGATATTCGGGTATTCGACCAGATCAAGAAATGACCCGATGCACTTCTGCTCTCCACGAAGAGCTGCTCGACCTTGCGCGCGCCGCCTTGGACCTCCCGCTCTGAATGGAGATGGTCGGGAGCCCGGCTCTCTAGTAGCCGAGCATGGCCTTCTCGACTGGCTCCTCGGGCGAGGCATCCAGCCGCACATCCCGGTCATTGATCGCCGCCATCAAACGGGCCAGCGGTAGACCCGGGACCAGTTTCGCGCTCCGGGCCCGGGATCGGCCGCGGCGTCGACTGCATAAATTTCTTCCGCTTGTCGACGCCGCCCCGTTACGCTGTTGTGACGATTCAGACTCCGCGGAGCCGCGTTACGATGGCCGACCCGAAGCCCTTAGGGTGCCGACCACTCGGCCCTGGGGCGGGGCGCTCCCCCGGCCTGGCCTTGCGAAGCCAGGGGAGCGAACACGCCTCGGATCGAGCCCCTTTCTATTCCTCGGACTCCCGAGTGCATCCTCCGCGTGTCGGCTCAGGCACGCCCCCCCCCACCCCAAGAGAGAGGAGTTGTGCGATGACCAACGTTCATGTGGCGACCGATGGGGACCTTCTGACGATCCGAGTGGACCTGCCAGCCTTGGCGAAGGACTTGAGTCACCAAGTCGAGGAGTGGAAACAGACTGCCGAACGGACCCAAACGCAGTGGGAGCAAAGTGAGTGGTATCTGGGAGAGGCCAAGGCGTCCGTCGCGCGTCTCGAAGAGGAGCTGCAGGTCCTCCGGGAGGCCGATGATCAGTTGGAAGCCGGCCACCGTGAGGTGACGGCGCGGCTTCACGAGGCTGAGCGTGAGCGCGACGTAGCCCAGGAGGGACTGCTCCAGGGGACCGAGTACCTGGGGGCACAGCTTGCCCAGGCCCAGGGGGACATGGAGGAGGCGCGTCGAGTGGCCGATGACCGTCAGCATGAGCTCAGTGTCGAACGAGCCCAGCGTACGGCCCTGGAGGCCGAGCTTGCCGCGCTGCGGACCCACGGGGAACGTCGCCGGGCATTACGGACGCTCCGTCCGGACGTGACGGTGGAGGTGCAAAGTCCAGATGGCACGGTCCTGTTCCAGGGGCTGCCGCGCAACATGTCCGCCAGGGGTGTCGGGTTCGCCTCGGAACACCCGTTCAACGACAGTCCCGAAAGTCTGTGGGTCACCTTCCGTCAGCCAGGGCTGGCGCGGCCGATCGAAGCGCTCGGGCGAGTGGCCTGGCAAGGGCCGGAGGCCACGGTGGGGAACGTGTGGGGCTGTGAGCTGCTCGACATGTCCCCCGGGTGCCGGGAAATCTTTGAGCGCGTTCTCGCGAACACCGCCTAGCCCCACGGGGACTACGCTGGTGAACACGTGGACTTCAAGAGGGCGAAAGGCAAGCGGACTTTCGCCGAAGCCCGGGCGCTTTTAGAGCGCGGGCTGATACCGTTCTTCGGACCCGGCACGTTTCTCTCGTAGATCACAGCGCTCCGAATCGCGGCGTATGAGCAAGAGCTGGCGACCGCCCGGCATCCTAGACTGGGGCCGTGAGCCGATCTAACGTGGTTCTGTGAGCTTGCGGTTCCTCGCCCTGTCGCTCACGCCGCAATACGGAACCACCCCTCACGCCGGCCGTCTCTCCTGAGGGGAGAAGGAAGAGGTACGTTGCCATGCGCCAGGTATGGATCACGAAGATCGGGCCACCCGAAACACTCGCCGTGCGCGAGGCGCCGGACCCGAGCCCTGGACCGAAAGAGGTGCGGATCCGCGTCGAGGCGAGCGGCATCAACTTCGCCGACGTCATGGCGCGTCAGGGGCTGTATCCCGATGCGCCGAAGATCCCGTGCGTCGTCGGGTACGAGGTGGCGGGAACGATCGATGCCGTCGGGTCAGGGGTGACAGGCTCGCGGGTCGGCGAAGCAGTGCTTGCGCTGACGCGCTTCGGTGGTTACTCCGACACGGTCGTCGTACCCGAGGCGCTCGCCGTCGCCCGTCCGCCGGGACTCGCGGCCCAGGCGGCGGCCGCGATTCCAGTGAACTACCTGACTGCCTACCAGATGCTCTTTGGCATGGCGGGCATCAAGCGTGGTGATCGGATTCTAATCCATCAAGCGGCGGGTGGTGTCGGCCTCGCCGCAATCGATCTTTGCAGGATCGCGGGGGCCGAAACCTACGGCACCGCCTCGGCGAGCAAGCATGAGTTCGTCCGCTCCCGGGGGCTCGACCATCCGATCGACTACCAGATCAAGAATTACGAGACCGAGGTCAGAGGGCTCACCGGGGGCCGTGGCGTACACGTGATCCTCGACCCCATCGGAGGTAACTCCTGGACTAAGGGTCTGCGCCTGCTCGCTCCAACCGGACGGCTGGTCTGCTTCGGGTTGTCAGCACTCAGCGCGGGACGGGAGCGCTCGATTCTCACCACGCTCAGGACCCTGGCCACGATCCCGTGGCTTCAGGTAAATCCGCTCTCGCTGATGAGCACCAACAAGGGCGTGCTGGGCGTCAACCTGGGCCATATGTGGGACCAGCTAGAGATGCTCGCGGGATGGCTCGATCAGATCCTCACGTGGTACGGCGAAGGCAAGGTCCGCCCGCATGTCGATCGTGCCTTTAGCTTCGCCGATGCACCGGCCGCCCACGCGTACATCCAGGATCGCAAGAACGTCGGCAAGGTCGTCCTCGTCCCCTGAAAGACGGGTGCGCGTTCGTCTGCCTCCCGGCTTCGTTCTGGCTCTTGCCGTGCCCGGCGTCTTCTCCAGAGCGCCGTCGAGGGTCATCGCCCCTCGCTCGCCCTCCCAGAGGCGCTTGACTTTGGCCGCCGGGGGCGCGATCGTGGCGCGCGGTGGGGGCCAGGAGGCACGGGTTGGCGGCCGCGAAAGGGCTTTTGAAGTTCCTAGGTTCTCGGGGCGAAGTACGGCTGGAGGGAGGGGGTGATCGGGGCGGCTCGTTTGGTGCGCTGCTTCGCAGAGCATCGCCTGCAGCTCCGCGGCGCCCCGCTTCGTGATCCGTCCACCGTAAGTGTCGTCGATTCACGGACGCGAGGTGGTTGCGCTTTCATCGCCCGGCGAATATTCGGAGATTGCCCGGTCCGCGATGGACGCTATGGCGACGGTTCGCCACAGATCAGGAGGAGGTGCGCATGACGGAGTACAACCTCAAGATGATCAATCACGCCGGGGTTTCCAGCGACAGGCGAGGAGAGATCGAGGTCCAGCTGCAGGCGATACTTGACGAAGCCTTTGACGCGTCGAGCGACTCGGTCTTCGTCGGCTGGGGCGCTCAATCCGAATCTGACACGATACGACTGCATCATGTGCGAGATGTGGGCGCGTCGGTCATCGTCAAGTACATGGAGCGGCCGCCGACCCTCAGGCCCGGCATCGCCGGCCATACGAGCAAGCGCGGCAAGCTCGTCGGCTCCGAATTCTACAAGGACGTGTCCGTGATGAGCAGGGGCAAGCTGACAGCCACTACGCAATCCGCACAGAAGACTGCCGGCCTCGTCTTCCATGAATGCTTGCACAACGTGGCTCCCGATTTCTCGGAGGAGCAGATCGCGGCGCTCGGCGGCTATGGGAAATCACCGCCGGAGGCGGTCATGACGGACAAGCTCCGGGAGCACATGACGACACGGATCGCGACGAAGCGGCCTCAGCTTCTGGTCAAACCTTGAACGGGCTCGGGCCCGACGGCCCCTGGGTCTGGTACGACAATCATTACCCCGCTCAATGAATTGCGTGGACGCCAGTTCTTTCGATGTCTTGATCTGGACCGAAACGTATTAGTTTAAAAGGACGCGCCTGTAGCTCAGTAGGATAGAGCATCGGACTTCTAATCCGAGGGTCGCAGGTTCGACTCCTGCCAGGCGCACCACTCACGCCCGCGAGTCACGCCGGGCCGAAGAGCCGCAAGGCGACGTCGTCTTTCGGCAGCTGGAAGTGCTCGGCGACGCTTGCGAGGACCGCGGCCAGGGTGCCGACTCGGAGCGAGGGATGTCGCGGGATCGTGATGTGGTGTTCGCCCCGGTCGAGCGTGGTCATCCTCAGGTGGCTTCCGGTCTGGCGGGTGACACGGTAACCGAACGCCTGCAACGCCCGAGCGAGATCCTCGCCGGAAACATCGCGAGGAAGCCTCACGCGGGGAGCAACTCTTCCTTCACGAAATGCAGACGGATGATCTTCGGACGGTCGCTCTCGTCGAAGTGACAGCGTACGGCATCTCTTACCTGCGCGCGGAGCTGATCGAGGCTGTCCGCCTCGGTGAAGATCGAGGCACCAAGAGCGCGTGCGGTGTAGCCCCCTTCCGGCGCTTCTTCGACCATCACGACCAGCTCGGTGCTCATCTTCACCTCGCCCAAGTTATGCCTTCGAGGCCCAACCACGCCCGTAAGCCTCTTCTGCTCGCCGAGGATAGTATCCCACGGCGATGGGCGAAGCGCGGTCGACGCACCGACCGCCGCCATTGCCGACGGAGCGCTTGAACGTGAGGGCGCCCGCCGCCGACCGGCTCCCAACTTTCACTGTCACCAAGAGTGTCACTCACCGGCCGCGCCGGCGCGCAACGCGTCGCGACTCAATGCACCCCGGTAGATGGCGCGATCCAAACGTAACTCGTTGGAAACAGAGGAGGACCGGGCGATCCGCGGCAAGAACTTCTAATCCGAGGGTCGCAGGTTCGACTCCTGCCAGGCGCACCAACAAACGAGATACTTCCACACCGGGAGGTCGGGGACTGTTGCCGTTAACCACGGAACCGTCACCGTTCGCCGCGTTACTGCGGCGAGTTTTGTGACGGCCTCGCGAAGATCCTGGCTAACGATCGTGTGCTGCCGGTGCACGGATTCCGTCTAGTGCGAGTCACCTTCATCGCGTGGAGCGCCGGTGTGGACGCGATCGCGCAGATGATCTAGAAGCGGATGGTCGCCAAGGTCCTGATGCGGGAGACGGCGAGCGCCCCGGCTCCGCAGCGAGCGGGGCGCCCGCGGCGCGTCACGCCGACTTCATCGCGTCATAGACGCCCGCCTCGAGCTGGCCGTAGAGCTTCACGGCCTTCGCGTCGGCGAACGGCAGGATCTGAGTCATGATCAGGCCGGTGACCTTCTTCGCCGGATCGAGCCAGTAGTACGTGTTGAAGAGGCCGCCCCAGCTGAACGTGCCGGCGCTGCGACCGTTGGGCCCGGATTGTAAATTCATCATGTAGCCGAGGCCCCAGCGAATGTCCGCGCCGGGGAAGAAGTTGACGTCGTTCGACAGGGCGGGCATCGCAGTCTTGAGCACGCCGCACGGGATGTTGCCCGTGTGGTTCTGGTTCATCAACGCGACAGTCTCCGGCTTGAGGATCCGCGTGCCGTTCAAGCTGCCGCCGTTCAGCAGCATCTGCAAGAACACCATGTAGTCGCGCGCCGTCGAGTAGAGCGGGCCGCCTGCAGCCCAGAACTCGGCCTTCACCGGCACCGGCTCCAGCGGCTGCACCGCGAGCGAGCCGTCGGGCTGGCGCGTGTGCAGCCGCGCCTGGCGCGCACGCTGTTCCTGGCTCGTGACGTAGCCGCTGTCCTTCATGCCGAGCGGACCGAAAATCCGCTCGCGGAAATAGTCCTCGAGCGTCTGGCCGCTCGTCGCCTCGATGAGGCGGCCCGTCCACTCGATGTTGATCCCGTACAGCCAGCGGGCGCCCGGATCGAACACCAGCGGCTGGCGAAGCGACGCCACCTTGCCGGTGGCCCGGCCCGGCATCCCCGTGGCCTTGATGTAGCGCCCGGTGTCCGGGTCCCAGATGTCGTAGCTGAACCCGGCGGTATGGGTCAGCAGCTGGCGCAGTGTGATCGGCCCCTTCGCGGGGCGCACCTTCGGCGCGCCGGCGGCGTCGAAGCCTTCGAGAACCGTGGGCGAGCCGAGCGTGGGGTCGATGTTGGGCACGGGGCCCTCGAAGGAAAGCTTGCCCTGCTCGACGAGCTGCATGGCCGCGACGGTGGCGATGGCCTTCGTCATCGACGCGATGCGGAAGACGGTGTCTGGCGTCATGGCTGCTGTGCCGTCGAGCGCGCGCAGACCGAAGGCGCCCTCGTACAGCACGCCCTTGTCGGTTGCCGCCATCGCGACGACGCCGGGCACTTCCTTCGTATCCACCGCCTGCTTCAGCAGACCGTCGATGCGGGCGCCACGGCCGGCCTGGGCGTGAGCCGGGTGGGGCGGCGCGGCATAGCCGACCGCGGCAGCGGCGGCGATGGCAGCGGTTCCCTTCAACAGGTCGCGGCGGCTGTACGGTGACGTCATGGTGTGTCCTCCCTCGGTGGGTATGCGCCCGCGCCGTACCCAATGTCAAGACGCGGTTGCGCGGCGCCGCGTCGTGGAGTGAGCGCACGTTTCGAGATGATGTGGGGTCAGTCGGCTTACCAGAGCCCTGTCACTGAGAGTGTCACCAAGCCATCGCAGCCACGCGCAATCTGTCGCTCTCGGACGCACCGATACTGAGCTGCTCCTGAGGAGCGAAGTACGCGAAAGTAAATCTGTTGCTGGCCAACTGCGCGGAGAACTTCTAATCCGAGGGTCGTAGTGTTCGACTCCTGCCAGGCGCACCAGAAAATCAGCGGCCGCGGGACTCTTGAGGAGTTGGCGGAGGCAAGCGCACCCACTGGACGCGTCAGCAGATTGCGACGGAGGCTGTGAGAGCGGGCCCAAGAAATCGGCGATCAGTGGGGCCGCCCTGAGCGTGACCAACGCTCCACCGGTCGGGCCAATCCAGCCGCTCCGGCCCTGTTGCCGATGCAGCAACTAAAGAAGACCAATGATCACTATCGCCGAAGCGGTACAGGATGCCACCGGGCCCCATGTCGGCATAAGCAAGGAGATAGAGATCGAAGCGGGCACCAGGCTCGAACTCCGGCCCGTGCCAATAGTGCGGACTTCGCCCCGGTTGTCCTCCAATGATCGCCGTCAATGTTTGTCTGGGCCCATGAACGCCGATCCACAATGGCGCCAGGACGCCAGGAGAAAACGCCGAGAGCAGTGTCTGCGCGATGCTGGTATCCTCCGCCGCAGCTTCGCCCGTGAAGCGGAACACGACAAAGCGGCCCGGACCCAACCTGCCCGTTAGCAAAGCCCCGCTTTCACCGGCGGGCAACTCGCGCCACCGTTCGACAGGAAGACTACGAATGGGCCACTCAAGTCGCTCGCGAACGAGACCGGTCGCATCCAAAACCTGATAACGGAGGCCCTCACTATCGAGTACAGCCTGGACGCAATGCAGATACTCGACGTCGTCCGGCATTCGATGCGCCGTACCGGCTCCCGCCGTGCAAATCTGAAGCACACCACGGTGGACCTGCACGTCGAAGGCGAGGATGTGACCGCAGATGTAAGCAAGTACACCAGCGTCGACCAGGATTGCCCAGAACGTCGCGGCGTGTTCCGGCCCAATCTCTCGTTGATAGGGGCCGGAGAAGCCGTTGATGGGATAAACGGGATGATGGCCGACGACTAGCTTATGTCGCGCGGCCGCGTGCTGAGTCAGCACTCCCTGTAGCCATTCAGTCTCGACGTGGCCTTCACCTCCCAGACCGGACCAACCGGTATGCACAAAAATCACAAGGAGGTCGCCGCGGCGGACCCAGTAGGAGAGGCCTTCCTGTCCGGGCGGACCGTTGCGAGGCATGCTGAGGACGTCACGGAAAATCGCTTCGCTCATCTCGTTGTAGGTGGTGTGATTGCCCGTGGCATGCCAGAGCGGAGTCATCTGCCCGTCTAGCCAGCCCATCTCATAGGCTAGCCAATGTTGCCACTGCGCCCTCAGTTGTTCGGGATCAGCAGTCAGGCCGACAACTTCATCGCCGGTAAAGACAATGAAATTCGGCGGCGGGAACAGCCGCCGGACAACCGCGTTGACGGCGGCAAAGGTCCGCTCGTGGAGCCCACCCGAAACGCCGGAGCACGTGTCCCCGTACAAGACGAACTGATGCCCAGTATCACGAGGCATCAGGGCGGGTATCCTCTCGAATGTCTGGTGTTCAGACGACAAGAGTTCCTGCCATCACTGGAGCGCACCGCCCACCGACCCGCACCCGGACGATCGCGCCGCCTCGTTTCTCGGCGCTCACCGCGAGTACGCTGGGTCGTCCCATTTCGACTCCCTGCAGAACGTTGAAGGAGAGAAGAGCGTTCGCCGCCGGATCGAGGCTCGCTAGGAGAGCAACGAGCGCGCCGTTGGCACTGCCAGTGGCGGGATCCTCCACCGTTCCCCCGAAGGGGGAGAACATTCGCGCCTGGAACTCTGCTTCTCCTCTCTCGCCGCCTGTTCGGGCATAAAGATGGATGGAGAAGCGGCCGGTCTCGAACGGAAAGCGTCGGGCGGCGTCGGCGAATGCCGTCGCGTCCGGCTGTGCCGCTCCGATCATGTCGCGTGCAACTTCTGCGATGACGAACGGCAACCCGATCGATGCGGTGACGGGCTCATGGGTGGATGTTCGCACAGCGGTGGGCTCGAGTCCGACGCACCTCGCCACAACCGCCGCAGGGATCATCCTGCCGATGATGAGCGGTTGCGGAGCCGTGAGCGTTGCGCCGATTACGCGACCGTCGGTCTCCCGTAACACATCTACGGGGACCAGACCGACACCCTCCTCGAAAAAAAGCGTCGGCCAGACGGCGGCTCCACTGTTCTCAGCCGCGTGCGCGATCGCGAAGGCGGTCCCTATGTTCGGATGTCCCGCAAACTGGATCTCGTTCCGGCGGGTAAAGATCCGCACACGTGCGGTGTGGGCCGGATCCTCGGGCGGAAGCACGAACGTCGATTCGGAGTAATTGAACTCGCTCGCGATCGCCTGCATTTCTTCCGGCGTCAGGCCGGTCGCGTTCGTGATGACCGCAAGAGGATTTCCAGTGAACGCGCGATCGGTAAACACATCGACCGTTACGTAGCGATATTGCCTCCCCATACAGCCGAATATAGTGTCGTGTTGCCTCGGTCGAAAGATCCACTTCTCGAGGATCCGAGCAGACCACTGACAAGCGCCCTGTCGTTCAGGGCTCAGCCTTGACCGATCGCCGGGCGCGAGACGCCAGACGTACCTCGCCGCGCCGCCCGATGTCGCCGAAGCTCGCCGCCAGGCGCGCGACGGCGGGCGCAATGGTGTCCGGGGCGAACCCGGTAAACCCCAACAGGAGGCCCGAGCGTGGCGGCGCTACCGTGTAGAGGGGGCTGATCGCCCGTACGACAACGTCGCGCGTGGCGGCGGCCCGCTCGACCGCCACGTCCGGACGGCCATGGCGCAGGTAGGCGACGATGTGCATGCCGTGGTCGGGCACGTCGAGCGCGACGTCTGCGTCGGCCCGGCGCTCCAACTCCAGGGCCAGCCTGTCGCGCTGGTCGCGGTAGAGCTGGCGCATCCTGCGTAGGTGCGCGGTGAAGTGGCCCTGGCTCATGAACTCGGCGGGGACCGCCTGGGTCAGGCTGGGCGGATGGCGGTCAGCCAGGTAGCGGGCGGTGACGAACGCGCGTAGCAGCGGGCGGGGCACCACTGCGAAGCCGATGCGCAGGCCGGGAAAGAGCACCTTGTTGAACGTCCCGGTATAGATGACGCGCTCGCCGTCATCCAGCCCCTGCAGCGACGCCAGCGGCCGGCCCGCGTAGCGGAATTCGCTGTCGAAGTCATCCTCGACGATCCACGCGCCGGCCGCGCGCGCCCACGCTAACAGCTCGAGACGTCGCGGCATCGACAGCACCATCCCGAGCGGGTACTGGTTCGACGGCGTTACGAACGCAACCCTCGCCTTTGGTGCAGCTCGGCGGCCTGCGGTCACGTCGAGGCCCTGGCCGTCCACGGGCACCGCGCGGGCCCGCACGTCCGCGGCGAGAAGCGCCGCCCGTGTCATCGGGTAGCCAGGATCCTCCACCCAGGCCTCGTCCCCAGGCTCGAGGAGGACGCGGATGGCCAGGTCAACTGCCTGCTGCGTTCCGGCCGTGATCACGATCTGGTCGGGCTCGCAACGGACCGCGCGCGCCACCTGCAGGTAGTCGCTGAGCGTCCGGCGGAGTTCCGGCAAGCCGCGCGCGTCCGAGTAGCCGAGGTGGGCCGGGCCTAGCGCGCGCAGGGCGCGCTGGCTGAGCCGGCGCCAGGTCTCGACGTGCGCGCATCGCCGCGACAGCGGCCCATCGCGAACGGCCGCGTTTCACTCTCGCCCGTCGCCTGAGCGAGCCGCTCCAGCCGCGTCGCCGGCGGCGGCACATGCGGCCGCCGCGCCGTGATCGGCGTCCGAGGTACTGCGCGTCGCTCGAGCGGCTCCGGAAGATCTGAAGAGATGTACGTGCCGGAGCCAACCTTGCCGGCCAGGTAGCCTTCGGCTAGCAACTGCTCGTAGGCCGACACCACCGAGGCGCGCGCCACGCGGAGCCGGGAGGCCAGCGCCCGGGTGGAGGGCGGCCTGATCTCGATCTCGATTTCTATGATCGGGTTTTCAAGGCAGGGGCGTATGGGCATACCCACAGGGCCCATATGTCGACATGGCATTCGTAGCGCAATTGCTCGCCCGGCTGATTTACGGCACAGTCTCCCCTTCACCGATCTTCCGCGCGGACGAGAGTCGGCGCCCTTTGCATTCGCGCGGCGCTTGACTTCGGCCGCCGGAGGCGCGATCGTGGCGCCCGGCGGGGGCGCTGAACCTTCAACTACATGGACCATCCCGACCTGTTCCTCGATCGCTACACCACGGACGACTCGAGTAACTGGGGACGGTTCTCCGATCCCAGGATCGACGATCTCTTCGTCCGGCAGACGAGAACCCTCGACCCGTCCGAGCGCAAGCGGCTCGTCAACGAGATCGAGAAGATCGTGCTCGAGAATGCGTACTACATCCCGGGACTCTGGTGGGCGCGCACCATCGTGCGCTGGGCGAAGGTGAAGAACTACGTCGCGCCGCCCCACCATTTTTCGAACCAGAAGCTTCAGGACGTCTGGCTCGGCGAGGACTGACATCATGAGGAGTCATCGCACACTCGTCGTCTTCACGGCCGTGGTCTCGATCGCTGTTCTCGTCGCGCCGGCTCCTCCTGCGCGCGCGGCGGAGACGCCACGACGCGGCGGTGTGCTGCTCGCCGCGATCGCCGCCGACGCGCCAAGCCTCGATTCGCACCAGGAGGAGACGTTCGCCACTCTCGAGCTCGTGGCGCCGTGCTACAGCACCTTGCTCCAGATCGATCCCTACCATTACCCCAAGGTCATCGGCGACGTGGCGACCGAGTGGAAGATCGCGGCTGATGGACTCACGTACACGTTCAAGCTCCGGCAGGGGATTCGATTTCACGACGGCTCGCCGTTGACTGCGGCGGACGTCAAGGCGACCTACGAAAAGATCGTGTTTCCGCCGGCCGGCGTCCGCAGCATCCGCAGGAACGCCTATGCCGCGATCACGAGCATCGAGACTCCCGATGCGAGCACCATCGTGTTCAAGCTCAAGCACCCATCGGCGTCACTCCTGGCCAATCTGGCCTCGCCGTGGAACGTGATCTATCCGAAGAAGTACCTCGACAAGGATCCGAACTACTTCAAGGCGAGCATCGTCGGGTCCGGGCCCTTCAAGTTCAAGAGCCGCACGCCCGGATCCACTTTCGAGGGCGAGCGGAACCCCGACTACTTCATCAAGGACCGACCGTATCTCGACGGCTACAAGTTCTTCGTCAGCACAGAGACGTCGGTGCGCGCGGCGGCCATTCGCTCCGGGCGCGCGTACATCGAGTTCCGCACCATGCCGCAGTCTGAGGTCGAGGCGATCCGGAAGCAGCTCGGCGACAAGGTGGTCGTGCAAGATACACCGGCCACCGGCATCTTCGGCATTGCGGTGAACCAGACGATCAAGCCCTTCAACGACGAACGCGTCCGTAAGGCGCTGACGCTCGGTCTCGATCGGTACACCGCGAGTCGCGTGCTCTACCCCATCGCGAGCCTCAAGGACGTCGGCGGGCTGATGCGTCCTGCGACGGAGTGGGCGATGTCGGACGCCGAGCTTCAAAAGTTTCCGGGCTTCGGGAAGAACATGGAGAAGAATCGCGCCGAGGCCAAACGCCTCCTGGCCGAGGCAGGTTACCCCAACGGATTCAAAGCGGTTTTGAAAAACCGCAACGTCCGAGTCCCGTACATCGACTTCGGCGTGTTCGTGATCCAGGAGTGGCGCAAGATCGGCATCGAGGTCGAGCACCGGCCTCTCGAGTCGGCGTCCTGGTTCGCGGATGGCCGGGACACCGGCAACTTCGAGCTGATCGTCAGCCCCTCGTTCAACTTCATGGATGACCCCGACCAGTTCCTCGAGCGGTACACCACGGGCGACAGCAACAACTGGGGGCGATTCTCCGATCCGAGGATCGACGACCTCTTCACGCGCCAGGCGAGGGCTCTGGATTCCACAGAACGCAAGAAGCTCATCAACGAGATCGAGAAGATCGTGCTCGGGCACGTGTACTACATCCCGGGCATCTGGTGGGCGCGGAGCGTGGTGCACTGGGCGAAGGTGAAGAACTACGTGGCGCCGCCGAATCATTACTCGAACCAGAAACTCCAGGACGTGTGGCTCAGCGAGGACTGAGCGAAGCATTCTCCCTCCTGCTCCGCGCTCGCACGGGTGACGGCGTTCACGCGATCCACTCGAGCGGATCCTCGTCGCGGCTCGGCACGTGACCCTCGATGAAGATGCGGTGCCAGATCGCGAGCTGCATCAGCCCCCAGATCGCGCGGCTGGTGTTCCCGCCCCTCTGCTGCTCGCGCACCAGTGTGGCGACGCCCTCAGGTCGGAACCAACGCTGGATCACCGGATGCTCGGGCAGTCGTGCCGCGAGGCCATCGAGGAATTCGCCGCGCAACCATTGGCGGACCGGTACGTAGAAGCCGCGCTTGCGCCGCCACAGGTGCTCGGGCGGGATCCGCCGCTCGGCCCAGCGCTTCAGGAATAGCTTGCCCTGGCGGCCCCCGACCTTCAGGGCGTCGGACAGCCCCAAACCGAACTCGACCACGCGATGGTCGAGGAACGGCACCCGGCCTTCGAGCCCGAAGCCCATCAGCACGCGATCGGCCTTGACCAGCAGATCGTCAGGCAGCCAGGTGCAGAGGTCGGTGAACTGGCAGCGCGTGACGTCGCTCCAGGCGTTCGGCGCCGCCTGCCACGCGGCGATGAAGGGCGCCCGGTGCGCGGCGGCCGCCGCCTTCAGCTCGGCGCCAAACGCCCGCCGAATCCAGCCGCTGGTCCACTGGCCGCGCGTGCGGAAGCCGCCCGAGCCGGGCGATACCAGATTTTTCAACCAGCGCTGCGGCAGCGTTCGACGGTAGCGGCCGTAGCCGGCAAAGACCTCGTCTCCACCTTCGCCGGTCAGTATTACCTTCAGATCGCGAGCCGCACGCTCGGCCAGGAACGAAGTCGGCAGGCAGGCGTAGTCGTGCAGCAGATCATCCGTGGCCCAGATCGTGTGCGGCAGGCGCCGGAACGCGGCGTCACGGTCGAGCACGATCTCGGTGTGCTCGGCGCCGAAACGGTGCGCAATCGCGGTGGCGTCGGGCAGCTCGTCGGCGGAGATGGACGCGTCCCGATAACCGATCGAGAACGTGCGCACGGGCTGACCCGTGAGCTCGCTCATCATCGCCAGCAGAACGCCCGAGTCGACGCCGCTCGACAGGAACAAGCCGTAGGGCACGTCGCCGCGCAGGTGCTCGAGCATCACCTGGCGGAAGAGAGGCTCAAATTCCTCAGCGGCCTGCTCGAAGTGGAGCTGGCGCGAGGGCACGTCGAGCAGTGACCAGTAATGGTGCTCGTGCAGCTGCAGCTCCGCGTCGACCACCAGCGCCGCGCCCGGTGGCACGCGGCGGATACCACAAACGAGGCTACGCCCGCCGGTGTTGAAGTGGTTCTGCAGGTACTGTACTAGCGCGCCGGGCTCGAGCGCCGGCTCGCCGGGCCAGACCGCGAGTAGCGCCTTCAGCTCGGACGCGAATAACAACCGGTCCGGTAGCTGTGCGTAGTATAGCGGCTTGATGCCGAGGCGGTCGCGCCCAAGCAGCAACTCCGCGCGGCGGGCATCGTACAAGGCGAACGCAAACATGCCGTTGAGGGATGCCAGCGCGTGGAGCCCGTCGAGCGCGTAGGCGTGCAGGATCGTCTCACTATCCGAGTTCGTCGTGAAGCGGCGACCGCGGGCTTCGAGCGCACGACGCAGCTCGATGAAGTTGTAGATCTCGCCGTTGGCCGCGAGGGTGAGCGGGCCGTCGGCCATCGGTTGGTGGCCGTGCTCCAGGTCGATGATCGACAGCCTGGTCTGCAGCAGCCCGAGGGGCCCGGCCACGTGTACCCCCAGATCATCGGGACCGCGGTGCGCCAGCGCGCCGGCCATGCGCCGTAACGCGCCCTCGTCCGCGCAACCGCGCTTCAGCAGGACGCCAGCGATGCCACACATAGGGGGGTGTCTCAGAGCCCGCAGAGCGCGCCTAGTCCACCATGACCGTTCATGGATGCCTCCCATGCACACAGCAGTCACGTCGGGTGTAGAGACCAGCCAGTGGTGTGCAAGGGCAGAACACCCAAAAGGCGTTCTGGCCGACCTGCCGCCAGGGCGCTAGTCGAGTATCAGGACTCGGGCAGGGACTCTATATTGGCGGCGCGCGGGGGGAAGCAGCGGCGTGAGGCGAGACCTGGACGAACCTCGGCGGCAACGGTTCGATGCCAATGAGAGGCGTCCACAAGGGTCCTAAATCGGTGAGCGATGGCACTTCGACGGCGCACGCACTGACGATGAAAATGACGACGTTGTCGAAATCGTCGTCATCCCAATAGCCGCCGATCCACGTCGGGTCGGGCGGATCGGCGTAGGCTGCGGGCACCAGCGCGAGCAGGGCAGCGACGAGGAGGACTACGCAGTACCTCTGAAGCACGCCGTATGATTGCCTGAATACTCATGGTGGTCAAGAGAGTCCAAAGGAGCCCTCGCGCGTCCGAGAAGCACAGCGGCGCTGACTGGACCGCGTGCCACGGCGGCGGCTGCCAAGCTGACGCGGTCGCGCTCGTGATCGAGTGCTCCATCCCGGTCGTGTAGCACGTCGCGAGCCAGCTCCGTTCGTCGTAGCGCGTGAGTTGGAGATCGTAGCCCTGCCGAGTCATTCCGCGTTCGACAACCTCAAAGCCCCGCCGACGGCGCAGTACAATGCAGCGGGTTTGGAGCGCTCTGCGATGAGGGGTTCACCGATTGAGCCGGAGATGACCGCGGACGACGTCGGCGGCTTCCTGGCCATGATGGACGCCCACGGCATTCGCGTCTGGCTGGACGGCGGCTGGGCCGTCGACGCCTGCCTCGGCTCCCAGACGAGACCTCACGGCGACGTCGACATCGTCATCGAGGAGCGCGACGTAACGGTGGCTGTTGCCGCTTTGCAAGGTCGCGGATACGCGCCGGTGCCGCGTCCCGACACGCGCGCCTGGAATTTCGTTCTGGGCGACGACGCCGGGCACCAGATCGACTTCCACGTCATCGTGCTCGACGAGCACGGACGCGGGGTCTACGGGCCGGCTGAGAACGGGGAGCACTATCCCTCCGAGGCGCTGACCGGAAAGGGCACCGTCAAGAGCCGGCCCGTGGACTGCATCACGCCGGAGTGGCTGGTGCGTTTTCACACTGGCTACCAAGTTGATGCGACGGACTGGGCCGACGTCTCCGCGCTGTGCGGGCGGTTCGCCATCCCGTGCCGCGCGAGTACCTGCGGTTCCGATTGTGTCCGTAACGGTAGCGCTCAGTGAAGAAGGCTTCGAGGCCACGAGGAGCGGCTGGCCGCGTTGGTCGAGCACGCACTATTCGATCACCTGATCTGCCGGGAACAGCAGCGCCGCACCATATGGCCACTACGGGGGAACGACCACAGTGGAGGCAGGGAATGATCAAGATCGCGACTTTCAACCTCGAGAACCTCTTCACGCGCCCGACAGCGATGAACCTCGCTACGGACGAGGCCGGGCGAGAGGCGATCGAGGATCACGCCACGGCCAATGCCATCACCGCGAAGAATATGTACCTTGACGCCGACAAGGCAAAGCTGCTCACATTGTCGCAGAAGTACGGTTGGCACCTGCTCGATCCCCCGAAGAACGCGCTCGTACAGCTCCAGAAGGTTCGCGGTCAGCTCTTCAAGAAGCCACAAAATGCCCCGCTCCAGGTAGTGGCAAACGGGCGGGCCGACTGGACCGGTTGGTTCGAGCTCAAACGCTCCGACGTGGACTGGAACGCAACCTTTAACACCGGCCGCGTCATCGACGCGATCCGGCCGGACATCCTCGTCACCATCGAGGTGGAGAACCGGCCCACGATGAAGCGCTTCCACGAGCAGGTCCTCCAGGCAAAGTTCCAGCTCGACTACGCGCACTTCATGGTCATTGACGGCAACGATGATCGCGGCATCGATGTCGGGATCATGAGTCGCTTCCCCATCCGGGCGATCCGCTCGCACGTGAGCGACGTGGGCGCCAACGGCATGCCGATCTTCTCGCGCGATTGTCCGGAGTACGACATCGAACTGCCTGTCGGGCAGAGCATCGTGGTCTTGCCGAATCACTTCAAGTCCAAGCGAAATGGGAACGATCAGGAATCACAGAACAAGCGGCTCGCGCAGGCGACGAGGACGCACGCGATCGCTATGGCGGCCCTCCAGCGCAGCCCGCACGTCCTGATCGCCGGCGACCTCAACGATGTGCCCGCGAGCGCACCGCTCGCCCCGTTGTTCGGCGCCGGCTTCCGTGATGTCAGCGACCACGCCGATTATCCAACCGACCGGCCCGGGACGTACGAGACGGGACTCCCGAGCCACAAGCTGGACTACCTCATCCTCTCGTCACCGCTCTGGGGGAAGCTTCGAACCACCGGAATCGAGCGGAGGGGTTCCTACCATCCCGCGACTTGGACGCCGTTCGACACGGTCACAAAGACTTCGGAGGAAGCCTCAGATCACCATCTGGTATGGGCGGACATCGATCTCTGAGCCACCGGGCCAGGGGCCGGGCGCGACCTGCCCTTGTCACCAAAGATGTCACCAGCCGCGCGCCAAGGAGCGCACCGAACCGCACTTGCACGCACCGGCGGCTCGCTGGCGCCGAGTGCGCAAGCGCCTGAGAACGCGGGTATTGCGTGAGATCGCAGGGAGAACTTCTAATCCGAGGGTCGCAGGTTCGACTCCTGCCAGGCGCACCAAGAAATCAGCCACTTCTGCGACGGCCGCTGTCGACTGTCACCGAAATCGACCTCAGAAGGTCACTGAGATCTGAGGCCTCGCGATCGCTCGCCCTCCGTGACTCGAGACAGGCTGCGAAGACGTATCGTTTGTAGCAAGGGGCCGACGTGCCTTTAGGTCTGGGGCCACCGCCTGGATTACGATGTTCATAACCCCGGCATGAAGCGACTCGCGAGCCTCCGGTCCCGGCTCCTGATCTTGGTCCTCGTGGCGGTGCTTCCCGCCTTTGCCCTGACGCTGTATACCCACCTGGAGCATCGGCGCGCCGCCGTGGCCGTCGCCCATGAAGAGGCGCTCCGAATCGCCCGGATCGCGGCCTCCGAACAAAACGGCGTGTTCCAAGGCGCGCGCCAGTTGGCCTTCACCCTGGCGCAGCTCCCCGCCGTGAGGGCGCTCGACGCGACCGCGTGCCGTCCGCTGCTAGCGGAGCTCCTGAGCCGAACGCCCGGGTACGTGAACATTTCTGTGGCGGCGCCGACCGGCGACGTGGTGTGCAGTGCGGTGCCCCCGGCCGGGCCGATCAGCCTTCGGGATCGCGAATACTTCCAACGCGCGCTGACCACCCGCGACATCGCCATGAGTGGATATTTGATCGGCCGGATTAGCCGGAAAGCGGCCATCGCCATCGCGCACCCTGCGGTCGATGCGCGTGGCACTGTAAGCGCCGTCGTCGTGATCGGACTGGATCTGCGGAGCCTCAACCATTTGGCCGCCGACGCCCAGTTGCCGCACGGCTCCACGCTGCTCGTGATCGATCAGGCCGGCGTCATTCTGGCCCGTCACCCTCAAGGAGACGAGTGGGTCGGTAAGCAGGTCGCAGACGCCCCACTTGCACAAGCCATGTTGACGAGGCGCGGCGAGGGCACCGCCGCTGGGGTGGGATTGGACGGTGTCCCTCGACTGTACGGACTCACGCGCTTGTCGGCCACGCCCGACGCCGGCGAGGTCTACCTTGCGGTCGGCATTCCTCGATCCGTGGCGCTGACTGGATCAAACACCGCGCTTGTCCGGAATCTTGTCTTGCTGGGTCTTGTCGTCGTGGGAGCGCTGGCGGGCGCCCGCGTAGTCGCGGAGCGACTCGTGCTGCGCCGCACCGAAGCGCTGATTGCCGCCACAAAGCGCCTGGCGGCCGGGGACCTCGGGGCGCGGACCGGGCTTGCCGGCGACGACAGCGAACTGGGTCACTTGGCTCGATCCTTTGACGCGATGGCGGAGGCCATGGAACAGCGAGCCGCCGAGCGCGCACAGGCCACGGCCGAATTGGTGCGGAGCGAGAGGATGGCCGCGCTCGGGCGCCTCGCGGCCGGGGTCGCCCATGAGCTCCGAAACCCTCTGAGCGTCATTGCGGGCCGCATCGAAATTCTCAAGCTCCAGATGGTTCCGGGGCAGGCGCCGACCTTCGACGTTCTCGCTCGTAGCCTCGCTCAGTTCGAGGACGCTGCGGAGCGGATGCGGCGGATCATGGAGGGCCTCTCGACGTATTCCAAGCCGGCCAAGCCGGATCCGACGCCCCTCGATCTAGGCGAGTTACTGAGGGCGACGAGCGAGGTGCTCGCCTACGAAGCCCGGAAGTATCAGGTCTCCATCAGCGTTCAAGTCCCGCCCATGCTGCCTCAAGTGGTCGGTGACCGAAGTGCGCTCATGCAGGTCTTCGTGAACCTGGCCACGAACGCGGTGCAGGCCATGGTGGACACCGGTGGTGGGCAGGTGACGCTCAAAGCCTATGAGACCGATGGGAGCGGCACGCCGATCGTCGCGGAAGTCACAGACACGGGGCCTGGCATTGCGCCCGACGCCCTCGCCCAAATCTGGACGCCGTTCTACACCACCAAAGCGGAGGGGACAGGGATCGGGCTCTCCATCGTTCGATCTCTCGTGGAGCAGCAACCGGGCGCGGCGATCACAGTCGAGAGCCGCCAGGGCGCTGGAACCACCTTCCGGTTAACGATGCCGGCGATCGGTGCCGACGTCCTCACACGGTCGAGCGCCAGTTAACTCAAGGAAGCAGGCCATTTCTCAGCACGCCGCCCCGCAGACCGTGCTCGTCGTCGACGACGATGCCGAGATGCGTGCCGTATTCAGTGAGTACATCCGCCTCCAAGGCTTTCACGTGCTTGAGGCGAAGGACGGGCTTGAGGCGCTCCTCCAGGTCAAACGCGAGCGCCCCCGCGCGGTCATCCTGGATCTCGCGATGCCGAGGCTCGGCGGGATCGAGGCATTGAAACGAATCGTCAAGTTCGATCCGACAATCGCGGTGGTCGTCGTCACTGGTGAGACGGACACCGACCTGCACCGCCAGGCGTCATTACTCGGCGTTCGAGCGGTTCTCAGGAAGCCCGTGGGTCTGTCGGATCTTCTGTCAGCACTCACGGGGTCGAACACGCCCCGGCCAGGTGCAGGGTCAACTACGGAGCGCGATCCGAATACCGCACCGGTGTCCGCGGCACGCCAAGCGTCGCCGGGACGGGTGCTTGTCGTGGACGATGACCCGGCCATACGTGAGATGTTGAGTGAATTTGCCACGCTAAAGGGATACACCGTCCGGAGTGTCTCGAGCGGGGCCGACGCCCTCCGGGCCGTCGTGGAGGACCCTCCGGACGTGGTGCTCCTCGACATCGGAATGCCAGGCCTCGCGGGGGCGGACGCCCTGATCGCGATCCAGGCCGTAGCGCCCGCTGTGAAAGTCATCATGGTCAGTGGCACATCGGACGCCGCCCTCGCTCAACGAACGCTGGCGCGCGGAGCGTTCGACTACGTCACCAAACCCGTCGATCTGGAGCACCTCGCGCAGAGCGTGGAAACGGCGGTGATGATGAAGCGGCTAGAGAGCTAAATCTGCCCGGCGGGCGGCTGATCGCCGCGTGGCTGGAGAGGTGAGAGTGTAGGCGGTCCAAAGCCCCGGTCGGGCCGTGCGCGCCTGGTCATGGCCTGCCCCAGGAGCGCCGTGCCGGTCAGCGTCGTGTCTTCCAGTTGCGGCATCCGGTTTGCGGTATCGTTCTTCCGTGCTCCACGGCGATATGCCAACTGGGGGCGGGGCAGATGTAGAGACCATTCTGGTCATTGATGACCAGGACCGCGTCCGAGTCGTCATACGAGAGATGCTGCAGATGAGGGGGTACACCGTACTCGACACCGGAGATCCCCAGGTGGCCTTGGACCTGACCAAGAAGCACGCGATCCACCTACTGCTCGCCGATGTTGTCATGCCCCTGATGAGGGGCCCGGAACTCGCACGGCGGGTACAGGCGCTCAGCCCGCAGACGAAGGTGCTCCTCATGTCGGGCTCTTCGGTCTATGACGCCACGGACTCGGGATACCCGTTCATTGCCAAGCCGTTCACGCCGGACGCGCTCGCCGCGAGAGTGCGTCAGGTGTTGGCCTAGCCCCTCCCCGTGTTCCCGCGACCCTATCCGCTCAGTGTCTTCGGTTCGCCTCGGGGCCGCGCTTTCCGGAACGCTACACCGGCATCGAGGAGTCGATACATCACGAACCCGATCAGGACGATTCCACCAACACCAAAGACCAGCGCCAGAATCCGCGGGAGCTCCACCTCCTACCTCAGCCGCGCCGGCCGCGCTGCTCGATCTGCTCGAGAGCGCCATCTCCATCCACCGGGCAGGCATCGCCGGCGCCAACGCGCCGGCGGGGCTCGCGGCCAGAACAGGGTCCCTCATGACCACGGCACCATCTACTATAGCCCTCCAGAAGGTCTGAGCACTTTCTTGACCGAAACCATCGAACGGCGCAAAATTGCCTGGGTCCAGCGCAGGATCGCCCCAGCAGGCTGTCGCCGAAGCGCTCTGACTCTGACAGGAGACGAGGCGTGAAGAGAATCGACCTAGCCATCGGCATTGGCGGCGCGGCGGGCCAGGGTATCGCCACTCCCGGCGACATCCTGGCGCGGATCTTCGTCCGCCGCGGGCTGCACGTCAACGCGTACAACGCCTACCAGTCCATCATTCGTGGCGGTCACATTTTTCTGACCCTCCGTACGAGTGACCAACCGGTCCTGAGTTACGGCGACAAGCTCGACGTGCTCCTGCCGCTGAATCAGGACACGATGAATCGGCACCTGAGGCTGATGCGCGCGGGCTCGGCCGTGCTGTTCAACAGCGACACGATCAAGCCGGGTGCCGCTGCCGAGGGCGTGCAGCTGTGCCCCTTTTCCGTCAAAGCGCTGGCGCCCACGATCCGGGGAGATCTCGTTCAGAACACCATCGCGCTGGCCGCCGTGCTGCGCTTGATCAAGGTCGAGTTCGAGATCCTCGAGGAGATCGTGACGCTCCAGTTCAGACGGAAAGGCGCGGCGGCCGTCGCCGAAAACGTGGGTGTCGCCCGCGCGGGCTACGACCACGCCGCGGCGCATTTCACGGCGTTGCCGTTCTCGCTGCCCGACCCGGCCAAGCCCCTGGCGTTCTTCGAGGGCAACCAGGCCCTCGCGATGGGCGGCGCGGCCTCGGGCGTGCGCTTCTACTGCGCCTATCCCATGAGCCCTTCGTCAGGCGTGCTGCACTGGATGGCGCGGCACGCGCGTCAGCTCGGGATCATGGTTCGACAGGTCGAGGACGAGATCGGCGTGATCAACATGGCGATCGGGGCGGCGCATACGGGCTGCCGCGCCATGTGCGCGACCTCCGGCGGCGGCTTTGCGCTCATGAGCGAAGCCCTCGGCGCGGCGGCCATGATGGAGATCCCCGTCGTCTGCATCAACGTCCAGCGGGCGGGACCGGCCACGGGTGTGCCCACCAAGACCGAACAGGGCGATCTCTGGCAAGTGCTGGGCGCGGGCCAGGGAGACTACCCCCGGATCATCGTCGCACCAACGAGCATCGTCGATTGCTTCAAGATCGTCCCGCAGCTCTTCAACCTGGTCGACAAGTTCCAGTGTCCCGGCATCATCCTCTCCGACCTGCTGCTGTCCGAGGGCCGGTCCAGCATCGATCCCGCGGAGCTGGAGTTCAACGTGCCCATCGACCGCGGCGACGTCATCGGCCTCAACGGTCACGCGACGCCGGTGAACGGCAACTACAAGCGCTACCTCATCACCGAGAGCGGCATCTCGGCGCGGGCGGTCGCGGGAACCCCCGGGCACGTCCACGTCGTGGCCACCGATGAGCACGACGAGGACGGCGTGCTCATCAGTGACGAATTCACGGACCCTCACAAGCGTCAGGCCATGCACGAGAAGCGGATGCGCAAGATGGACGGGGTCCTGCCGCTCCTGCCGCCGCCCGCGCTTTTCGGGGCCGCGGACGCTCGAGTCACGCTCCTGGGCTGGGGTTCGACCGAAGGCGTCATTCGCGAGGCCATCGGACAGCTCGCCGACGCAGGCATCTCGGCCAACAATCTCCAGATCAAATGGCTGGTCCCGCTCCATGCCGACGCGATCCTGTCGATCCTGTCCGCGTGCGCCAAGGTCATCATCGTCGAGAACAACTACAGCGGGCAGTTCGCCCGCTACCTGAGATCGGAGACCGGCTTCGCCGCCGATGGTCACATCCGAAAATACGACGGGGAGCCGTTCATGCCGCACCACATCGTGGAGGGTGTCAACGCCATCTTGGCGGGTTCGACCAAGCTCTACGTGCCCGTGCACGAGATCCAGGTTTGAGGGAGGCGGTCATTCATGGCGATTGTTGACACCGCAGCGACCGTACGGGGTCCGGCCAAGCCCAAGGTGACGGTCAAGGATCTCAAGGGCAAGGTGGATCCGGACTGGTGCCCGGGGTGCGGCGACTTCGGCGTGCTCGCGGCCCTGAAACAGGCGATGGCCGAGCTGGGGCTCCAGCCCCACGAGGTCCTGACCATCAGCGGCATCGGCTGCTCGTCGAACCTGCCCGGCTACCTCAACACCTACGGCATGCACACCCTGCACGGCCGCGCCGTGGCCGTGGCCACTGGAGCCCAGCTGGCCAATCACGAGCTCAAGATCGTCGCCACCGGCGGAGACGGCGACGGGTACGGCATCGGTGGCAATCACTTCGTCCACGCCATGCGCCGCAACGTCGATCTGACCTACATCGTCATGAATAACCAGGTCTACGGACTGACGACGGGGCAGCTCTCCCCCACCAGCGTCAAAGGGATGCAGACCAAGAGCACACCGTTTGGCAGCGTTGAAAATCCCATCAACCCGATCCCCCTGGCCATTGCGGCCGGCGCGACGTACGTGGCCCGGGGATTCACCGGTCAGCAGAAGCACCTGGTCGAGCTGATCAAGGGGGGCCTCGAGCACAAGGGCTTTGCCTTGATCGACGCCTTCAGTCCCTGCGTGACGTATAACCACGACAACACGAACGAGTTCTTCAAGCAGCGGACCCGCAAGCTGGAAGAGATGGGCCACGACCCGACCAACTTCCAGGCCGCCATGCAGCAGGGCTGCCAGTGGGGCGAGGTCATCCCGATCGGCCTCTTCTGGAAGCGCGAGGATCTGCCGACGCTGGACCAGCTCGAGCCGGTCCTGAGCGACGGCGGGCCGCTCGCGCACCGTCCGCTGGGCGTCGCCCCGGAAATCGCGCAGGCCCTCATCAACGAGTTGATGTAGCCGTCGCCCCTACGGGGCGAGGATCTCTGCGAGACGCTCCAGGCCTTCGAGCAGACATTCCGTGCAACTCGGTGCGAGGGACACAATCTGTTGCGCCCCGGCGCCCAGCGGGAGCGGCCGGGCCAGATCGTCCACGGTGAAGCGCGCACTCAGACGCAGCGTGGTGTTCTAGCCGAGGTGCCGCCAGGCGTCGGGCGGGGTTGTGCGCGGAAAGACCTCGGGGTGGATGACCTCGGCCAGAATCTTGAGACCCTCGACGATCCGCGGACCCGGGCGATTGAAATACGCCGAGCCGTTTACCGCATAGACTCGTCCCGCTTGAACTGCATTGAGACGGCACCATTCTGCGGGGAACTTCATCTGAGTAAACTCCTCGACCGTGCGCTCCAGTGTGAAGCCGCACGGCATGAGGACAATGATCTCGGGATCGTAGTCGGCGATGCGGCTCCAGGCGACCTTCGACGAGGGCGCTCCCGCCGGCGCTAGCTCGTCGCGGCCCCCTGCGAGACGGATCATTTCAGGAACCCAGTGGCCAGCGGTGAAGGACGGATCCAGCCATTCCATGCCGAAGACCCGCGGCTGGACGTTTGCGCTCTCCGCCGCCGCCGCAATCTGATCGACTTGCTGTTGAAGCGTACGGACGAGCGTCCTGGCGGTCTCGGGCACGTCCGCCGCGTCCCCGACCTGCTGGATGGTGTGCAGAATGCCGCCGAGGCTGGTCGGTTCGAGCGATAGGATCGTGCGCGTACCCCGGAGACGGTGAACGGCCTGCTGGACGATGTCGTACGAAACGGCGCACACGTCGCAGAGTTCCTGGGTCAGAATGAGAGTCGGGTCGAGCCGTTCCAGGAGTGCGTGGTCGAGAGCGTAGATGCTGCTGCCGGCGTGGAGAGAGCTCGCGATATGGTTGTGGATCTCCCGGCTATGACGCGTCCCGTGATCCAGCGTGCTGCGCGTGATGACCGGGAGACGGGTTGCCTCGGGTGGATAGTCGCACTCGTGGGTCACGGCGACGAGCCGATCGCCGAGTCCGAGCGCGAACACGATCTCGGTAGCACTCGGGAGGAGCGAGCAGATCCTCAAGCCGATCCCCATCGCGGTTCCCGGCGCCGACCCTGCGTCAGCCTTCTCGCTTGACGTAGATCGCACCGGGAGCGTTCCCGCCGCACCGCGTGCAGTAGATCCGCCCGTCCGGTTCCAGCCGGTGAATCACACCGAGGCACGGAAACCCATCCCTGGGGCTGTTCTTGTGGCCATCGACTCTCCTCCTCTATATGCGCCTGGGGATCCTCAGGCGCAGCCTCGCCCTCGGATTACGAGCAGCGCGCGCCCACGCACGAGTCGACGAAGTTCCGCGCGATGGCTGGGCTCGATGCGAAATGAAGATGGACGTAGCTCATCAGCGCACGCCCGATGAGATAGCCCTCTGCACGCTCTCCGCCGCGACGTCGACTGACCCGGTAGGCCCGTGGCACCGAGTCGGGGATCGGGTCCAACGAGGAATAGTGGAACTCGTGGCCACGGGCCGTGGTGCCAGCGCGACCGATCGGCGCATCAGCGGTGAACACCACGTCGGTGTAGTCCAGCCTGAGCCGGCCCGGCCGCATGTGTACGGTGGTCGGTAGCAGTCCGACCATCTGATGGGTTACCCCCTCGAGATCCTCGATTGCCTCCGCCAGGTACATGAGCCCCCCGCACTCCGCGTAGATCGGCCTACCAGCGTCGGCGAACGCTCGCACCGCCTCACGGACCGCGACATTGGCGGTGAGCGCGCGGGCGTGGAGCTCGGGGTATCCTCCACCGAAGTAGAGGCCGTCGACGTCAGGCAGGACCTCATCCGCCTGGGGACTCCAAAAACACAGTTCGGCACCAGCGGCCCGAAGCCGATCGAGATTTTCGGCGTAGTAAAACTGGAACGCGGTGTCGCGTGCGACAGCGATTCTGACGCGCGGCCGTTGGAGCTCCGCCACTGATCGCCGACCGGCATCACGCAGGGGGACGGCGATCGCGATCAGCGCATCAAGATCGACGGACCGCTCGATGGTTTCCGCAAGCCGGCGCCGGAGTTCAGGTGTAAGCGGGCCCTCGGCAGCGGTCACGAGGCCGAGGTGGCGCTCTGGTAAGGTGAGGGTCTCGTCGCGCACGATCGCGCCGAGGGGCACGGCGCGGCAGCTTGACGCAATCGCGTCGTGAACCCATCGGGCATGCACCTCGCCGCCGACCCGGTTGGCGATCACGGCCCCGATGCGGAGACCGGGATCGAACCGCTCGAAGCCGAGGGCGACAGCGGCCGCGCTTCGCGAGTGGCTGCTGGCATCGATCACGAGGACGACCGGCGATCCCAACCACTTGGCGATCTGTGCGGTCGAGCCTTCGTCGCTCGTGCCGTCGACCCCGTCAAAGCACCCCATCACGCCCTCGACCAGCGCCAGATCGGCGTCGGCGGCGTGGTGGGCGACAGTGTCAAGCACGTGCTCCCGCCCACACATCCACCCATCGAGGTTGTAGGACGGTCGTCCGGTCACAACCTCGTGGAAGCCCGGGTCGATGAAGTCCGGACCGACCTTGAAGGCCTGCACCGCGAGCCCGCGGCGCCGGAACGCTTCGAGCAGGCTGACCGTGACGGTCGTCTTGCCGACGCCGCTCGCTACCCCAGCGATGACGAGCACGCGGGGCTTCACGCGACTTCGACTCGCACCGTGGAAGTCGATGAACCCATTTCCCCCGGGTCCTCCCGCGAAGACCGGTTGACGGTGGTACGCGCCCGGGCAGGTCTCCTGGCTCTCGGATCGTCCTACTCCCCGCGCCTTCCCGGCTCTCTCGCCAGTGGCTCTCGCGGGTTTCGTCCCCGATCACAGTGACGGGGTCGCGGCGGATTCACACCGCCTTCCCTGGGCCCCCTGTGGGCGCCCTGGGCGCGAGCAACGACTGAACACTAGCAAAATCTGCTGCCGCCTGCCAAGGGGTACTGATCGTGGCCAGCACGCCATGGTGCCGCGCCTCGCCTGCTCGGGATCTGTGCGTGAAGAGCGCTTGACACCGCCGATGGGCGGTGTTGTGATCGCCAGCGTTTCGGAGGGCTCGGGCGAGGATCTGGAGGGCTGCGGGCCTGTCGCTCGCGTGACCCGAAGCGGTGACGGCCCGGTGCGCCGGGGGTGAATCATGGCAAAGTCAGGCGGCGTGACGAGACTCGATCGGCGGGCATTTCTCAGGGTAACGGGCGCGGCGACCGGGGTCGCCGTCGCGAGCGGCATCCCGGCAATTGTTGCGGCGCAGAAGGCCCCCAGCTTCCCGAAGGGTACGAGGCTCCACATCCTGGAGTGGGTGAGCTTCGTCCCGGCCTCCGACAAGGAGTTCAAGCGGCTCGCGGGGGAGTTCGGGAAGCTGGCTGGAGTGGACGTGACGGTCGAGTTCATCAACATGAACGACCTGAACCCCAAAATCGCCTCGGCGATCGAGACCAAGGCCGGCCCCGACATCATCATGATGCTCCAAAACTGGCCGCACCTCTACGCCGACGGCCTTGCCGACGTGGACGACGTGGCCGAGGAGATCGGCAAGCGCGACGGCGGCTTCTACGACATCGTCCGGAACGTCAGCGTTGTCGGCAAGACCTGGAAGTCGGTGCCGCTCGCCATGGGTACCCCGGCGTGGGCATACCGGGAGGACTGGTTCAAAGAGGTGGGCGCGGCGAAGTTCCCGGACACCTGGGACGAGTTGCGCACGGTCGGCGCCAAGCTCAAGAAGAAGGACCATCCCCTCGGTCAGGCCTTCGGTCACAGCCTGGGCGATCCCAACCAGTGGGCCTACCCCGTGACGTGGAGTTTCGGCGGCATGGAGGTGGACAAGAACGGGAAGGTCGTCATCAATAGTAAGGAGACCGTCGAGGCCCTGAAGTTCACCGTCGCCTTCTGGAAGGATTGCCTTGACGAAGGGGGCTTGGCCTGGGACGACACGAGCAACAACCGGGCGTACCTGGCGGGGACGATCTCGGCCACGATCAACGGCGCCAGCATCTACTTCGTGGCCAAAAGGCAGTTCCCCGACATCGCCAAGGTCACCAATCACGGCCACATGCCGCGGGGACCGGCGGGGCGCTTCTACTCGATCCAGGGTCAGGGGCACGGCATCATGAAGTACTCCAAGAACCAGCAGGTGGCCAGGGAGTTCCTCCGCTGGTTCATGGACCGGCCGCAGTACGACCCGTGGTTCGCGGCGAACGACGGCTACGTCAACGGCCCGACGACCTATTGGGAGAAGCACGCCCTGTGGGAGCAGGACCTGAAGCTCGTTCCCTTCAAGGAGGCGCCCCGCTACGGCCGCTGGCCTGGATATCCCGGTCCGCCGAGCCGCAAGACGTCCGAGGCCCTCGTCAAATACATTTTGGTGGACATGTACGCCCAGGCCATCAAGGGCATGAAGCCCGAGGACGCAGCAAGGTGGGCCGAGGCGGAGCTGAAGAAAATCTACGGCGCGTAGGAGAGCTCCTGCGAGCTGAGCGTAATGGCCGACCAGCGCATCGAGCCCATCCTGGCTGAGCGTGCGAGCGCGGCCGCCTCCGTGGTCCCCGCCTCCGTCGCGGTGGCGGTGCCGGAGGCTCGACGTCCGACCCGGCTGGGCCAACTCCTGGAACGGGAGCACATCCTGGCGGGCGCGCTCCTCGCGCCCACCCTCGTGATCCTGACCCTGTTCATCGCCTACCCGTTTGTCCTCGGCATCTGGCTGGCGGTCAGCGACAAGGTGGTCGGACGGCCGGGCAACTTCGTCGGGCTTCAGAACTTCTGGGTAAACGTGAACGACACGATTTTCCTCCGCGCGTTCCAGAACACGTTCGTCTACACCTTTATCGCGACTGCCCTCAAGCTGGCCCTGGGGATGGGGGCGGCGCTCCTCCTGAACCACCACTTCCGATTCAAACGGATCGTCCGGGCGGGGATGCTCCTTCCCTGGATCGTTCCCACGGTTTTGAGCACGCTCGCCTGGCAGTGGATGTTCGATGCGACCTTCAGCGTGTTCAACTGGACGCTCATGAACGTGGGACTGATCTCGAAGCGGATCCTGTGGCTGGGCGACGGCACCATGGCGATGGGCTGCCTGATTCTGGTCAATGTGTGGCGAGGCATGCCCTTCTTCGCCATCACCCTCCTGGCCGGGCTGCAGACCGTCAACCCCGATCTGCACGAGGCCGCGGAAATCGATGGGGCCAACGCCTGGCAGCGATTCTGGCGGGTGACCCTTCCCCTGATCAAGCCGATCATGATGGTGGTGGTCCTGTTCTCGATGATCGCGACGTTCGCCGACTTCCAGCTCATCTACGTCCTGACGCGGGGCGGGCCCTACAGCAGCACGCACGTGTTCGGGACCTACGCCTACGAGATCGCCATGCGGGCGGCCCAGCTGGGTCAAGGCGCCTCGATCTCGCTCTCGCTCTTCCCGTTCCTCCTCGCGGTCATCGTGTTCCAGCTCTGGTACATCCGGCGGAGCGATTGACGATGGCCGCGCCTCGATACGGGAGTCCCCTCAAGCGCGCGGTCACGTTCTACATTCCCCTGGTGCTGATGGTCGGGCTGACGCTGTTCCCGTTCTACTGGATGGTGATCACATCGATCCGGCCCGACGTCGAGCTGTACAACGTGAAGGCGAATCCCTTCTTCACGCTGTATCCGACCCTCCAGCACTTCCACGACCTGTTCGAGCTGACCATGTTCGCCCGGTGGGCGTGGAACACCCTGTTCATCGCCGTCGTCTCGACCGCTATCTCCCTCTTCTGCGGTCTGCTCGCCGGGTACGCCCTGGCGCGCCTCCAGTTCCGCTGGGCCTCACCCCTCGGGACGATGATCTTCATCACTTACCTGGTCCCGCCGACCCTCCTCTTCATCCCGCTCGGCGATGTGGTCAAGACCTTCGGGATCGGCGACACGCCGTGGGCCGTGATTCTCACGTACCCGACGTTCCTGATCCCGTTCTGCACCTGGCTCCTGATGGGATACTTCAAGACCATTCCGCGCGAGATCGAGGAGTGCGCCCGGATCGACGGGGCCAGCCGGATCCAGGCCATGATCCGCATCAGCTTCCCGCTCGCCGTCCCGGGGATCCTCTCGGCGGGGATCTTCGCCTTCACCCTGTCCTGGAACGAGTTCCTCTACGCGCTCGTCTTTCTCTCATCGCCCCAACAGAAGACGATTCCGATCGGGGTTTTCACCGAGCTCGTGCGCGGCGACGTCTTCTACTGGGGCCCGCTCATGGCCGGCGCTCTCCTGGGCTCGATCCCCGTCGCCCTCGTCTACTCGTTCTTCGTCGAGCACTACGTCACCGCGCTCACGGGCGCCGTCAAAGGGTAGTCGCGAGCGTCGACCTTTCAGTTCGCCATCACCGCGCGCTCGCGGGCCCACGCGCGGAGGGCGTCGATTTCCTCCCTGCGGGTCACCGATAGCGGCGAAGATCTCCTTGCGCTCCTCGGCGTGCGGCAGGTCCACGAAGAAGATCTCGTCGAAGCGGCCCTTGCGCATGAGCTCGGGCGGCAGCTCGGCGATATTGTTTGAGGTGGTGACCTCGAAGACGGGCGCCTTCCGGTCCTGGAGCCAGCCGAGGAGACGGCCCAAGATACGCTTGGAAAGGCCGGCGTCCGAATCGCCCGACGGCGAGTAGCTGAGGGCCTTCTCGAGCTCGTCGATCATCAGGACGCAAGGCGCCATCTGCTCGGCCGTGCGCAGGGCCTTGTCGAGGTTCTTCTCCGATTCGCCGACGTACTTGTCGTAGAGCCTCCCCGTCTCCATCTTGCGGAGCGGCAGCTCCCACTCGCGGGCGATGGCCCGCGCGACAAGCGTCTTGCCTGCGCCCTGCACGCCGAGAAGAAGAATTCCCCTGGGCGCGGCGAGCCCGAACCGCTTCGCCTCCGGCGCGAAGGCGCGCTTGCGTTTGGCGAGCCAGGTCTTGAGGTTGCGGAATCCGCCGACCTCGGCGAGGTTCTCTTCAGGCGCGATGTACTCGAGGATGCCCTCTTTCTGGAGGAGCTCCTTCTTGATCTCCACGATCGCCTCGAGCCCGCTCCGGGAGAGGACGCCGTCGCGGAGGACGGTCTTGGTGATGGCGCGCTCGGCCTCGAGCTCGGTGAAGCCCCTCATCCGCTCGACGAGCTGGTCGAAGTCCGCTGGTGTGAGGTCCACGCGGATCGGCCGCTGGCGTGAGAGGTCAGCGACGACCCGCTCGGCGATCGCCTTGAGCTCGTCCGGGCCCGGGAGGTCGAGCGTGAACACGCCAGCAAGCGCCTGCAGCTCGGCGGGCAGCGCCAACTGGGCCGCTGAGAGCACGATGACCCGGCGGTCCATCTTGAACGACGGGGCGAGGTCCTGGAGCTTGCGCAGGACCTCGGGCTTCTCGAAGTAGCGGTGGAGGTCCTTGAAGAGGAACAGGACCTTCGCCGCGCATGGCGGCGACGTTGTTGAGTGCCTTCAGCGGGGTCTGGGAGTCGTAGATGCTGTTGAGGTTCCCATCGCGCTTCAGGCCGGTCGTCACGCTCCACACGAAGAAGGGCACCCGCAGGCTCGTGGCCACCCCGCCAGGATCCGTTCTAGTCGGGCCTCCTCGAACGTCTCGATGGCGATCAAGGGGTAGTGCGACTGGATCATCAGCTCGAGGTCGCGGAGCGGGGCCATTCCGCTTCCGAGAATAGCAGGAACGTGTGCGGGAAACGGCGTACGGGCTGTGCCGTCGAGCGGGTGCGGGGCGTGCGGCCCCGCTACACGGCCAAGCGCTGCGCCAGCATCCGTTTGATCGTGGCGTCCAGGGCGGTCACATCGACCGGCTTTCTCAGGACCGTGACGTCGGGTTGCGCGGCGCGAGGATCCCCGATGGCTGGCGTTCCCGTGAGGATGATTATGGGCACCCGCGAATCCCGCTGGCGCACCGCCGCGAGGACTTCCCATCCCGACATGCCCGGCATGACCAGATCGGTGAGCACAACGTCGTACTGACCCCGGTCGAACAGCGCGAGCGCTTCGGCCCCACTGCCCGCGGCATCGGCGCGGTAGCCCAGCGACCCGACGAGGTCGACCAGCATGTCCCTGACGACGTGGTTATCGTCCACCAGGAGAATTCTCGAGTCCTGACTGAGTCGCGACATGATTTTGAGATAGTGCGAAGCCGATGCCACGAGCCAGAATCTTGTCTAAGTAGCGGCCAGGGTTGGATTGTTGGGCCCTAATGGGCTGAGGGCCTGAGAGGCCCGGTCACTTACAGGCCAGTTGCCGGAAACGAGCCTTACCGATGGTTAATCTCTGGCCAATGGGGGTTCGGCGGGAGGGTGCGGCGTAGACAGCATAGTGGCCCTGGGGTATCGTCCCCGCCATGGCAAAATCACCGTTCTCGCTCGAGGGCAGGACCGCGATCGTCACCGGCGGCGGCACCGGCATCGGCAAATCCATCGCGATCGAGTTCGCGCGGGCCGGGGCGGACGTCGCGCTCTGCTCGCGAAAGCTCGAGCACCTCGAGCCCGTCGTCAAGGCTGTCCGCGACGCAGGCCAGCGATCGTTCGCGATGGCCGTGGACGTGCGCCAGGAAGAGCAAGTCAAGGCGATGGTCGACCGCGCGGTCCAGGAGTGGGGCCGGCTCGACATCATGGTGAACAACGCCGGCGCGTCGTTTCGCGCCAAGCCGGAGGACATCTCCGTCAACGGCTGGAACACGGTCGTCGCTATCAACCTGACCGGCGCCTTCCTTGGCTGCAAGTGGGCCGGGCGCCAGATGATGCAGCAGCCGAGCGGCGGCGCCATCATCAACATCTCGTCGATCGCCGGCGTCTACGGCTCGACGATGATGCCGCACTACGGTGCCGCCAAGTCCGCGGTCATCACGCTCACGCGCGAGCTGGGCACCGCCTGGGGACGCCAGGGCATCCGCGTGAACTGCATCGCGCCGGGCCCGGTGGAGACGGAAGGGTACCTCGACGTGCTCAAGCAGGCGGGGCCGGACGGGAAGAAGACGTACGACGCCATCGCCGCCCGCGTCGGGATGGGCCGCTGGGGCAAGGTCGAGGAGATCGCGTACCCGTGCATCTTCCTGGCGTCCGACGCGTCCTCGTGGATGACCGGCGAGACGATCATCATCGACGGCGGCCCGTCGCCGCGGGAGATGGAAGGCTAGACGCGTCACGGGCGCTCCTGTAAGATCAGCGCTTGCGGTTTTGCGCGGTGACCGTAGCTCAATTGGTTAGAGCACTGGACTGTGGCTCCAGGGGTTGTGGGTTCGATTCCCATCGGTCACCCCAACAAGAGAAGAATATACGTGGCACGCTGCGCCCGTAGCTCAGTTGGATAGAGCGTTGGCCTCCGAAGCCAAAGGCCGCAGGTTCGATTCCTGCCGGGCGCACCATGGAGTAAGGATGGGCCGTTAGCTCAGTTGGCAGAGCAGCTGACTCTTAATCAGCGGGTCCGGGGTTCGAGTCCCCGACGGCCCACC
>JAHFDK010000207.1 GCA_023249095.1 Candidatus Rokuibacteriota bacterium | reverse complement strand
GGTGCCCATCGAGCCCACCGGCTCCTCGCCGTTCTTGGCCATCGGCAGCAGCAGGATTCTCAGGTCCTCGTGGGTGTAGCCGAACGCGATCTGCCGGGTCAGCACCGTCAGGCGGTCGGGCGCCGACACCGGGTGCGCCGGAAGTTCCTCGAGGTGGACGAGGTTGTCGCGGAGCCAGTCGGCGTAGGGGCGCTCGGCGGCGAGCTGGGCCTTGATCTCCTCGTCGTCGATGATGCGACCCTGGGCGGTGTCGACGAGGAAGATCCGGCCGGGATGCAACCGCTCCTTGACCAGAATCTTCTCGGCGGGGATGTCGAGCACGCCGACCTCGGAGGCCATGATGACCATGTCGTCCTTGGTGACGTAGTAGCGCGAGGGGCGCAGGCCGTTCCGGTCGAGCACGGCGCCGATGATGGTGCCGTCGGTGAACGCGATCGAGGCCGGTCCGTCCCACGGCTCCATCAACGAGGCGTGGTACTCGTAGAACGCCCGCCGCTCCGGGCTCATCGACTCGTGGTTCTGCCAAGGCTCCGGGATCATCATGAGGATCGCGTGCGGCAGCGACCGGCCGTTCATGACGAGGAACTCGAGCACGTTGTCGAAGGTCGCCGAGTCCGACAGGCCGTCGCGCGTGACGGGCAGCACTTTCCGGAGGTCGTTGCCGAGCGCATCCGACCGGCAGAGCGCCTCGCGGGCGCGCATCCAGTTGATGTTCCCGCGCAGCGTGTTGATCTCTCCGTTGTGGGCCACATACCGATACGGATGCGCCAGCGGCCAGGACGGGAACGTGTTCGTGCTGAAGCGCTGGTGCACGAGCGCGAGCGCCGACTCCACGTCGGGATCGGCGAGATCCGGATACATCGTCTCGATCTGGTCAGCGCTGAGCATCCCCTTGTAGATGAGCGTGTTCGAGCTGAGGCTCGGCATGTAGGCGAACGTGTTTTCCGGAATGTCGAGCGCCACCACGGCCTTTTCGAAGAGCTTCCGGATCACGTAGAGCTTGCGCTCGAAGTGGGTGTGATCCCGCACAGCCGGTCCGCGGCCGATGAGCACCTGGGTGATGTGCGGCTCGACCGAGAGCGCGCTGGCGCCGAGGAGATGGTCGTCGGTGGGAACGTCCCGCCAGCCGAGCAGGCGCTGACCCTCTTCGTCCACGATCGAGTGCAGGAGCGCGCGAACGCGGTCCCGCTGCTCCGGGTCTCGCGGCAAGAACACGAGCCCGCAGCCGTACTCCTTGGGCGGCGGCAGGGGAATCCCCAGGCGATCGCACTCGCGCCGCAGGAACTTGTCCGGCACCTGGAGCAAGACGCCGGCGCCATCGCCGGTATTCGCCTCGCAGCCGCACGCACCCCGGTGAAGGAGGTTGATGAGAACCCGGAGCGCCTGGCGCACGATCGTGTGCGACGGCCGGCCCTTGATGTCGACCACGAAGCCGACGCCGCAGGCGTCGTGCTCGCAGCGCGGGTCGTACAGCCCCTGGGCGGGCGGAGGACCGGGAACGGCGGTTCGGTGCTGAACTTCAGTCATGGGCTCCATCCCTTTTGTGAAAACAGTTGCACGATAGTACCGGCATTTACATTATTAGTCATCCCCAAAAAGTCGGATAGTAAGTATCAGCGTGGCTTATAATCAATCCGTGCATCTCGAGACGCTGCGTCTCTACTGCGACGTCGTCCGGCACCGGTCATTCTCGCGTGGTGCCGCGCAAAACTTCGTCTCCCAGTCGGCGGCGAGCCAGGCGATGCAGCAGCTCGAGACGGAGTTGGGTGTGGCACTCCTCGACCGCACCAAGCGCCCGTTCGTCGTGACCCCCGAGGGCCAGGCGTTCTACGAGGCCTGCCGGGGACTGCTCGAGTCGTGGGAGAAGGCGAGGGCCGAGATCGCGGCGGTGAAGGCCCGCGTGGACGGCACGGTGCGGGTCGCGGCGATCTACTCGGTCGGCTTGCACGACGTGAGCCGGAACGTGCAGCGGTTCATGTCGCTCTACCCGGAGGCGCGTGTCCAGCTCGAGTGCCTGCACCCGCACAAGGTCGTCGAGGCCGTGATGCAGGGTGAGGCGGACGTCGGGATCATGTCGTACCCGCCGGCCGACCGGGCGCTCGCCATCGTGCCGCTCCGGTCCGAGCCGATGGCCTTCGTGTGCCACCCGAACCACCGTCTGGCGCGGCGGCGAGTCGTCGTGCCCGCCGACCTCGTCGGCGAGACGTTCGTCGCGTTCGACGCCGGTCTGACGATTCGCAAGGCGATCGACCGGGCGCTCCGCCAGCACAACGTCAAGGTCAACACCGTGATGGAGTTCGACAACATCGAGACGATCAAGCAGGCGATCATCATCGCGGCCGGGGTCTCCATCCTCCCGCGCCACACGGTGCAGAACGAGGCCTCTATCCGCACGCTCGCCGTCGTCCCGCTGGGTATCACGGACCTGGTGCGGCCCGTCGGCCTGATCCACCGTCGCCAGAAGCTGCTCACGCCGACGGTGAGCCGGTTCATCCAGTTGCTCAAGGACGCCAACGAGGAGCCGGCCCGCGTCGCGGTGCGCTCGTGACGCGGTGGGCCGTGCCGTTGCCGGGCTCGTGGCAAAGAGTTACGATCGGAGCCGGGGAGGGACGTCATGCGTGGTGAGTTCGAGGACGAGTACTCCGCGACGATCGACGACGACCTGCGCGAGCCCGACGACCTCCGCGAGACCAGGGGCGCCCTGCTGAACGACACGATCGCGGTGCTGTCGCCAGCCGAGCCGATCTGCCTCTCCGAGATCGCCACGGTCCACGAGGCCGTCCAGACGATGCTGGCTCGGCGACAGGCGGGCGTGCTCGTGACCGACGCCGCCGGGCGACTCACGGGCATCTTCACCGAGCGGGATGTCCTCACACGCGTCGTCGGCAAGGACCTCGACGCGCGCCGGACACCCCTCGCGGGAGTGATGACGCGCAATCCCCAGGCGCTGATCGCGCATGACCGCGTGGCCTACGCCGTACATTGCATGAGCGTGGCCGGCTACCGGACGATCCCGCTCGTCGACCCGGAGGGCCGACCCATCGGCGTCGTCACGGTCAGCGACGTCATCCGCTGGCTCGCGAACCTGTTCCCCGAGGCGGTCCTGAACCTGCGGCCGGGCGACGCCATCAAGCACCCCCAGGACGTGGACGCCGGCTGATATGCTTGTTCGGACACCCCCGGGGCGGGTCGGGTGGACTGACCGCGCGTTCGGAATCTTGCCCGCGCCGGCCGCCTTCGATAGAATGATCGTTGGTCTGCCGGTGCTTGCGTTGACGGTACCGGCGGGCAGCCTCTGTAGCGATTCCCCGTACCGGGCTCGCCGGGGATGACTGCGCGAGCCGAGCGAGGAGACAGGACGCGATGGGTCAGATAGCGACTCCCGCCACCGGCGCCGAGAAGTCGCGAAAGGCGCTGGACCGTGCGGTGATCCGGTTTGCCGGTGACTCCGGTGACGGCATGCAGCTCACGGGCGAGCAGTTCACGACCGAGTCGGCGTGGGCCGGCAATGACCTCGCCACGCTGCCCAACTTCCCCGCCGAGATCCGCGCTCCTGCCGGCACGCTCTTCGGTGTGTCGAGCTTCCAGCTCCAGTTCGGCAGCCAGCGCGTCTACACTCCGGGCGACCGGCTCGACTGCCTGGTCGCGATGAACCCGGCCGCCCTCAAGGTTCACCTGCGTGATCTCAAGACGGGTGGTCTCCTGATCGTCAACACGCCGGCGTTCGACAAGCGGAATCTGGACAAGGCAGGCTACGCGACGAACCCGCTCGACGACCCGACGCTGGCCGAACGCTACCGGCTGCACAAGGTCGACATGACCGGCCTGACCCACGAGGCCATCAAGGACCTGCCGCTCAATACCAAGGAGAAGGACCGGACCAAGAACTTCTTCGCGCTCGGCCTGGTCTCGTGGATCTACACGCGCCCGCTCGAGCCCACGCTCGACTGGATCAAGAAGAGATTCGCCAAGAACAAGGACATCGCCGAGGCCAACACCCGCGTCCTCAAGGCCGGCCACGCCTTTGGCGAGACGGCCGAGATCTTCGGCGAGCACTATGCCGTCGAGCCCGCGGAGATGGCGCCGGGACTCTATCGGGCCATGACGGGCAACCGCGCCCTGGCCTGGGGCCTTATCGCCGCCGCGCAGCGCTCCAAGCTCCCGCTGGTCTACGGCGCCTACCCGATCACGCCGGCGAGCGACATCCTGCACGAGCTGGCGCTACACAAGCGCTTCCGCGTGAGGACGATCCAGGCCGAGGACGAGATCGCGGCCGTCACCGCGGCCATCGGCGCGTCGTTCGGCGGAGCGATCGGGGTCACCGCCTCGAGCGGTCCCGGCATCGCGCTCAAGAGCGAGGGCATCGGCCTCGCCGTGACGGCGGAGCTGCCGCTCGTCGTCCTGAATATCCAGCGGGCGGGTCCCTCGACCGGCATGCCCACGAAGACCGAGCAAGCCGACCTCATGCAAGCGCTGTATGGCCGCAACAGCGAGGCCCCGGTGGTGGTCCTCGCCCCGGCCACGCCGGGCGACTGCTTCTACATCGCGTATGAGGCCGTGCGGCTGGCCGCCAAGTACATGGTGCCGGTGCTCGTGCTGAGCGACGGATTCCTGGCCAACGGTTCGGAGCCCTGGCTCATCCCCGACGTGACGACGCTGCCGCCGATCGAGATCCAGTTCAGGACGGAGCGAGAAGGCTTCTTCCCGTACCTCCGCGACTCGGCCACGCTCGCGCGGCCGTGGGTGCGGCCGGGCACGCCGGGCCTCGAGCACCGCATCGGCGGGATCGAGAAGCAGGACGTCACCGGGAACATCTCCTACGACCCGGACAACCACGACCACATGGTGCGCACGCGGGCCGAGAAGGTCCGGCGCGTGGCGCAGGAGATCCCGCCGACCTCGATCAACGGCCCGGCGACGGGCGACCTCCTCGTGGTCGGCTGGGGCGGCACCTACGGCTCGATCACGGCGGCGGTCGAGCAAGCGCAGACGGCCGGCAAGTCCGTCGCCTCGATCCACCTGCGCCACCTGAATCCACTCCCGCCGGATCTCGGCCACATCCTGCGCGAGTACCGCAAGGTGCTGGTGCCCGAGATCAACAGCGGGCAGCTCGTGCGGGTCCTCCGCGCCGAGTACCTGGTCGACGCGGTCGGTTTCAACCGGGTGCGTGGCCTGCCCCTGCCGTCCGAGGAGATCTACGAAGCGATCAATCAGCTTCTCGGGAGCACGCCATGAGTCCGAGCGAAGCCGGAGCCAAGGAAGCGCCGAAGTACACGAAGAAGGACTTCGAGTCGGATCAGGACGTGCGGTGGTGCCCGGGCTGCGGGGACTACGCCATTCTGTCCGCGCTCCAGAAGACGATGCCCGACCTCGGCATTCCGAAGGAGAACATCGTGTTCATCTCCGGGATCGGCTGCTCCAGCCGCTTCCCGTACTACATGAACACCTACGGTTTCCACACGATCCACGGCCGGGCGCCGGCGATCGCGACGGGACTTCGGGTGGCGCGGCCCGAGCTGAAGATCTTCGTGGTCACGGGCGACGGTGACGGGCTCTCGATCGGCGGCAACCACATGCTCCATGTCCTGCGCCGCAACGTGAACCTCACGATCCTGCTCTTCAACAACCGGATCTACGGGTTGACGAAGGGCCAGTACTCGCCGACGAGCGAGCTCGGCAAGGTGACGAAGTCGACGCCGGTGGGCTCGGCCGACCGGCCGGTCAATCCGCTCTCGTTCGCACTCGGCTGCGGCGCGACCTTCGTGGCCCGGACCGTCGACCGGAACATCCCGCACATGGACGAGATGCTGAAGCGGGCGGCCGCCCACAAGGGCACGGGGTTCATCGAGATCCTCCAGAACTGCAACGTCTACAACGACCTGGCGTGGAACGTCATCTACGACCGGGAGTCCAAGGTCCAGCACGAGCTCCGGCTCGAGCACGGCAAGCCCTTGCTCTTCGGGCCGCCGGACGACCGGCGCGCCCTCATCATGCGGGGGGTCACCCCGAAGGTGGTCCGCGCCAAGGACGTGCCCGAGAGTACCCTCTGGATTCATGACGAGACGAACGTGAACGCCGCCAAGCTCCTCGCCGATCTTTTCGCGCCCGACTTCCCGATCCCGGTCGGCGTGCTCACGGCCGTCGAAGCGCCGGTCTACGAGGACCTCATCCTCCAGCAGGAACAGAAGGCCATCTCGGAGCGCGGCCCCGGCGACATCGCCAAGCTGCTGACCTCGGGAGACACCTGGAAGATCTCATAGTCCACCCCGGGGGGCGCCTCGCGTCATGCCCCTGAGCGGAACCTTCCTCGCGGACCTCGAGCGGATCGTCGGCGCCGAGGGGCTCGTACGCTCAGCCGAGGGTCGACTCGTCTACGAGTGCGACATGCACACCTTCTACAAAGGCGCCCCCGACGCCGTCGCCTTGCCGACCCGAGCGGAAGAGGTCGTCGCAATCGTGAACCTCTGCCGGCGAGAGCGCGTGCCCATCGTGCCGCGGGGCTCGGGCACCGGACTGATCGGCGGCGCCATGGCGCCCCTCGGCGGCGTGATGATCGGCACGAACCGGATGGATCGAATTCTGGAGATCGACCTCACCAACCGATGCGCGACGGTTCAGCCCGGGCTGATCAACCTTTCTCTCACCCGGGCGGTTGCAACCCAGGGATATTTCTTCGCGCCGGACCCCTCGAGCCAGATGGTCTCCTCGATCGGGGGCAACGTCGCGACCAACGCCGGCGGCCCGCACTGCCTGAAATACGGGATCACGACGAACCACGTCCTCGGGGTCGAGCTGGTGACCGGCACCGGCGAGCTGGTGCGGCTCGGCGGCAAGGCGGAGCGCCCGGGCTACGATCTCGTCGGCGTGGCCGTCGGCTCGGAGGGCACCTTCGGGATCGTCACCGCGGCCACGGTCCGGCTCCTCCACGTGGCCGAGGCGGTGAAGACGATCCTCGCCTCGTTCACGGCGATCGAGGATGCCTCGGAGGCGGTCTCGGCGATCATCGCCACCGGTATCGTCCCCGCGGCGCTCGAGATGCTCGACGCGGTGATGATCCGCGCGATCAACGAGGGCACGGGGGCCGGCTACCCGAAGGACGCCGCCGCCGTCCTCTTGATCGAGCTCGACGGCCCCGCCGCGGAGGTCGAGGCGCAGGGCGAGCGCGCCGCGCGGATCTGCTGGGCACGCGGCGCCCTCGAAGTGCGCGTGGCGCGTGACGACGCCGAGCGCGCGCTCCTCTGGAAGGGTCGCAAGGAGGCCGCGGGCGCCGTGGGGCGGCTCGCGCCGACCTATCTGTTGCAAGACGCCGTCGTCCCGCGCTCCAAGCTGCCGGCGATCATGCGCGAGCTGATCGCGATCGGTGCGCGTCATCGCGTTCAGATCGCCAACGTGTTCCACGCGGGGGACGGCAACCTCCACCCGCTCATCCTGTACGACGACCGCGTGCCGGAAGAGCTCGAGCGAGCGAAAGCCGCGAACGAGGAGCTTCTACTCGCCTGCATCGCCATGGGCGGGACGGTGACGGGCGAGCATGGGATCGGTCTGGACAAGGCGAAGAATCTCCCCTTCCAGTACGCCGACGCCGACTTGAACTTCATGTACCGGCTCCGGCGCGCCTTCGACCCCGACGGGATCATGAACCCCGGCAAGCTGCTGCCGTCGCACCCCGCCTGCGGGGAGGGGTTCCGCCCGGCGCGGCCGCGCGTGCCCGAAGGCGCCTGGATCTAGAGGCGCGATGCCCGCCGCAGCGCGCTCGATCGGCGAAGCCCTCGTCACGATCGCCGGTCGCGAGGGGGTCCAGGACGACGACCGCGCCCGCACCGCCGCAGCGGTCGACGGTCAGCTCCCGCGCTGGGTCGTCCGTCCCGCTTCGATCGACCAGCTCGGCCGCATCGTGGCGCTCGCCCACGACGATGGCCTGGCGGTCGTGCCGCGGGGCGGCGGGAGCGCGCTCGAGCTCGGGCATCCTCCGGCGCGCGTGGACGTGCTCGTCGATCTCTCCGGACTCGATCAGGTGCTCGAATACAACCCCGACGACCTGACCATCACGGTACAGGCCGGAATCACCGCGGGCACTCTCGCCACCCTGCTCGCTCCGCGACGGCAGTTCCTGGCGCTCGACCCTCCGGGCGCCGCCGCTCGGACGCTCGGCGGCATAACCGCGACCAACGCGAGCGGCCCGCTCCGGGCGCGGTACGGTACGATGCGCGATCTGCTGCTCGGCGTGCGCTTCGTGCAGGCCGACGGCGTCGTGACCTGGGGCGGGTCGAAGGTCGTGAAATCGGTGAGCGGCTACGATGTCCCGAAGCTGATGGTTGGCGCGCTCGGTACGCTCGGCGTTCTCGGCGAGCTGACGCTCCGGCTCCATCCGCTGCCCGACGCGGAGCGCTCGTGGCTCGTGCTGCTGGCGTCGGCCGAGGCGGCGCAGGCCTTCATCGAACGTGTCATCGCCTCGCCGCTTCAGCCGAACCGGATCGAGTTCTTCAACGACCGGGCGCTGCGATCGGTGCCGGTGGAGGCGGCGGCGGCCGGCGTGGCGCTCTCCATCGGGAGCGTGGCGGAAGCCGTCCGGGAGCAGGGAGAGCGCCTGGGCGTGATGGCGAAGGCCGACGGCGCGCGGATCGTGCCGCTGCCGGAGGGGTTCTGGAGCAGGGCCGCGCGAGCGTCGACGGAGGGGAACGGGGCGGTTCTCCACGTAGTGTCACTCCCGAGCCGACTCGCAGAAACCGAGCGCGCGATCGGGGACGCCATCCGGACGGCTGCGCCCCGAGGGGAGGTCTGGATCAGCGGGTGCGCGGGCCTCGGGACGTTTCGAGTCCGAGTCGGAAACGCCAGCGCTGCCGAGACGGCTGTGGCCACGACGCGCTTGCGGGCGCGGCTCATGGACCTCGTGGGCAGCGTTGTCATAGCGCGCGGGCCGGCCGAGCTCCGGAAGGCCGTGGACCCGTGGGGACCGGTCGAGACCGGGCCGTTCGCTCTCATGCGCGCGCTGAAGGACGAGTTCGACGCGAAGCGCGTGCTGAACCCCGGCCGTTTCGTCGGGGGTCTCTGATGGCGGTCGCCTCCCGCACCGCCGAGGCTCCGGACCTCGACGAGATCCGGAAGTGCGTGCACTGCGGGATCTGCCTCCCACAGTGCCCGACCTACCGGGTGCTCGGCGAAGAGATGGACTCGCCGCGCGGCCGCATCTACCTGATGCGGGCGGCGGCCGAGGGCAGGGTGGGGCTGAGCCGGACCTTCCAGCACCATCTCGACCTCTGTCTCGGTTGCCGCGCGTGCGAAACCGCGTGCCCGTCGGGCGTGAGGTTCGGCTCGCTCCTCGAGGCGACGCGCGCGGAGCTCCGTCGCGCCGGGCCGCCGGCGAAGCATCGACTGCTCCAGACGTTCATCTTCTCGGTCTTTCCCGAGCCGGCACGGCTGGGCGCGGCTCTCGCGCTCTTCAAACTCTACAAGCGCTCCGGGCTACGAGCGCTCGTGCGGGCGACCGGCGTGCTGCGACGGCTGCCGCAGCTCGCGGCGATGGAGGCCCTGCTCGAGGACGTTCCGGCGGCGGCGCCGCTCCCGGAATTCGTCTCCGCCCGCGGGCGCGTGGTCGGGCGAGTCGGGCTCCTGACGGGCTGCGTCCAGCGCCACCTCTACCCCGGCGTGAACCGGGACACGGCCCGCCTCCTCGCGCTGGCCGGCTTCGAAGTCGTGATCCCCAAGTCGCAGGGCTGCTGCGGTGCCCTCGAGCTTCACGCCGGGCGAGTGGACGCCCATGCGTCCCGAGCGCGCGCGCTCGCCGCCGCGTTTCCCGACGACCTCGATTTCGTCGTCACCAACGCCGCGGGCTGCGGCGCGGCGATGAAGGAGTACGGCCATCGGATTCCCGAGCTCGCGCGCTTCGCCGCGCGCGTTCGCGATGTCACGGAGGTGCTGGCCGGCGCCGACCTGCCGCTCGGGCCCCTCGATCTGACGGTCACGTACCACGATGCCTGTCACCTGGTCCACGGCCAGCGGGTGCGGCAGGAACCGCGCCAGCTTCTGCGCCGGATTCCCGGGCTCAGGCTCGTCGAGCTTGCCGACAGCGACCTCTGCTGCGGCAGCGCGGGCATCTACAATCTCCTCGAGCCCGGCGTGGCGCGCGAGCTGCTCGAACGCAAGCTCGCGCGTATCGTCGAGAGCGGCGCGCGGGTGGTCGCGGCGGCGAACCCGGGCTGCCTCCTCCAGATCGCCTGGGGGTGTCGGCAGCGCGGTCTGGACGTGACGCTCGTTCATCCCGTAGAGTTGCTGGCGAGAGCGGTCGATGCGCATCAGGGCTAGGGATCACGCGAAGCTCCAGCCGGACAAGATGGCGAAGATCGCGCTGGCGACCACCGCGCGGGCGCAGCTGGACCTCTACTGTGTGGCCCCGGGCCAGGATCAGAAGCCCCACACGCACGAGGACCAGGACAAGTTCTACGTCGTCCTCGAAGGCCGGGGGCGCTTCCGGCTCGGCGCCGCCGAGCACATCCTGGACGTCGGCGACGCCCTCGTCGCCCCGGCCGGCGTCGAGCACGGGCTCGTCAACGACGGCGCCGCGCCCCTGCTCGTCCTGGTCGTCGTGACCCCGCCCCCGCCCCACGCATGACCGGACGCGGGCGCGCGTCGCTGATGGTGACGTGCCTCGCCGACCTGTTCTTCCCCGAGGTCGGCATGTCCATCGTGCGCCTGCTCCGGAGACTGGGCGTGGTCGTGGACGTTCCCCCGAGCCAGACGTGCTGTGGTCTCCCGCTGTTCAACTCCGGCTATCACGCCGAAGCCGCGGCGGTCGCCAGGCGGACCGTCGCGCTCTTCAAGGATTCGGAACACGTCGTCGTGCCGTCGGGCTCGTGCGCGTGGATGGTCAAGCACGAGTACCCCGGGCTCCTGACCGAGACCGGGCTCGCGCGCGAGGCGCGGGACGTCGCGGCACGCACCCACGAGTTCTCGCAGTTCCTGGTCCGGGTGCTCGGCGTGACGGAGTTCACCTCGGCCGTGCCCGGGCGTGTCACCTACCACGATTCCTGCCACCTCCTCCGGGGGCTCCACGAGTCCCAGAGTCCGAGAACCCTGCTCGACAGCTTGAGGGGCGCGGAGTTCGTCGCCCTGCCCGGGGCCGACGAGTGTTGTGGCTTCGGCGGCTCGTTCGCCGTGCGACTGCCCGAAGTCTCCTCGCAGATCCTCGCCAAGAAGCTCGCGAACGTCGA
>JAHFDK010000206.1 GCA_023249095.1 Candidatus Rokuibacteriota bacterium | reverse complement strand
GGTCGCCATCGAGGCGCCGATGGTCGGGACCTTCTATCGGGCGTCGTCGCCGACGGCGGATCCGTACGCGAGCGAAGGCGATCTCGTGAAGGAAGGACAGATCCTCTGCATCATCGAGGCGATGAAGCTCATGAACGAGATCGAGTCGAAGGTGGCGGGCCGGATCGTGAAGATCTTCGTCGAGAACGCGCACCCCGTCGAGTTCGGTCAATCCCTGTTCCTGATCGATCCCGCCCGCTGAGCACGGGCGTGACGTCCTCCCGCAACGTCCGGCTCCTGGCTCTCGCGGCGACGGCACTCGGCGTCGCGACTCTGCTCCTTGGCTGGCGGGAAGGGCGCCGCCACGAGCCCGTCGACGCCGAGCGAACCGTCGTGTTCGCTTCCGCCCGTGCCCGGGATTCGCGCGCGCTCGCCGAGGAGGCCGTCCGTCTGTACGCCGCCGGCCAGTTCCCTCGGGCGTGCGAGAAGTTCGGCCACGCCGCGGCAGACGACCCGGGGAGCGCAACGCGGCGCCAGGACGTCGTCCGCTGCTTCGAGGGCTGGGGATGGCATGCGCTCCGCGAGGGGCGACCGGACGAAGCCGCGTTGCTGTTTCGCCAGGGGCTGACCGAGACGCCGGACGACCCCGCGCTCCTGAAGGGGTTGGGGCTCGCCGCCGTCCACGCGGGGCGGCCCGACGACGCGTTCGCACCGCTCGAGCGTGCGGTGAGCGCGGAGTACGACCCGGACGTCCGGCTCCTGCTCGCCCATCTGCACGATCGCCGCGACGACCCCGGGCCGGCGATCATGAATCTCCGAGCGGTGCTCGAGCGTGAGCCCACCCACGCGGCCGCGCGGCGGTTCCTGGAGAAGGTCGAGCGCGAGCAGCGGGCGGAGGCCGGCTTCCAGCGCGACGTCACGCCGCGCTTCGTCGTGAAGTACCGCGACGCCCGCGATCCCGAAGCGCGCCGCGCGATCATCGCTCACCTCGAGGCGGCCGCGGAGCGTGTCGGACGGATGCTCGCCTACGCCCCGCAGCAGCGAACGACGGTCGTGCTGTACGAGCACCACGAGTTTCGGGACGTGACGCGCGCCCATTCGTGGGCCTCCGGGCTCTTCGACGGGAAGATTCGGCTTCCGATCGGCCCGGTCCTACCGCCGGCGCGCGAGGTCGAGCGATTGGTCGTGCACGAGTACACTCACGCCGCCATTCACGACCTCTCCCGCGGTCGGGCGCCGCGCTGGCTCCATGAAGGGCTGGCGCAGGTCCTCGAGGGCGCCACCTCGGACCCGATGCTCCAGATCCCCGGAGGCCTGACGCTGGCGGGCGTGGAAGCGCTGGCCGGCGAGCCCGATCCTCTGCGTGCCCGCGCCGGCTACGACATCGCGCTCTGGATCGTGCGCGACCTCCTCGAGCGGGGCGGGATCGAGTCTTTGCGGGAGCTCCTGGCGCGACTGGGCGCCGGCGAGGCAATCGCCGAGGCTGTGCCGCGCATCTACGGCCTACGCCTCACCGAGCTCGAATCTCATTGGCGCCGCGTCCTCGGCAGCTGATGGCGGCGATCCTCGGGTGGGAGCGGGTCCTGCCAGGGGGTGCGACCCCCATCACCCCCTCCCTCCCGAGCCGTGTCCGGCTTGAAGCATGTTCCATAAGATTCTGATCGCGAACCGGGGCGAGATCGCCCTGCGGATCATCCGCACGTGCCGCGAGCTCGGCATCCGCTCGGTGCTCGCCCACTCGAAGGCCGACGCGCACTCGTTGCCGATGAAGCTCGCCGACGAGACGATCTGCGTCGGGCCCGACGCCGCGCGGCTCTCCTATCTCAACATCCCGGCCATCATCTCCGCCGCCGCGGTCACCGACAGCGAGGCGATTCACCCGGGCTACGGATTCCTCGCCGAGAACCCCGCGTTCGCCGAGGTGTGCCGGGCATGCTCGATCACGTTCATCGGGCCATCGCCCGAGGCGATCCGCCTGATGGGCGACAAGGCGCAGGCGCGCCAGATCGCGATGCAGGCGGGCGTGCCCGTCGTTCCGGGCAGTGAGGTCGCGCTGAAGGACTCGGCCGAGGCGCTCGAGGTCGCGGAACGGATCGGCTACCCGCTCATCTTCAAGGCCGCGGCCGGCGGCGGCGGGCGTGGGATGCGCATCGTCAAGGAGCGGGCCGAAGTCGTGCAGGCGTTCGACGCCTGCCAGTCCGAAGCCGGCGCCGCGTTCGACTCGTCGGATGTCTACTGCGAGAAGTTCATCGAGAACGCGCGCCACGTCGAAGTCCAGGTGCTCGGAGACCGGAACGGCCTCCGGGTCCACCTGGGCGAGCGCGACTGCTCGGTCCAGCGGCGCCACCAGAAGCTCGTCGAAGAATCACCGGCGCCGCTGCTGCCCGCCGAGACGCGCGACGGTCTGCGCCGGGCCGCTCTCGCCGTCGCCGCGGCCGTCAACTACGTCAACGCGGGCACGGTCGAGTTCATCGTCGACGCCAAGGGTCACTTTTACTTCATCGAGATGAATGCGCGGATCCAGGTCGAGCACCCGGTGACCGAGATGATCACCGGCATGGACCTCGTGCGCGAGCAGATCCGGATCGCCGGCGGCGAACCGCTCGGCTATCGGCAGAACGCGGTGCGGTTCGACGGCCACGCGATGGAGTGCCGGATCAACGCGGAGGATCCCGAGACCTTCGCCCCGAGCGCGGGCCGCGTGACCGCCTGGGTGCCCCCGGGCGGCTTCAACGTGCGGGTGGACAGCCATCTGATGGCGCCCTACGCGGTGCCGCCCTTCTACGACTCGCTGCTGGCCAAGATCATCGTGCGCGGCGCGGACCGCGCCGAGGCGATCGATCGGATGCGCCGGGCCCTGCGCGAGACCGTGCTCGAAGGCGTCAAGACCTCTATCCCGTTCCATCTGAAGCTCATGGACGATGCGGCGTTCCTCGAGGGGCGCGTCAGCAGCGTCGAGATGGTGCGGCGCCGAAGCTGATGGATCCCTCGCGCGAGTTCCTCGCGGCGATCCGCGCGGCGCGTGACTTGACCCGGCGCGGGCCGCTATAATGCCGCCGCGCCGACTGCACGCATCACCCGACCGAACTCTAAGGAGGACACCGATGATCCGTCACAGGATCCGCCTCGTTCTTGCGCTCCTCGCGGTCCTGGCCGTGGCGTTGGTTCCGGCGTCCAAGCTGGAAGGGCAAGCCGGCAAGGGCACCATCAAGATCGCCACCCAGAGCCCTCTCAGCGGCGGTCAGGCGGCCCTCGGCGAGGGCATCAAGCTCGGCGCGCAGCTCGCCCTCGACAAGCTCAAGGGCAACCTCACGAAGCAGGGCTTCAAGGTCGAGCTGGTTCCGTTCGACGATCAGGCCAAGCCCGATGTCGGCGTCGCGAACGCGAAGAACATCATCGCCGACAAAGACATTCTCGTCGTGATCGGCCATTTGAACTCCGGCGTCGCCATCCCGTCGTCGGAGGTCTACAAGGAAGTCGACCTCGCAATGATCTCGCCAGCGAACACGAACGAGCGGATCACCGACCGCGGATACCCCAATATCAGTCGCGTGTGCGGCCGCGACGACGTGCAGGGACCCGTCGGGGCCGAGTTCGCCGCCCAGACGCTCAAGGTCAAGTCCGTGTACGTCATCCATGACAAGACGACGTACGGTCAGGGCGTCGCCGAGGCCTTCAAGGCCGACCTGGAAAAGAAGGGAGTGAAAGTCGTCGCCTTCGAGGGAACAGAGGAGAAGTCGAACTTCGACCCGATCATCACGCCGATCAAGGCCAAGAACCCTGACCTCGTCTACTTCGGCGGGATCTACGATCAGGCCGCGCCGTTCTTCAAGCAGGCGCGGGAGAAGGGTGTGAAGTCGAAATTTCTGGGACCGGACGGTATCGATTCGTCCGACCTGGTGAAGATCGCCGGCAAGGCAGTCGTCGGTATTTACTACACGACGGCCGCGGCGCCCTCGACGAGCGCCCAGGCCAAGCAGTTCGGCGATGACTTCAAGAAGAAGTTCGGGAAAAACCCCGAGCCGTACGCGGCCGAGGCCTACGTCGCCACCGCCATCGCCCTCAAGGCCCTCGAGTCCGCCGCGACCGGCGGGAAGGTACCGACCCGCGCCGCCGTGGCGACCGCGATCCGGAAGGTCAAGTACACGGGCATGACCGGGTCCATCGAGTTCGACGACAAGGGCGACCCGAAGAAAGCCTCGTACTACGTCATGCAGGTGTCCAACGACAACCCGGAGAAGTGGGGAGAGAACAAGGAAGCGAAGCGTCTCGCAATCGCAGCGCCGCCGCTGAAGAAGTAGCGCACGGCCGGGAGGGGCCTCCCCGGCCCCTCCCGGCCTTCATGTGCATGGACGTCGCGCTGCTCGTCAGAATCTTTCCGGAGGTCCTCCTCGACGGCATCATTCTCGGCTTCATGTACGCGCTGATCGCACTCGGCTACACGATGGTGTACGGCGTCCTCGAGTTCATCAACTTCGCCCACTCCGAGATCTTCATCGTGGGCGCCTTCGTGGGGGTCGAGATTCTCCTTGGCCTGAAGAGCGTCGGGCTCCTCGACGGGCTCCCCTGGCCGATCGTCCTCGTCCTGGTCCTGATCGCGGGTATGGCCGCCAGCGGGCTGCTCGCCGTCACGGTGGAGCGGATCGCCTATCGGCCCCTGCGGAACGCCCCTCGGCTGATCCCGCTCATCTCGGCCATCGGGATCTCCTTCTTCCTGCAGGACCTCATCCGACTCGTCGAGTCGCTCTGGCGGAACGCGTTCAACATGGTCTATCCCACCATCGACGTCCTGAACCTCCGCTTCGAGCTGACCGAGACCCTCGACGTGTCGGTCAAGTCGCTCGTCGTCATCGTCGGCGCGGTGCTGATGCTGTGGGCGCTCCACCTGATCGTCAACCGGACGAAGGTCGGCACCGCCATCCGCGCCGTGGCCGAGGACCAGGCGGCGGCCAGCCTCATGGGCATCGACGTCAACCGGATCATCTCGCTCACGTTCCTGATCGGCGGCGCCATGGGCGGCGCGGCAGGGGTTCTCTTCGGTGTGCAGTATGGGCTGATCAACCCGTACAGCGGCTTCATTCCCGGGTTGAAGGCGTTCACCGCGGCCGTGCTCGGGGGCATCGGGAACATCCCGGGCGCGATGGTCGGCGGGCTCGTCCTGGGGCTCCTCGAGGCGTTTGCCGCCTCCTACCTCTCGCTCCTCACGGGCGGGGCGTTCGGGGCCGAGTACAAGGACATTTTCGCCTTCTCGGTGCTGATCCTGATCCTGATCTTCCGGCCCAAGGGGCTTCTCGGCGAAGTCGTGCGAGAGCGCGCATGATCCAGGCGCTGCTCACGGTGGCCCTGGTGGTGGTCTCGGCGCTCGCGGTCGCCAAGTTTCCCCGATCGGTCCTCGTGTTTCTCCTCTTCCAAGGTTCGCTCGTCTTCGTCTACCGCGCCCAGATCCCCGAGTGGCTCCGCCGGAGCCTCCTGGCCGTCGCCCTCCTCGTCCTGATGCCGGCCATCGGATACTTCAATGGCTACTATCTCGAGATCGCGACTCAGGTCGGCATCTTCGTCGCGCTGGCGCTGGGCCTCAACATCGTGGTCGGCCTGGCCGGGCTCCTGGATCTCGGCTACGTGGCCTTCTTCGCCGTCGGCGCCTATTCCTGGGCCATCTTCGGCTCGCCGCACGCCAACGTCATCTTCGGCGGCGGCTTCCCCCTGGCCGGCTGGTGGTTCTATGTGTTCCTCCTCGTCGGACTCGGTACGGCAGCGATCACCGGGATCCTCCTCGGACTTCCGGTGCTGCGGCTGCACGGCGACTACCTGGCCATCGTCACGCTGGGCTTCGGCGAGGTCATCCGCGTCCTCGCGAACAACCTCGACAAGCCGATCAACTTCACGAACGGCCCCAAGGGGATCACGCCCATCTCTCGACCCCCAGCGCCGTTCGGGCTGCCGTACGGCGAGTACTTCTACTTCCTCGTCCTGCTCATCGTGGTCGCCGTCGTCATCGTCAACCGCCGGCTCGAGGACTCGCACATAGGGCGTGCCTGGGAGGCGATCCGGGAGGACGAGCTGGCGGCGCGGGCCATGGGCGTGCCGCTGGTGCGGATGAAGCTTATGGCCTTCGCCTGCGGCGCGTCCTTCGCCGGCGTCATGGGCGTGCTGTTCTCGGCCAAGCAGGTGTTCATCAACCCGGAGTCGTTCACCTTCCTGGAAAGCATCGGCGTCCTCGCCATGGTCATCCTCGGTGGCATGGGCTCGATTCCTGGCGCTGTGCTCGGCGCCACCGTCGTGACCGTGCTCAATCTACAAGTCCTGAAGGGGTTCTCGCTCTGGCTCAACGAGCTGAAGAACGCGGGCGTGACCGTCCTCGGCTACAGCCTCGCCGATCTTCCGACGCAGTTCGAGCCGGCCAAGTACGAGCGGATGGTCTTCGGCGTCATCCTCGTGCTGATGATGATCTTCCGCCCTCAGGGCATCTTCCCCGCGCGGCGGCGCCAGCGCGAGCTCGCGCAGCCCGGAGGTTAGATGTCCTTGTTCGAGGCTCGGAGCGTCACGAAGAGGTTCGGGGGCCTCACGGCGCTGCACGGGGTGGACTTCGCCCTCGAGCGGGGCATCGCGTCCATCATCGGGCCGAACGGGGCCGGGAAGACCACGCTCTTCAATATCTTCACCGGGCTCTACGCGGCCGACGATGGCAGCGTCACCTTTCGCGGCCAGCCCCTCCTCGGTCTGCGTCCCGACCAGATCACGGCGCTGGGGATCTGCCGGACGTTCCAGAACATCCGGCTCTTCTCCAACATGACCGCCATCGAAAATGTCCTCGTGGGCATGAACTCGCGGATCGCCCTCGGTCTGTGGGACGTCCTCTCACACAGCCGCAGCTTCCGCCGGACGGAGTCGGACCTCGCCGCGCGCGCGATCGGCCTGCTCGACCGCGTCGGGCTGCAGGCCAACGCGAACGCCGTGGCGCGCAACCTCCCGTACGGCGACCGCCGACGGCTCGAGCTGGCGCGCGCGCTTGCGGCCGAGCCCGCGCTCCTGCTGCTCGACGAGCCGACCGCCGGCATGACTCAGGGGGAGGCCGGCACGCTGATGCGCCTGCTGCGAGGCCTCGTCGCCGACCTGGGGCTCGCCATCATTCTGATCGAGCACAACATGCGGGTGGTCATGGAGGTGTCGGACCGGGTGACCGTGCTTGACCACGGCGAGAAGATCGCGGAGGGGTCGCCGCGCGAGGTCCAGGAGAACGTGCGCGTCATCGAGGCCTACCTGGGCACGCGTGGTGCCGGCCCCCGGGGGGCGCGCCGTGCTTGAGGTCAAGTCGCTCGACGTCGCCTACGGCGAGATCCGGGCGCTCAAGGGAGTGGAGCTCGAGGTGGGGCGCGGCGAGATCGTCACGATCCTCGGCAACAACGGCGCCGGGAAGACGACCACGCTCAAGACCATCTCGGGTCTCCTCCACCCGACGCGCGGCACCATCACGCTCGAGGCCGAGCCGCTCGTCGGCGTGCCTCCGCACGCGATCGTCTCCAGGGGCGTCGCGCACGTGCCCGAGGGACGCCACATCTTCAACCGCCTCACCGTCCGCGAGAACCTCACGATGGGCGCCTATCTCAGAAGCGACACGGGGATCGCCACCGACCTCGAGCGCGTCTTTGCCCTCTTCCCACGGCTCGCCGAGCGCATCACCCAGGTGGCGGGCACCCTCTCGGGCGGCGAGCAGCAGATGCTCGCGATCGGCCGCGCGCTCATGGCGAACCCCCGCCTCCTCCTGCTGGACGAGCCGAGCATGGGCCTGGCACCCGTCCTCGTAGAGCAGATCTTCGACACGATCAGCGACATCAACCGCCAGGGCATGACGATCCTTCTGGTCGAGCAGAACGCAGCCATGGCGCTCTCCATCGCCCACCGGGGCTACGTGCTCGAGACCGGCTCGATCGCGCTCACGGGAACTGCGGCGGAGCTGGCCGACAACCCGGAGGTCCGCCGGGCTTATCTCGGTGAGTAAGAGTCCGACGTGGGCTCTCGGCGTCCTGGTGGTGGTCGTGCTCGCCACCGCCGCAGTCCGCGTCCGGCTGCTGGATCTTCCGATCGATCGGGACGAGGGCGAGTACGCCTACTTCGCGCAGCTCCTGCTCCAGGGCCTCGACGAATACCAGAAGCGCTTCAATATGGCTTCACTGATCCCAGGGCTCCTCCTCGCCCTGAGTGTGCGCCTCGGCACCCACGCGGGGCCGCTGCTCAGCAGGGCCGCCGCGAGCTCAGCCCCCCGAAGCACCCTAAGCGGGCGCCTCATGCGATGGTCGCCTGTGTGGACAGCTGGGGCAGCGACAGCATTCGCGTAGGACGAAAGCCAGCGGCGTGCAAGGAGGTCGGCGGCCCCCTCACGGGAGCCGAGCATGGCGAGCTTTCCGCCGGGTCTCAAGACTCGATAGACCGCTCCGGACGCTGTCCCGGGCGACCGCCGCTCAGCGCCGCGACAGCGGTAGGCCATGAGAACCTCTGGCGTGGTCGATGGATGCCGGAGCCGTGTCTTCTTGCGGCGGCCTCGGTCGGAGTCCGAGTAGGCGCCTCAGGAAGCGGAGGGCCACCGCGCTCGCAAGGACCCAGGATCCAGTCAGGTAGAGTCGGCCGTGGTCCAGCCGTAACTGGCCGAGCTGCAGCAGTCGGGGGATTCGGGCGGCAATGATGCTCTTCTTGTTGTAACGGTGCGTCAGCTCTTCGAAGGTGATCTCCGGTTCATGGCCGATCTCGACCAGCAGGTGCACGTGCATCGAGGTGTCGGTGACGGTGAACACGAACCAGTTCAGGAAGGTGACGCAGAACCCGTACGCGCTCATGAAGAAGATCCCGGCGAGGAGCTCGCGGCGGTTGGAGCCGGTGGGCTGGAGCACCAGGAAGAGGACAACGAGCCCGCCCAGGTTCGCAAAGCCAGCGGCGAAGCAAGCGACCTGGGGGGAAGGCAATCGGGCGACCGCCCTGGCAGTCCAGTTGATCCCGGCAGTCCCGAGCCACGTGACCACGGGGGCGGCTGCGAGCGCGAGCAGCAGGGTCCACATGGCGGGGCTCATCCGCGGCCCGTCGGCTCCACGCCCACGAGGACCCGGTAGACGCGACTCAGAGCGAGCACGAAGCCTCCCCGCCGCGTCAGATGGAGCCGTCCGTCGTGAACCGCGACGAGGCCGGAGGAACGAAGGTCCTCGATTCTCCGGCCCGTCAGGCAATACTCCGTGAACGAGCGGACGCGCAGTTCGTTCGCCGGCACGCCTCGGGGCATGTGCTCGCGCACCGCCAGGAGCACCTCCGCCGACGGACTATACTCCGTGATTCCGGCATAGCCGCAGATGTAGCAGGAGGACACCATGACGTGCAGCAGGGCGGCGAGGATCCACACGAACCAGTCCGTCTCGGTCGGCGGCAGCCTGTCCCTAGACGCCCAGAAGAGAGCGGTGCAGCCGAGGGGCAGGATCCAGAAGATGGTAGGCAACCAGACCAGGTAGCCCTTCGGTGCCCGGACCCGCCACACGCCCCAGTGCACGAGCCAGCAGGCCCCGAAGGTGGCGAGTCCCCAGAAGAGCGCGCTTTCCATGTACGGCTCTTAGCGCGCTCCGCGGAGGTTCGCTGCTCTCACCTCGCCGCCCGCCCGCCACCCTTCGATGAGCCACAGAGGCCGGTTCTCGTAGCCGCTCACAGGCGATTCCGAGGGCACAAGGACCCGCTGGGGGGGCAGCGCGTGGCGGCCGAAAACGTAGCTCGCCTGCATCCCCCAGCCTAGGTAGTACGGCCACTGCTCGAAGCCCCACGGGGCCTCTGTAGGCGGCGGGAGGACCGGCGGCCCCTGACCCTCAGGGGGAACGGCCAAGCCGCCGATCCACCAGACGCGGTGACCGGCCTGCAGGGCGGTCTCGATCCTGCTCAGCACGGGCTTCATTGTGTCGGGAGAGGTCATCGCCTCCTTGACCTGATCAAACCGGTGGAGCTTATGCGTGGACAGGGGAGGGATCGTGAACCATTCGGCCGCACCCCGATAGTAGCGGTCGAAGGTGATTCCAAGGTACCAGGGCGTCACGAGGATGAGGTCGCCGGCTTGGGAGGATTGAGCGAGCCTCGCGGCGATCAGGTCCAGGTTGGTGTTCCGGACGTGGACACTCCGCCAGACGGGCCCGAGCGTCAGCGCGATCGCGGTGATGGCCACAACGATCCGGGCGATGCGGAGGGGCGTGCTTGCGGCCGCGAGTAGCGCACCGTCCAGGCAGGCGGCCACGAGGGCCATGAGCGCGAGAAAATACCAGGGCTGCATTGTGTAGCTGAGCCTCAGCAGGAAGAGCAGGTAGGCGATCACTCCCGTCACGAGCGCCACCCCGCAGAAGAGGCCCACCTCCGCTGGTTTCCCAATCGAGCCCTTGACCCCTCTCCGGCTCGCCGCCAGGACGGTGATGATCCCAATGAATACCAAACCGATCCAGAGCCAGCGGGCGAACGGGCCGGTGAGGAGCATCGCCTCGCCGAACCTGCTCCAGATCCACCGCAGGTCAACGGGGAACTCGATCATGAAGTTCCACGCCTTCCGGCTCTGGAACACGACGATGTACGGGAGCAGGGAGAGGGCCGAGACCGATCCTACTCCCGCGAGAAGCCCGATCGTCTTCCACTGGCCCCGTCTCAGGGCGACGGCCGCGCCACCGGCGCAGGCGGCGAGGAGAATCACGGCGTTGAAGAAGATGGAGTGCACGCACACGACCGCAGACACCAGTGCGAGGAGAGCGTTTCGGGCGGACGGCCGGTCCACGAGCTCCCACGTGAGACCGAAGGTTAGCAGCGCTGTCAGCATGCCCAGACCGTGACCCCGGACGGAGTCACCATAGGTGATGACCGCCACGTTGAACCCGAAAAGGGCTAGCGAGATGAGCGGGACCCCGTAGCCGAGGCGCCGAGCGTTCCACCAGAGGACGCCCAGGATCCCAAGGCCGAGAACGCATCCCAGGACTCGGAGCGAGAGGTCGGCCCCGAGGCCGGCTCCGATCCAGCCGCGGAGCAGGGCCAGGAAGGCGAGAGGGAGCGAGTCGAATTCTAGGTGCGCCCACACTTCCGTGAGGGGCATCGTGGCCAGGTTCACACAGTTGACCTCGTCCCTCCACAGGGCGCCCGCATGGGCGAGGAAGACCACGTGAAGGACGACCAGGACCGCGGTGACCGCAAGCCCGACGATTCGTTCGAGCTTCCGGATCACGTCGTCGACCAGGCGGAGCTCGGCCCACGCCAGCGCG
>JAHFDK010000205.1 GCA_023249095.1 Candidatus Rokuibacteriota bacterium | reverse complement strand
AGGTTGAGGGGCGGCGTAATATCGATACCCGTCACCTCGATATCGTCATTTGGCAGCGCCGCGAAGAACTCGTGGAAGAAGACAGGGAGGTAGAACGGATCTTCCTCGGTGATGATGTGCACGCGTAGCTTCTGTGTCATGTACGATCGACCTCTACCCGTGCCCACGTCACCGAAGCCCAGCCGAGATAGTAGGCGGGGATAGCCCAGAAGGCGGCGGCGTTGAGTGCGAAGAAGGAGGCGCTAATCGAGGCGAGCCGGAACCGCAATCCGAGTCGCGCGGTGCCCGCTATCAGCAGCGTCAGCACCAAGCCCGCAAGTACCAGACGGTAGAGCCAGTGCGATGCGAGTAGCGAACCCACGAACAACGCTGCGAGCCCGTAGGGGCACGCGAGTCGCGAGAGCTTGTGCAGGATGAAACGCGCCCAGACTGGGTTCCGCGTGGGATTTAGGCATCCTCTTAAGATGTGGCAGATCTGGACGAGCCCGGCCAAGGTCCGTACCTTTCTGACGAACTCGCTCTTCACGGAAGCGGTCGCAACGTCGAGGCTGCCTGCCTCCTCGGCCATGACGATCCGTCGGCCAGTGAGAGCAACACTCAATGGTATGTAAACGTCGTCGAGGATTGTGGTGGCCGGAAGCGGCGGGACGTCGGCTGTCCGGATCGCGTAAAGCGAGCCCGTGGTCTGAACCATGGCACCGGAGCGCGACTCGCAGAGACGCACAAAGCGCTCGAACCGCCAGTACACGTCCCCTTTCACGCGGAGATCACCGGACACTACGCCTACTGTCCGATCCGCGAAATATGCCACAAGGTCTCTGATCGCCCGTGGCGTCAGTTCCTGACGAACGTCCATGAACACGGCGGTTTCGGTAGGGATGTGCGGTCGAGAGCGGTTGATCGCGGTCGGCTTGCCGCTCGAGTGCTCCACGCGCACCAGGCGGATCCGCTCATCGTGGAGGCTCCATGTCCGCACCATGTCGTCGGTCTGGTCCGAAGAACCGTCGCTCACGACCACGATGAAGATCTTGTCCTGCGGATAGTCCTGACTGCGAACATTGGCGATCTTCCGCCCAATGTGGGACGCCTCGTTGCGAGCCACCATCACGCACGTCACGGCGGGGAGTTCGTCGTCAGGCGCGTAGTGCGGCCGAGCGGGATTCGGCCGGTACCGGGCGCACCACGCGATCCAGAGGCCGTAACCACAGTACGAAAGGAAGAGGATGGCGAAGCCGCTCCAAAACAGAGCCTCGCCTATCACGCTGCTCCGAAGTAGCGCCGTCGCCAGGCCGAGAACACTAGGAGAAGCCACAAGTGCTCCGCGTGGTCCGCGACGCCTTTAACGTGCTCGTTGAGCATGCACTCGACCTTAGGGCGACGGACGTACCCGTCGAGGCCACCATCTAGGAGGAGCGGCCGCGCAGCCTCGAGCCACCCACTGCGAAACCACTGGCACAAGGGCACAGCGAACCCCTGTTTCTTCCGCTCGAGGACTGATCGAGGGACCCGGCCGCTCAAGGCGTGGCGTAGGATGAGCTTGCTCACCCCGGCCTTGAACTTCATGGCTGTGGGCAGTGACGCCACGTACTCGATGAGGTCGGGATCCACCAGGGGCGCGCGCGTCTCCAGCGACGTCGCCATTGACGCACGATCGATCTTCACGAGAATGTCATCAGGTAGGTAGGTCACCGTGTCGATAGCCTGGAGACGCCGTATGCCGTCCAGGGCGGCGAACTCCCTCCACGCCGCCTCGAAGGCGCTGGGCACAGACCCGGCCTCCGGCCGGTCGATGAGCAGCTGCCGCCGCAGCTCCTCAGTGTAGAGTCCGACCATGCCGAAATAACGCTCCATCTCGGGAAGCGCGGCACGCTTGAGCATGCTGACGACTCGGCGGCGAAGCCGTGAATCTGGGAACCAGGCCGCCACGCCGGCGAGGGCTGCCATGCCGAACGCCCCGAGGAGCAGCGGTCGGAGTCGCCTCACGAGCGCGTCCCGCTGATAGCGCTGATACCCCGCGAACAACTCGTCGCCGCCATCGCCGGAGAGCGCCACAGTCACGTGCTGGCGCGCCATCACGGAGACCAGGTAGGTCGGAATGGCGGACGAGTCACCAAATGGTTCGTCGAAGTGCTCGACAAGCTTCGGGAGCAGCACGAGCGCATCGGGCTTCACCACCTCCTCGTAATGTTCCGTGCCCAGGGCTCGCGCCACCTCCCGCGCATAGGGAAGTTCGTCAAATTGAGGCTGATCAAACCCAATGGAAAACGTCTTTACGGCCTTCTCGACGTGGTGTCGGAGGTGCAGGACGATGGTAGTGGAGTCGATGCCCCCGCTGAGGAATGCGCCGAGCGGCACGTCCGCGATGCTTCGTAGCGCGACCGTGTGGTTGAGGCGCTCCCACAACTCGTGGGTGGCCGCGTTGAAGGTCTGACTGCTCCGAGGATGCCAGTTTGGGCGCCAGTATGTCGTCACCGTCGGCGGGCCACCGTCGATCACCCTGAGCACGCTCCCGGAGGGAAGCTTGCTGACCTGGCTGAAGATCGCCTTCGGTGCCGGGACATGGCCGAGAGCCAGATAGTCGTCAAGGGCGACAGGGTCAATCGTGTGCTCGAGCTCCGGCACCTGCAGCAGGGCTTTGATTTCGGAGCCGAACCAGAAGGCGTCCCGAGTGGATGCGTAGTACAGAGGCTTCTCGCCGACGTGATCACGAGCCAGCAGGAGAGTGCGGCGCGCGCTGTCCCAGAGCGCGAACGCAAACATCCCGCGCATAGCCTCAACGCAGGCCGCGCCGCGCTCCTCGTACAGGTGCACGATCACTTCAGTGTCGCTTCGGCTGGTGAAGCGGTGGCGCGGTTCCAGCGCCCTACGCAGCTCGCGGAAGTTGTAGATCTCTCCGTTGAAGACCACCCAGACCGTTCGGTCCTCGTTGCACATCGGCTGTTTGCCGCCCTGAAGGTCGATGATTCGCAGACGGCGTATGCCGAGGGCCACGGGACCCTCTGCGTAATATCCTTCTTCATCAGGGCCACGGTGGATGAGGGTCTGCGTCATCCGTTCCAGCAATCGTCGATCGACTGGGCGAGCGAGGTCGGCGTTCACGTAGCCGGCGATTCCGCACATGTCAGGTTCGGATCCAGCTGATCGGCGGTGCGTTTATCAAAGTCGCCGCGCGTGGAGGAGCGCTTCTCGGAGGATGTCGTATCGATGGGCGCCCAATATGCGGCGAGCAGTGCTGAACGTCACATGCCGAAGGCGCACGCGTCCGAGCCCCGAGCCCGAGATCCATTGCATGACGTCGCCGGCTGTCGCTCGGTCTGTGATGCGGATGCGACGCAGCAGATAATCGCCACGCACGTTCAGACCCACCGTCGAGGTGCAAATGCCCCGATAACCAGTGGCACGGGCGAGCCGCTCGAGCGCCCTGCTGATCCCGTGGCCGCCGGGAAGGGCGAGGAACTCCACCGGTCGGTTGAGCCCCGCTTCGAGCCGTTCTTTCGAGAGTGCGATTTCGGAGAAGAGCTCGGCTTTCGACAAGCAGTCCAACGGCGTATGGGTCATGGTGTGCGAGTAGACCCCGTGCCCCGACGCCGCCAAGGCTCGAATCTGCGTCCAATCCATGAACCCCGGCATGCCGACCCAGCCCACCGTGATGAAGTGCTCGGAGCGCCATCCCAACCGATCGAGGATCGGCCGGGCGAGATGAACGTCGCTGACTCGGCCGTCGTCGAAGGTCAGAACGATCGGTCTCGGTACTGTGATGGGCGGTCCATCGGGAAGCAGCGCCGTCAACGGCACAGGGCGATAGCCCTGCGCGGCGAACGCGTTTACGTGTCGCGCGAAGGTTTCGACGGAAAGCGTATAGCGGAGCTCCCCCGCCGGCACCCCTCGCACATCCGCCTCATCGGCAACGAGCCCGTGATACATAAGGATCGGGAAGCGCGGAGCGGTCAGCCTCATCGCCGTGGACTGGGCTTACAGACCAACCACGGCGGCACTCTCGCCAGCGCCCGCGTGCTAGCGAACCGGTCACGCGTCACAGGTCGGGCTGCATCGCGGTTAACAGAGCGGATCGGTGAAGTGGTCCCAACCTGCTCCCCAAAACTGGCGGCTTGAGCGCTTGGTGGCGGATCTTACCCTCGATAACCAAGCCCCGAGGGAGCTCGTCGGAAAAAGGCCTGACGCTCGCACCGCCGCGCACCGCGGTGAGGACAATCTGGGTGAAGTTCGAGTTGACCGAGCGCCGGGCGTGTGTCCTGGGCGGGCTCGGCCGGTGGTTCGTGACGATCAGCGCGGCATCAGATCAGACCGCGCCGCCCGGTGTGCGGGAACGTCCGATGTCGATACTTGCAAGACGCGACGCTTATCTCGCGCCTCGGCCGAACAGAACAATTTTGACGCTGTCGACAATAATTCGGAGATCGAGCCAAAGCGAGCGGTGCTTCACATAGTAAAGGTCGTACCGCATCTTTTCGGTCTCTTCCTCGAGATTATTTGCATAGCCATAGCGGACCTGCGCCCAGCCGGTCACACCCGGACGCACGGTGGTGCGCAAGGAGTAGTAAGGGATTCGTGCATTGAACAGGTCGAAGTTGGACACGGGGTGCGGTCGCGGACCGATGAGGTTCATGTCGCCTCGTAGGATGTTGACGAACTGCGGAAGTTCATCGAGGCGAAATCTGCGCAACCACTTTCCCACGCGCGTGATGCGGTCGCCATTGTCACCCGCCCAGGCCGAAGCTTCGTACGCCGTCGGCCGCATCGTGCGAAACTTCAGCAACCTGAACTGCTTGCCGCGGAGGCCCGCCCGATCGTGGATGAACAACACGGGTCCCGAGGAGTCTAACTTGATGGCCAGCGCGATCAACGCGAGCAACGGCATCAAGCCGACGAGCCCGGCCAAGGCGGCCGAAAGGCTGATGGCGCGGCTCAGGGCGCTATAGATCCGTGCCCGGCGGAAATCGGGCGAGAAGATAACCGTGCTCGGCGTCAGAGACTCGATCGCCATCTTCCCGGTCAAGCTCTCATAGAGCGTCACTCCGTCATCGATGGCGATGCCCCGCCCCCTTGCCGCGAGCAGCTCGAGGACCGGTAAGTGGCCTCGGCGCTCGGCCATCGTGACGATGATTTGATGAGGACGCGTCTCGTCGAGAATCTTTTCAAGGCGCGCGAGGGGGCCGAGCAGCGGATACCGGAAGGACAGCTCTTCGGCACCATCGTCGGCGATCCCCACGATGACCCTGCGGGACTGAGGCCGCGCGTCGATCTCGTCCACGAGTTTTCGTGCCAGCGCGCTCATCCCGACCATAAGAAGGCGTTCAGTGAAGAGATGTCGCCGGATGACGGCGTACGAGGCAGCCCGGGCCAGCACGAGAAACCCTATGATTAGCGGAACACTCGAGACTAATGGCCCGCTACCAATCCGGATGTCTGGAAAGAGAGTGTAGAGGGCAGCCAGCAGGATGAACGCGACACCGAAGGAGTGGAACAGTCGCGCGACGAACGCTGCGAAATTGGGGACAATGCGAAAGTCGTACAGATCGTTGTAGTAAAACGCAACAATACAACAACTTGTTACGGCCACGGCCTGGCCGAGCAAGATCGCCGCGTCGAGCCAGTCGACCAGGACGGTTTGCTGCCTCCACACAAAAATCATGCCGGACACAGCGCCGAACAGCGCACTGGCCTCGACAACGGCGAGAGTCCAGACCATTATCCGTCCGTCCACCGCGGTGTAGGCAGTGCCAACGCACGGCAGAGACCCCGCGTTTGCCGCTCCAGGCGGCGAGACTGGGTTGTCAGCGGTGTTAACCCCACATTGCTACAACGGCAGCGCTGTTCGTCAGGCATTAACGATTCGGATTGTGGTTCGCCGGGACCCGCAGGCAGACGCGCCGAGCTCAACCGCGCCCACGCCGAACGCGTGAACCACGTTGACGCCCGGCGTCACCGTGACCAACGTACCCCACGATGCCGCACATGACGGCTCGCCTACGCCGCTTCCACGAGCGTGCTGTCCACTTCGACCGCGATGCTGCGTTGAAGCATGTCGATCGAGATCACGACGAGCCCTCGATTGGGCCTGCTCCGCACCAAGATACCTTCGACATCCACGAGTGGCCCAGAGGTGATCCGGACACGCTGGCCATGTCGAAGGTAGGGATGATGCAGGACTCGTAGGCGCGCTCGCAGCACGCGCTGAATTACCTCGATGTCCGCAGGTGGCACGATCGCCAATCGATCCCAGCGTTCCCCGAGCACGCGCACGAGGCCCGTGACCTGGCAAATGGCCAGATAACTTGCCTTGTCTATCGCGTGGTGCAGAAACAAGTAGCCGGGAAACATTGGCACTTGGGTGCGGTAGCGGACTCCGCGGCGCCGGATCCATGCTTCCAATTTTGGCAAGAAGAGCCGAAACCCCTTGGTCGCGAGCTGGTCAGCCACGAGCTGCTCACAATTGCTTCGGGTCCAGAGCGCGTGCCATCGCGGATCTGGCGATCGGCCGGTGCCCTGAGGCTCGGCGGACTGTTCATAGGTCGCCAGCGATGCAATCGCAACGTCAGGTGCCACGGCTTCGCCCCCTTCGGCCCCCGATTCATCGGGAGCCGATTAGCTGCTACAGCTCGCTACCACACGCTCGGAGCGTGGGAGCCCTGCCGTTAGGCCTCTCGTCCAGGCCTGTTAGTCGCCGACGGAGGGCTGTGTCGTCGTTGCGCGGAAACGGCTGAACCAGCGATGGCGATTTCCGCCGTGTTGGGCCGGATGGCCGTTACTCGAGTAGGCGTAAGCCGCAAATGCGCGATCATCACTGTTGAAAATCAGGCCCATCACCTTGTCCGGATTCATAGCGTCGAGAGTGGTCCCGAGCAGCTTGCGTGGTGTCTTACGGGCCGCGACAACGACGAGAAAACAGTCAATCAACGGCTCCAAGACTTGACAATCAGCGACCGGAATCATTGGGGGCAAGTCGAGCACAACGTAGTCGTACTGCCGCTTTGCTGCTTCGATCAAATCCTTGCAGCGTCCGGAGTTCAACAATTCGTACGTCGCATGAAGGGATCGTCGCGCCGGAAGGACGGCGAGTTTGAACGTCCGATAGGTTTGCACGACATCTTCAAGCGTCAGCTGCGGGTTCAAAATAGCCTCAGCTATCCCATCATGGAAATCGAGCGCCAGGTGAGAGCTCACCGTCGGATGTCGAAGGTCAAAGTCGATGATCAGTACGCGATTTTGCGGCCCCTGTGCCAAGGCGCCAGCGAGATTGATCGCTGTGAGGGTCTTTCCGTCTCCGGTGCCGGGGCTCGAGATGCCGATAACCCGAAGGTGGGACGTACGATGGGCATGCTCCACGACGTGACGAAGCTTCCGGTATTTCTCGGCTTCGCGCGAGCTCGGCTGCAGCAAGCTCACCAAGTGCTGTTCGATCAATCCCAACACAACGAGCTCCGGACCATGATGGAGTCCGCGGCTTCCGTACAAGGCGAGTCGGTACCAGCCCTGATGGCGTGCTCCTGACCAGCCTGCTCGAGCGCCGCGAAAAACTTACTCATCGGGCTACCAGGTCTCGCGCCAAATCGCTGAGTTGAGGCGACTCAAATCGCAGCGGGCTAAGCGCCATGCCACCGACAAGCACGGCACCGACCACCCAGGCAATGCGGAAGCGCGGCTGTCGCTGACGGAGTGGCGTGCCGTCCGTTGCGTGAATGGTTTTTCCCGCAAACCGTAGAAGTTGAGGTACATGCGGGCCTTTACGATGCGCCACCCGAGAGGAGCCAGACGAGTCGCTCATTTCCGCGCGCGATGAAATGTCCGGCGCCGAAGAGAACGGCCAAGCCCAGAACGGTTACGGTGACCGCGAGTTGCGTTCGCCGTCGTCGTGAGCGAGCGTCCGCAGGTGTCACAATGCGGGGCACATTAACTAACACAGGCACCTTCGTGAATGCGCGCAGGTCGTCCACCGTATAAAAGGACGTGTCGCTGCGGTCGACCAGCACCGCGACCCCTATGGCCAAGCCAATGGACAGCAACAAGCTCATTAGCATCAGCTTTGGGCGATTCGGCGCCGTGGCGGCTTTGGCTGGGATCGCTGAGTCCAGGACGCGAAACTGCTCACCCTTTTGGCGCTGTTCCATGTCCTGTGCGAGCTGGGCTTCTTCATAACGCTTTAGCAATGACTGGTAGTGCTCCAGTTTGGTCTGATGGCCGCGCGAGAGATCTTCGAGCTCTTGCTCTCGGCGCGGCGTGGTCTCGACCCGTGCCTGATACACTCCGTACGCCGCTCGTAACCGCGTCTCGTCATCTCTGAGCGCCTGAAGTTCCGCGTTCGAGTCAGCGAGCCTGGCCTGTAGCTGCCGAATGAAAGGTTCGCCGGAGGCGAGCTGCAGATCGGGCTGTTCTTTCGCGCCGCGTTTGGGGTTGGTATCGAGTTCGGGATAGGTATCGATCTGCGCGGCTTCGCGCTCGAGCTCGACGATCTCAGCCCCCAAGCGCCTGACGTCGGGATACTTGTCACTGTAGTTCGTACGAAGCGTGATCAACTGCTGTCTGAGCTGCTGGAGCCGGGCCATGACCGCTCCGCTGTTCGTCGCGGGCGCCAAGGAAGAATTTGAGGTCTGCGCGGCCAGGCGTTCGGTAACACCTCGCTGAGCTTCAGTCAGTTGCCATCCGAGCGTATCCCGACGCCAGAGCGCCCGAGCCTGTTGATCGCTGTTAGTGCGCAGCTGAGTTCCGAGCTGCTCTAGACTCGCCAGGTTGGCAGTTAGCTGGTGCGGCAATTCGCCGACATACCGCTTTTTGTACTGACTCAGCCGCTCCTCTTGAGCATGCAGCACCTTCTTCGTTTGCTCGAGCTGCGCGTTGAGGAATTCGGAGGTCCCCGTCGCCTGGCGGCCACGGGCTTTCAGGGTCTCCTCAATATAGAAGGAGGCCAATGTATTCGTGACTTCCGCGACTGTGTCCGCGTCGCTCCCGCGAAAGCTGATGGCAAAGGCAACGGTCACTCCACTCCTTTGCGCACCACTACGCAGTTCAACTTCGATGTCCTTCCGCATTCGCTCAACCAGCACCTCAGTGGGGACTTTCCAACGCAGACTCGGGTAGAGCGCAAAGCGATCAATGAGGCCTTCCAGCCGCGAGCGACTCAAAATCTCCTGGCTAATGGCGTGCAGGCGCGTTTCGAGTCCGCTCGTGATGGTGGATTTCACGAACGCCTCGGGCACCTGTTGGTGCTCGATCAGGATAGTCGCCGTTGACCGATAACTATTCGGGAGCGAGTGCACCACGGCGACCGCGGGGACGAATGGCATCAGGAATACCAGAACACCAAGCCACCAGCGACGGCGCCAGATCGCTAGTACGGCGTCGAGAGCCATAAGCTGCGATTGGGTCGACAACGCGCGTCTCCTAGGGAACGAGAACCTTGTCGTCGGGCCGGAGAACGAGAACCTTGTCGTCGGGCCGGGAGTAGACGTCCTTCTGTTGCCCAGAGACGACTTTCAAATAGTTGAATGGGATACGCTTCATGGTGCCGCCCTCGGGACGCGGAATGGTAATGCGCGACCGTGACGCGAATTGTGTGAATCCCCCTGCCATCGCGAGGACGTCCAGCACCGTGGTCCAACTCTTGAGGTCGTAGCGCGTTGGACGGTTGACCCTCACCGATCACCGACACCTTGAAGCTCCGAACTTCCGAAACGATGACGGAGACCTCGGGCCAGGGCATGTACTCGGCGAGCTTCTTCATCAACACGTCACGAAGCTGAACCGGGGTGAGGCCGGCCGCTCGTACATCGTTGAGAAGCGGAAGCGAAATCATACCATCGGGCCGCACCGGGACGGTCTGGGTCATAGCGGTGTCCTGCCTGACGACGATGCGGAGCACGTCCTCGGGCCCAATGTGGTACCCCGCTGAGCGCCATTCTCAATGGCCGCGGGGCTCGGTCTAAAGCCGGGCACCGCGCTCTACACGAGCCTCGTGTGGCGCGGTGAGAACGACAAGGAGCATCGTTCCGCCGATCCGCGTCCTGAATCACACTGACCCTCCTGCGATTGCCCTCGTGGCATGCCGCGATATGGAAACAGCAGTGTCCTTACTAACCAGTCCCTTATTTAGTCTACACAATTCGACCCCGCTCCGTGATAATGAAGAGGCGTGCGCATTGACGGACGGACGCTGTCGCACGAGACCTCGGAAACGATCCGCCGGCTGGCCGTCCGACGGGTGAAGGACGGCGAGGCTCCAAGTGATGTCATCACGAGCTTCGGGCTGTGTCGCACGACGATCTACAAGTGGCTGCAGGCCGAGCGGCGCGGCGGCGCGGCGGCCCTCACGGCGCGCAAGCATCCGGGACGGCAGCCGGCGCTGGCCCCACGCCAGAAGCTCCAGGTGCGGCGATGGATCAATGGCAAGGACCCGCGCCAATACGGCTTCGACTTCGGCTTGTGGACCCGGCAGATTGTAGCGGCGCTGATCGCGCAGAAGTTCGAGGTGCGGCTGGGGGTGACGGCCGTGGGACGCCTGCTCGCCGAATTGGACATCACGCCGCAGAAACCCTTGCGGCGCGCGTATGAGCGCGATCCGGTGGCGATCAAACGCTGGACGACGACGGTGTTCCCTCGCGTGCGCGCCCGCGCCCAGCGCGTCGGCGCCAAGATCTTCTTCCTCGATGAGGCCGGGGTGCGCTCCGATCAAGTCCTCGGGCGCACGTGGGGACTGCGGGGGCAGACACCCGAGGTCGCCACCAGCGGTCGGCGCCAGAGCGTGAGCGCCATCTCCGCGGTCAACGCCCGCGGCGAATTCTGGTACGAGCTCTACACGGAGCGGCTCAACGCCCTGCGCTTCATCGAATTGTTGAGGCACTTCATGCGCCGTCGACAGAGCCCCGTGTTCCTCGTCGTCGACGGCCACCCCGCCCACATCGCCAAAGTCGTCGCGCAGTACGTCCAAAGCCTCGCCGGGCGCTTGGAGCTGCATTTCCTGCCGGGCTATGCGCCCGAGTTGAATCCCGACGAGTTCGTCTGGAACCACCTCAAGCGCCAAGGCGTCAGCAAGACCCCGTTGCGACGAGACGAATCGCTCCGCAGTCGCGTGGAGTCGGACCTGGCGGCCATTCAATCGCAGCCGGCGCTGGTCCGCTCGTTTTTTCACGCGCCGAGTGTCGCCTACACTAGGGACTGATTAGTATGCATGTATGGCGCCGTTCATGCGCCCGACTGTAAGCGGGCGGGGCAGGGATCGGCAATATCTCCGGGGATACACCTTTGTG
>JAHFDK010000204.1 GCA_023249095.1 Candidatus Rokuibacteriota bacterium | reverse complement strand
TGGTTGTCGAGGATCAGGTCGACCTCGGCGATGTCTTTCGCGATTTTCTTTTCGAGCTCGGCCACCAGCCCGTCGTCGTTCACACCGCCGAGGCCGCGCTCGCCAAGCTCCTGACCGAGCGACCTGACGCGATCCTCCTCGACGTCCAGCTTCCCGGAATGAGCGGGCTCGACTTCCTCCAGCTCCGTCCCGTCCGGGATCTCGGCATCCCGATCGTCGCGGTCTCCGGAGTCGTCAACGAAAGCCAGGCGCGAGAGTGCCTGCAGCTCGGCGCAGCCGACTTCATGGGCAAGCCGGTCCAGCTGGACCGCCTGAACGAGGTCCTCACCTTCCTCGAGCCGCACGCGATGAGCCGCCTCGCAGAGCGCGAGGCGCGTCCCGACCGGCGCCATTCGCCGCGCGCCCGGCTGTCGATCCCGGTGCGCGTCCACGAGTACAGCGGCCGGGAGCACGAGGGGATCTTGATCGAGGTGGGCGTGTCAGGCATGAAGGCACGGCTCGGCACGGCACTCGATCCGGACACTGTCGCAAAGGTCGTCTTCACACCGTCGGACGGCGGACGGCCGATCGAGGTCATCTCGATGCTGGTCCGGGTGGACCCGGACGGTCACGCCTTCACGTTCGTTCGCCTCGACGTGCGAGACGCGGAGCGTCTGCGCGAGCTGGTGCGATCGACGTCGGGAGGGGCGAAGCCTCTCCCGTTTTGACGAAGGGGCTGACACCCCCTCGCACGCCACGGCGAAGCCAGCGTCCGGCGTGCGCCTTAGAGACGCGCGAGGGTTTCGGCGGCGAGCGCAGCCGCCCTGGCTTCCGACTCGGGGCCCTCCAGGACGAGGGTCCGGTAGCGCGCGACGAGCGATCGGGACGCCTCGAAGTTGCCGCCGGACGTCGCCGTAGCCTTTGACGAGCTGCGCGGCCCGCGCGACCTCGCTCGCGAGCGCGCCGTCCCACGTCGCGCATCGCGCGACCACGGCGAGCCACCGGTCGATGCGCGCGTGCTCCTCATGGGCGCGGTACGAGATCGGGCGCAGTGGCCGCAGCAGCGTGAGCAGCCAGACGCGCAGGTACCCGCTCACGGTCGTCGTCCTCACGTGCTGGCCGAGCGCCGGACGGCCGTGCGGCCAGCGGCGCTCCGCCCAGCGTGCGAACGAAGCGACCAGCCGGTACGGCAGAACGCCGTAGATCTCGTCGAGGTCCGGCTTGAGGAAGTCGGTCACGACGATCTCCCCTGCCTGGGCGCCCGTGTCCCGCCGAATGCGCTCGAAGCGGCCGGCACGCGTCTTGAGCTGCGCGACGCGAATCGCGTCCTCGTAGGTCATCCACACCGCGAGGTGGCGCGCAACGACTCGGCTGAGCTCGAGATCCCCGGCGCGGACGACAGGCCGCAGCCGTTCCAGGTACCGCTCGGCATAGGCGCGGTCCTGGTAGTCGATGAGGCGTGCGATCGCCTGACGCAGCACCGGCCGCAGCTCCGCTGGGAAGCCCGCCGTCATCCGCTCTATGTCCGGGCTCGTCGCCGACTGCGTGGCGGGTGCGGTGGGAGGCGGGGAGGGGTCCGGATCGAGTGGGGTTCCGAAGCCCCGCGACCCCTCCCCGCCTCCCGCCGCACCCGCCGCCCGGGCGGCAACCGCGAGCCCGGCTTCGAAGCCGTGAAGGTTGGCGTCGACCTGAACCCCCTTGGCCCTGATCGCCTCGCGATAGGCATCGCCGCGGAGCGGCAGGGCGCCCGAGCCGGCCAGCGCCCCGAGCAGGACGGCGTTGGCCTCCGTCCCGTGCTCGCGCGCGAGCGCGAGCGCATCGAAGGCAATGAGCGTGTGCGAGAAGGCGCGGGCCGCCGTGTGGAGGCGCTCGATCGAATAGATGCCTCGCCCGGTCGCGATCTTCTCGTGGATCGAGTAGAGGCGATGCGTGCTGGCAATGACCGTCGTGCGCGCCGGAGACGGGAACCCGAGCTCGATCGAGCGACCGACCTCGAGGAACTCGGGGGCGAGGAGAACGTCGAGGGCTCCCGGCACCGGATAGAGGGAGAAGATCGGCGCGTCGTCCTCCTCCGTGCGGCCGCGCTCGGTGGAGAGCTCGACGTAGTAGGTCGTCGACCCGGTCCGCTGGGCGACGCCGGGGATCGACGTGCCGTGGACCGGATAGCCGTCGGCGAGAGCGGCGTCCACGATCCATTCGAGGAGCACGCCACCGCCCTGCCCGCCGACCGCCGGGATCAGGAGGCTCAGGAGATGCCGGTCGGTCACGCCGTGGCAGCGGCGAGCCGGCGGATGACGGCCGCGCGCATGCGGCTCACGAACCGCGTCCACCGGGTCGGGTTCGTGATCACCCTGACCTCGTAGAACGACGGGCACAGGACCGCCGCGTGGGCGACCTCGCCGCAGACGCCGCAGCCCACGCACGTGTCGTCTACGTGGGCGATCGGATCCTCGCGAAGGGGATCGGAGCTCTCGCGGAGCGTGAGCGACGGGCAGCCGTTCAGGCGCATCCACGAGTGTCACCCGTGCACACGTCGGGATCGACACCGAAGCGCGCCTGGACGACCTCCTGACCGGCGGCCGCGCGCTGTCGGAGCCTCGGCTTCTCTCGACGCTGGCGCTCGAGCATGCACTCGTTCCTGGCGATGATGACCTTGAGCCCGGGAACGCGCGTCGTCAGCGCCTCCCGGAGCGTCCCCATCACTTCGGGGATCCGGTAGGAATTCACCGTGCGGATCCACTTCACGCCGAGGCCGCGCAGGGCCGCGGGGATCGTCATCGCCAGGGGCTCGTTCCGCGCGTTCGTGCCGGTCGACGGCACGTGGTGCTGGCCCGTGGCCGCGGCGTAGAAGTTGTCCAGGATCACCAGGACCGAGTCCTGGCGGTTGTACATCGCGTTCGCGACGCCGTTGGTCAGGCCGTTGTGCCAGAAGCCGCCGTCGCCCATCACGGAGATCGTCCGCTTGCCGAAGAGCGGCGAGACCGCGCTCGATGACGCGAGCCCCATCCCGTACCCGAGGACGGAGTTGCCGACATTGAACGGCGCCTGCGTCGAGAACGTCGAGCACCCGATGTCCGCGGCGACGTGCGTGTCGCCGATCGCCGGCTCGCGCTGGCGGAGGATCTTCAGCGCGCTGAACACCGGCCGCTCCGGGCAGCCCGTGCAGAAAGACGGCGGGCGCTTGGCGACCGGCTCCGGCAGCACCGCGGCGATCTTCTCTCGGTGCGCCGTCAGCGCGTGGTACCGGTCCTCGATCGCCCCGGTGGACTGCAACTTCATCCCCGCCGAGACGAGGAAGCGGCGCAGGCCATCGATGACGAGCTGCGGCACGTACTCTCCGTGCGGCGAGAAGACGTCCTTCCCTGGATCTCGACGCCGAGCCGGGCCTCGTGGGCGAGCGCCTTCAACTCGCGCTCGATGTAGTCGGGCATCCCCTCTTCCACGACGAGGACGCGGCGCTTGTCGCGCAGAAAGTCGATCAGCTCTTCCGGGACCAGCGGGTGAATGGCGTTGAGCACCAGGAGCGGGACGGGCGTGCGGCCGCGTGTGTCGGCAAGACCGAGCACATGCAACCCGCGCAAGGTCGTGTTCCAGAGCCCGCCCTGCATGACGATCCCCAGATGGTCCTCGTCGCCCCGGAGATGCTCGTTGAGTCTTCGCTCGACGATGTAGCGCCGCGCCGCCGGCAGGCGCTTCTCGAACTTCTGCGCCTCCATCTGGTACGTGAAAGGGGGCAGGTTGATCCGGTCGATGCTGAAGCTCGGCGCGCCGAGCGGGGAGAGCATGCTGATCGCCGGGCGCACGTTGTCCCGGCACCGCAGGATGCCGCGCATGTGGCAGGCGCGGATGCGGATCGAGAAGAAGACCGGCTCGTTGCAGGCCTCGGAGAGTCCGAAGCCTTCCTCGACGAAGCGGGCGAAGGCCTGGAGGCTGTCGCGGGGATCGAGGAGCGGGATCGACGACTTGAGCGCCGCCGAATGGGTGCGCTCCTGGAGGATCGAGGCGCCTTCGCCATAGTCCTCGCCGATCACGATCACGGAGCCGCCGATGACGCCCGCCGAGGCGACGTGCGAGAGCGCGTCGGACGCCACGTTCGTGCCGACGACCGACTTCCAGGTGACGGCTCCCCGCATCGGATAGTTGATGGAGGCGCCGAGGAGCGCGGCGGCGGCGGCCTCGCTACCCGACTGCTCGAAGTAGACGCCGAGCGGCTTGAGGAGCGGCTCGTTCGCGTCGGCCAGGACGTCGATGAGGTACGAGACGGGCGCGCCCGGATAGCCGCCGACGTAGCTCACGCCGGCCTGGAGCAGCGCCTTGGTGATGGCGAGAATGCCCTCGCCGCGAAGGATCTCGCCAGCGCCGTACCCGAGCTGCTTGACGTCCTCCGCGAACTACCGCTCCCCCATGCCGCGACCCGGTCCCCGCCGGGCTACTTCTGTTTCGCGATGATCTGGCCCTTGATCTTGTCGTAGGTAGCCTGCGGGACGATGTTCTTCTTCGACAGCTCGTCCTTCCGCGCGTACGGACGGCCTTCGACGATCTTCTTCGCGTACGCATCGCCGATACCAGGCAGGGTCTTGAGCTGATCCGCGGAGGCGCTGTTGATGTCGAGCGGCTCCTTTTTCTTCGCCTCCCCCTTGGTCTCGGTCTTGGCCGTCGCGTCCTTCTTGGCGGGCGCGTCGGTCTTGGTCTGCGCCAGCGCCGGCGAGAAGCCGAGCGAGACGGTGACGAACAGGACGGCGATCAACACGGCGACGAGTCTGAACATCGGTGTCCTCCGCGAGACAGGTTGGTAACGCCGATATGGCGTCGACTCAGTATACATCAAATAATTTCAATGATTTGCACGGTGTCTCGGAAGTCGGACAGTATGAAAAGGTCGGACATTGATCGGGCCGAGATCGAGAGTGCCTGCTGCCAACCGGAGAGCCTCGCGCTCGGTCGGGCGGCCCAAGCTGGGCTAGTTATACTAAGGTGGAGCCGTAGCGAGGATCGGGCCGGGGTGGTGTAACGGCAGCCACGCTGGACTCAAAATCCAGTGCCCGTAAGGGCGTGCGGGTTCAACTCCCGCCCCCGGTACCAACCTGAGATCTTGACAGGGCGTTCGAGCGCCCTGTAGCGTGATCTTTCGCGTGGGGCTGTAGCTCAGTTGGGAGAGCACAAGGCTGGCAGTCTTGGGGTCAGGGGTTCGACTCCCCTCAGCTCCACCAATTTAACAAATGAACCCCGGGGCAGCCGGTACCAGCGAAGAACCGCCTGCCGCGTCGCTTTCTCGATCCTGATCCCCTGCACGAAGCACCTGACGACACGCTTGCGCTCCTCAGGCTCTCCCTCACGGAGCACCCCGGCGACCTGGCCGAGCACAAGCGCCTGCGCGATCGCGTCGATGCGTGCCGCTGCCGCGTCGCCAGCCCGAGCCCGCGCGGCCTGAAGCGACCGCTCGAGCCGCTGGGCCTCACGTTCCAGATCCACGAGCGCGGCTCGCACACTCGGGAGGTCGTCGTTTCCGCCCGCGAGGGCCTGGACCAGCCGGGCAATCCGGGTTCGCGTCTCAGCGAGGCGCGCGTCCAGATCGTGGACGGGGTAGCGGTGTCTCGAACTACAACCTTTGCGCCGCGCGACCCAGAGGCGCTTGACGACGTAACGAGCCGGTCCTACCTTCAGCCCGTGCTGAGTACCTCTCGTCACACTGGAGGAATGCGGGCCACGTCTTCGGGCTTGCCCTCGTCGTCTTCGACTGAGCTGAGCCCAGCTCGAGGTAGCCGGTAGTGGCATCGGCTGAGCCAGCTTCGGAGCCTCGAGCGAGGACGCCAGCCCTGGTCTTGGGTGGCCGCAACCACACGGCACTCGGGGTTATCCGGGCCCTTGCCCGGAATGGCATACCGCAGTTCACCGTCGGGGCGGGCACGAGCTATGTCTCGTACTGCCGCTGGCACCGTCGACTGCGCAGTCAGCGTGGAGATGATCCCACGCCCGAATCGCTGGCTGGGTTTCTGGCGCGCCTTTCGGTCGAGCCGATGGTGCTCATACCCTGCTCGGACGCGTGGGTCGCGGCCGTGGCGCGTCTCGAGCCGACCCTCGCCGCGCGGTTTCCGGCCAGCATCGCCCCGCTAGAGAGTCTCGACATCTGCCTGGACAAGGGCCGGTTCGCGGACACACTGGCACGCTTGGGGCTGCCGCATCCGCGGACGATCTGCATCGGAGCCTCCGATGATGTTCGGACGCTCTGGGACAGTACCCTTCGCGATCCGTTCCTCAAGCCTCGGAACTCGCTCGCCTTGCGCGCCTCTTACGGGGTCAAGGCCTTCCGGATCAGGACGCGGGCCGAGGCGATGACCCGGGTTCGTGAGGCGCAGCAGGCCGGGCTTGAGCTCATGCTCCAGGAGTACGTCCCTGGGCCCGCGGGCTCCCACTATTTCGTCGATGGTTTCGTGGATCGTGCCGGGGCCGTTTGCGCGCGGTTCGCTCGGCGCCGTATCCGGACGAACGCCGAGCCCTTCGGTGACAGCAGCTGCATGGTGAGCATCTCGCTCGAGGAAGCGAGGGCACCGCTGGACATTCTGGATCGGTTGCTCCCGGCCCTGCGATATCGCGGCGTGTTCAACGCGCAGTTCAAGTACGACGACCGGGACGGGCTGTTCAAGCTCCTCGAGGTCAATCCGCGCGCCTGGGGCGGCGTGAGCTTGCCTGTCAGTTGCGGGGTCAATGTGGTCGAGATGTCATATTGGGATGCTCTGGGCTTCCCGGTGAAACCGGTCGTGGAATACCCGATTGGTCGTTACTGGATCTATGCGTCAAGCGACCGCAGGGTCTGCTGGCAACTCTTCCGGGAAGGACGCTTGACTCCTGGAGCCTGGCTCCGCACCTGGGCCGGAGCCGTGCAGGCAATCTTCCGCTGGGACGACCCGGCTCCCGCAGGCATCGTTTTCTTCCACCGTCTACTGCAAGCCGTCCGACGAACGCTCAGGGTGCCGCGGTAACCAGGTCAGGGCGCGGAACCGGAAAGGTGCGGCGGGACCTTCGAGCGGCTGCGTGGCGGAAGCGGCAGAATCTCCTCGTCGGCGGCGGTCATGGAGGACCGCGTTCCCTGACTAGCGCCTCGCCGCCTGGCAGCCGTCCTGCCGCGCGTTGTCGACCGTCGCGTAGCATCGGTCGGGCTTCGTCGCGCCGTAGAGCTCGCCGTCGGGCACGTGGAAGACGCACCGCCCGCTCGAGTAGGTGCTGCGATTACCTTTGATGGGCTGGGAAACCGGGCACGTCCAGGCGCTCTCCGGAGGCACGCCGGGCCGTTCCCCGGTAGTGGGACCCGCCTGCGCAACGGAGGTCGGGGTCGTCGGCTCCGACGGATCGGCCCACAACCCGCGCTTCTCGTCCCTGGCCTCCTGTTCGAGCGTCACGAAGAGATCGCGGTGTCTCACGTTCGGCTGGACCGTCATGATCTCGGCGGAGCCGCGACGGACAAGCTCTGCGTTGACCATCTTGTCCGCGACATAGACATAGGCCAGGAGCCGTCCCTCGCGGTCCCGCTCCTGTGCGTCCAGCTCCAGACGGATCTGCTGGCGCGCGACCAGCTCTCGATTCGCCTCCGCACCTTCCCCCCCGCTCGGCTCGGGGCCTCTCGTGGGCAGGTTGGTCTCTTTCGTATTGATCCCGATGTAGCGGACGGTCTCCGCACGATCACCGAGGTTGACCCGAATGGTGTTTCCGTTGATCACCTCGACGACCTGGCCGACGAGTACGTGGGGAGCGCCTGAGTCCCCGGCCGCGCTCGCCCACGCTGCCCACAGCTGCTGACGGGCCAGGGCGATCTCCTGGTCGGGAAGAAACATCCGACACGCGATCGCGGTGAGCATTCCCTCCGCGATGGTCCGTGAGAGCTCGTACACGGAACCGTCCTCAGAGCGAGTCAGCGGCACGGTCCACCGTCTCCCGTCACACGTTATATCGATCGTCGGGTAGGTTGGGGCGGTCTGGCCCACCAGCTCGATGTAGCGCTGGCCGGTCTTCGGATCGCTGCCGAGCACGACGCGTAAGCCTCCGGAGATTCCTTCCTGACCGACGACAGGCTGAGCTCTGGCCATGAGCGTCGGAGAAAGCACGAACTGGACAACGACGAAGACGAGAAGGGCGGCCAGGGCCAGCCGGACTGACCGGGTCACGGGGTGTCAGCTGACAGGAACCGGAGGGCGATGGAGGCCCCGCCCCCCGGTTCCTCGCTTCCGATCACGCGCTCAGCGGCTCTTGACTCGGAATTCGGCACGCCGGTTCTGATTCATGCACTCGTCGGTGTTCTCGGTACACACCGGCCGCTCCTTCCCGTAGGAGACCGTCGACAGGCGGTCCTTCGCGATTCCGTTGGCCTCGAGATGGTCCATTGCCGACTTCGCCCGCCGATCGCCGAGCGCCAGGTTGTACTCGGCGGTGCCGCGCTCGTCGCAATTGCCTTCCACGAGCACGAGCGTGTCCGCGTTCTCCTTCAGCCACGTCGTGTTGTTCGTCAGCGCGTCGACCGCATCGGGTCTGAGCGCGGACTTGTCGAAGTCGAAGTAGACCGGCTTCAGCTCCGGCACGGCCACGAAATCTTCGTTCCGAGGTCTCTGGGCTGGATCGCCGGACTGCGGCTTGTCGGCCGACTCCTGCGGCTGTGGAGCGAGCGCGGCGAGCTCCGGCTGAGGCGTCACGGGCTCGCTCGCCACCGGAATCTGCGGCGGCATCTGGGGTACCGCCTGCGCGGCCTGCGGCGCGACGTTCTGTGACTGTGACTGACGCGCAAGGAGCAGGCGGACATTGCGGCCATGGACGCGGCCCACCATCTGATCGCCCATGACGGTGAGGTCGGCGGAGAATATCCGATCGTCCAGCTCGTGCGTGAGCTTCACCTTCGATCCGGAGACCGTCGCAAAGACTCGAATGCCACCGAGGCCCTGCTGCCGGACCTCCCAGGGCACCGACTCGGCCGCAGCGGCCCCGTCGAGGACCATGCGGCCATAGCCAGCATCACCCCGCTGCGCCACCTCCAAGCTGAGGTTTTCCTGGCGTACGGCGTTGAAGAGCCCCGTGCCGACCCATGAGCCCGTCCAGCGGCCGGAGATGTCGGTCCCGGTGGCCGGGTTCTCGGCGAGGGGTCCCGCCGGCTTGGCGGTCGAGCACGCAACGAGGAGAGGAACCAGAGCCAGCACTGCTAGCGCGCGCATAGGGCCTCCATTGAGCGCAAAGCTGCGTTCTGGGATTTGCCAGTGGCACGTCCCGTGCCAGAACTGGGAACAACGGTGTGATCGGCACTTAGGCGATCGTCCCGTATCAATCCGTCAACGGACCGACGCGGGTTGTGCCAAGATTACACAGCGACTCCGTCACCTTTGGCAGAGGCTACACGGCGGAACGGTCCTACGAGGCGCTCGGGCGGTAACCGGTTATCGGATGGTCGCGGTCAGCACCATCGTCGTCTCGGTTCCGATTTCGCTGGCGCGATAGCCAAGAATCCGGCGGGTGAGCTCGTGGGTCCGGGTGGTGGCCCCACCAAGCACAACGGGTCGGCCGCTCAGCACCACCAGCTCGGTGGAGGCCTCGTTCACGTCGATCACGCCCGACTTGTCGGCCGAGAGCCAGCTGATGGTCGGCGCCAGGCGGACCTTCACCTGGTTGCCGGCCAGAATCGTGGCCCCCACCTTCAGCGAGGTACCGACGTCCTTGAACTGCACGCCGGTGGCGACATACCCGGCGCCCGTCAGGTAGTCCCGGTAGAACGCGACCTGAGGATACGGGACCTGGCTCGAGACGAGCAGCGTCGATTCGCCACCGTCCTGGACGAGCGTGAAAATGCCGGTCGATGTCTGCGTCCGTCGCTGGGCGCTGTCCACGCCGACACGCCCGGAGGAGCGTGTGCCCCCGCGATCGGTGATCACCACTCGCCCGCTTCCCTCGACCGCGTCGCGGCTCTGTGTGGCAGACTGTCGGAACTCGAAGACAACCTTCACCTGCTTACCGCCCTGGGCGGCGACCGAATCGGGCCATCCGGCGAGGAGGACGGCGAGCAGAACGAGAGTCAGGACGGAGGCCATCTCGTCTCCAGCCTACCTTGTTCCCCCACTGGAGCAAAAGTGTGCAGGGCGGGTTTGTGCGACGTGCGCTACGACCGCTTCGTGGCGATATAGAGGATGTGCGGATACGGAAGGAAATCGAGCATCGCGTGGCGCCGCACTTCGAACCCGGCCGCTCGAAGAGCCGCGCCGAGCTCTTCGGCGCTCCAGTACCTCACGGGCGTCGCCGGCGCCATCAGCTTGTCGAGCGTCCACGTAAACCAGCGCTTCGGCGCCGGGCGCGTGTCCACGTCCTTGACCAGCAGGACGCCGCCGGACGGCAGGCACCCGTGCAGGCGGCCAAGGAGCGGGGGCACGGTGTCCGGTGGGATGTGGTGCACGATGTCGAGCATGTAAGCGGCCACCACCTCGCCGTCGCCCTTGAAGTTACGGGCATCCGCCTCTTCGTACGCGACGTTGTCGATCGTGAGCCGGGCCGCCGCCCGGCGCGCCATCGCGATCCGCCTTCCGTTCACGTCGACGCCGCGAACGAATCGGCCCGGCCCCGCCGCGGCGTAGTAGAGCGAGAAGAGCCCGAAGCCGCAGCCGACGTCGAGGACGGGCCCCGACTCGGGCAGATACTGACCGATCTCGTCGAGGAACCGCTGGCGCAGGACCCAGAACCGCGCCCAGCAGTACGCGCGCACGATCGGATCGTCATACGCGCCGATGATGCGTCGGATGATGTCAGCGCGCATACACGATGTAGCCGTCCCGTCGCCGGTCCACTCGATAGGCCGAGAGCCGAACGCGAAGGCCCGCGAACCCCTCGACCCGCTCGTAGCCGCCGGCCGGCCACCCCCGCTCGAGCAGCACGACGAACTTCGGCGGATGCGCGTCGAAGCCCGCGATGAACTCGGCGCGGAGCCTCTCGACGATCCGCGACTCGCGATCGTGGTAGAAGTGGAAGTCATACAGGAACCGCGTCGGCTGGACGGCGTGTAGCCGCAGGAGCGCGTGAACGCCCGCTTCGGTCGTGTCCAGCACCTGGACGAAGTCCTCCGGCCCGAGCCGACCGCCGAGGTCGGCCACGACCGCGCTCACCCGATGCTCCTTCGCCGCAATCCACGCGGCGTCCGCCGCCTCGACCCCCTTGAGCCCGAGCAGGACGCCGGAGATCGCCATGCACGCCATGGGCGCTACCGCCACGAGCTTTCGGGACTCGAGGAGCCGGCCGGCCTCGGCGAAGAGCACCACGGCGGCGAACGCGGCGAGCGGGTAGAGGTG
>JAHFDK010000203.1 GCA_023249095.1 Candidatus Rokuibacteriota bacterium | reverse complement strand
TCGACGAGGCCGATCGGCGCCGGGCGGGGCCGGCGATCGAGCGTGCGATCACCGAGGGACGGCCCTGGCTCGGCAACGTGAACGGCCTCACGCGTGCCAAGCGGCGTTTTCCCGCCCATCTGGCGATCGCGTGCGTCTTCGACGCGGGAGGCCAGATCCTCGGCACGGTCGGTGTCCTGCGCGACCTCACGGAGCAGGTGGCGACCCAGCGGCGGCTCATTCAGCGCGAGAAGCTCGCCTCGCTCGGCGAGATGGCGGCCGGCATGGCGCACGAGATCCGTAACCCGCTCGGCGGCATCAAGATGGCCACCAACCTCCTGTCCTCGGGAGCGGTCGATGACCGACGAATCTCCCAGGAGATGGCCCAGTCCATCATGTCCGGCATCGCCGAGATTGAGGCGATCATCGCCGACCTGCTCGACTACGCTCGGGAGACGCGGCTCGAATGCCAGGAGTACGCCCTGGGACGCGTGCTCGCGCCGGTGGTGGAGGCGAGTGCCGCCGAGGCGGCGCGGCGCGGCGTTCGGGTCGAAGCGGTTCGCCTCGATGGCGAGATCGTTGCCTCGGTGGACGGTCCGCGGCTCCGGCAGGTGTTCGCGAACGTCATGAAGAACGCAGTCGAGGCGGCGGAGCGGACGCCGGACGCGCGCGTCACGGTCAGCCTCTATCGACGCCACGCCGCCGCGGTGGTCGAGATCGTCGACAACGGCGTGGGGATCGAGCCCGAGCACCGGGAGAAGATCTTCCTGCCCTTTTACACCACGAAGCCGACGGGCACCGGGCTCGGCATGGCGATCGTGAAGAAGATCATGGACCTGCACGGAGGCGAGATCGACATCGACAGCGTTCCGGGTCGGGGGACGACGGTGCGACTCGTCATTCCAAGGTCGCCGGTCCCGGCGGCCGTCGAGGTGGGATAAGGCATGAAACATCGTATCCTCATCGTCGAGGACGACGAGATTTTCCTCCGGCCGCTCCAGCGGACCCTCGAGGTCGCGGGATACGAGGTGCTCGTGGTCCCGAGCGGCGAGGACGCGATCGATCTCCTGAAGAACGACGACGTCGACCTCGTGCTGACGGACAAGCGCCTGCCCGGCATCGACGGCGTCGAGATCGTGCGACGGATCAAGGTGGACCATTCGAACCTCGCCGTCGTCGTGATGACGGCGTACGGCACCATCGGATCCGCGGTCGAGGCCATGCGTCTGGGCGCCGAGGACTACCTCGTCAAACCGTTCGACGCGGCCGAGGTGCTGATGGTGCTCCGCCGCGCGATCGAGTTCCACGAGCTGAAGGCCGCGAACCGCGCGACGATCCGACGCAACCAGGAGCGTTTCACCCTCAGGAACATCGTGGCGCAGAGCACGGTGATGCAGGAGGTCTTCGACCTCGTCAGCTCGGTCGCAAGCCTCGACACGACCGTGCTGATTCACGGGGAGACCGGCGTCGGCAAGGAGCTGCTCGCCCGGTCCATCCACTTCAGCGGTGGCCGGAAAGAGCGCCCCTTCGTGGCGGTCAACTGCGCGGCGATCCCGGAGGAATTGTTCGAGTCCGAGCTGTTCGGGTTCCGAAAGGGCGCCTTCACCGGTGCCAGCGAGACCCGGCGGGGTCTGTTCCAGATGGCGCACGGCGGGACACTGCTGCTCGACGAGGTCGGCGAGATGCCGCTGGCGCTCCAGTCCAAGCTCCTCCGCGCGATCGAGGAGAAGCGGGTGACGCCGATCGGCTCGGACCGCGTCGTCGAGATCGACGTGCGGTTCATCGCCACCACCAACAAGGATCTCCCCGCGGAGGTGGAGCGCGGGGCGTTCCGGCGCGACCTCTTCTATCGGCTGTCGGTGATGCCCGTGAGCATCCCGCCCCTGCGCGAGCGGGCCAGCGACATTCCGTTGCTGGCGGCGCATTTCCTCGACGTGAGCGCCCGGCGGTCGAAGAAGGCGGTGCGCGCGATCGACGGGGCCGCGATGCAGGCGCTCTGCCGATACGCATGGCCGGGCAACGTGCGGGAGCTCGAGAATGTGATCGAGCGTGCCGTGATCGTCGCCAAGGGCGACACCATCACGGACGTCGAGCGGTTCCTGACCGGCGAAGCGGCGCGATCCCGGGTGGATCTCTCGCTGCCCTTCCGCGACGCCAAGGCCCGGGTTGTCGAAGAGTTCGAGCGCGCCTACGTCGCCGGCGTGCTCGAGAGAGAAGGCGGCAAGCTCACGGCGGCGGCCAAGCACGCCGATATGGACCCGAAGAACTTCCACGAGAAGCTGACGCGGTACGGGTTGCGCCGACCCTCTGCGGGAAATGGCGAGTGAGGAAACCCATGGCTCAGGCGAAAGTGAAGGCGGACGTCCCGATCGAGGCGCTTCTCACGGAGAAGCGGAAGTTTCCCCCGCCCAAGGCGTTCGTCACGAACGCCGTGATGAACCGGAAGACGATCTACGCCGAGGCGCAGCGGAACTTCGTGAGGTTCTGGGAGCAGCGCGCCCGCGAGCTCCACTGGTTCAAGCCCTGGAAGAAAGCGCTCGAGTGGAAGCCGCCGTACGCCAAGTGGTTCGTCGGCGGTAAGCTGAACGTCGCGTATAACTGCCTCGACCGCCACGTGACGGGTCCCCGCAAGACAAAGGCCGCGCTGATCTGGGAAGGGGAGCCGGGAGACTCGCGGGTCCTGACGTACTGGGATCTCTACCGCGAGGTCAACCGATTCGCGGCGGCGCTGAAGCGGCACGGTGTCCGGAAGGGCGATCGGGTGACGATCTACATGCCGATGGTGCCCGAGCTGCCGATCGCGATGCTGGCCTGCGCCCGCATCGGGGCGGCTCACAGCGTGATCTTCGGCGGCTTCTCGCCCGAAGCAGTGCGCGAGCGGATCCACGACGCCGAGTCGTCGGTGGTGATCACGGCCGACGGTGGCTACCGTCGCGGGACCACCGTGGCGCTGAAGAAGAACACGGACGAGGCGCTGCGCGGGGCGCCCGGCGTCAAGACCGTCATCGTGCTGAAGCGCACCGGCCAGCCAGTCGACATGCAGAGCGGTCGGGATATCTGGTGGGAGGACTTCATCAAGGACGCGCCGGCGCGTTGCCCGGCCGAGCCGATGGACTCCGAAGACCTCCTCTACCTCCTCTACACCTCCGGGTCCACCGGCAAGCCCAAGGGCATCATCCACACGACGGGCGGCTATCTCACCGGCGTGACGGCGACGCACCGGTGGATCTTCGACATCCACGAGGACGACGTGTACTGGTGCACGGCCGACATCGGCTGGGTGACGGGCCACTCCTACATCGTCTACGGCCCGCTGGCGAACGGCGCCACGACCGTGATGTACGAGGGCACGCCCGACTATCCCGACAAGGACCGGTTCTGGCGCATCGTCGAGAAGTACGGCATCACGATCTGTTACACGGCGCCCACGGCGATCCGCACGTTCATGAAGTGGGGCGAGGAGTACCCCAAGCGATGCGATCTCTCGAGCCTCCGGCTGCTCGGGTCCGTCGGGGAGCCGATCAACCCGGAGGCGTGGGTCTGGTACTGGAAGGTCATCGGCGGCGGCCGCTGCCCGGTCGTGGACACGTGGTGGCAGACTGAGACGGGCCACATCCTCATTACACCGCTCCCCGGTCTCACCACCCTCAAGCCCGGCTCGGCGACCTTGCCGTTCCCCGGCGTCGACGCCGAGGTGTTCGACGAGAAGGGCAACCCGGCGAAGTCGGGCTACCTCGTGCTGCGCAAGCCCTGGCCGGGCATGTTGCGTGGGATCTGGGGCGACCCCGACCGGTTCGTGAAGCAGTACTGGTCGAAGTACGACAACATCTACTTCACCGGCGATGGCGCCAAGCGCGATGAGGACGGCTACTTCTGGCTTCTCGGTCGCGTCGACGACGTCATGAACGTCTCGGGCCATCGCGTCTCGACGATGGAGGTCGAATCGGCCCTCGTCGACCACAAATCGGTCGCCGAGGCGGCGGTCATCGGCAAGATGCACGACATCAAGGGCCAGGCGATCGCGGCGTTCGTCACGGTGAAGAGCGGCGTCGAGGGCTCGCCCCAGCTCATGGACGAGCTGAAGGCGCACGTGGTGAAGAAGATCGGGTCCCTGGCGCGGCCCGACGACGTCATCTTCTCAGCGGAGCTGCCGAAAACGCGGAGCGGGAAGATCATGCGCCGGCTGCTTCGCGACATTGCCGAGGGCCGCGCGCTCGGCGACACCACGACGCTCGCCGACCCGGCGGTCGTCGCGTCGCTCAAGACCAAGTACGAGGAACAGGAGTCCTAGCGAGCGCAGCGGAGGGGCCATGGCCAAGGTCGGACGGTTCGTGACCGATCCCAAGGCGGGGGCCTACTGCCAGATCGTGCTCGACAGCGGCGAGAAGGTCCTTGTGAATCACGACAAGGGCGGCTTCAAGGGCGGGACCGTGACGGTCTCGCAGGTGAAATGGATGGGCCTCGCCTCGGGCGAGACATTCCTCCGGCTCGACCTCGACGGTCCTGCGGGTAAAGCGGCGCTGGACCAACTCACCAAGGGCGCGCCCGAGGGCAGCGCACGCGCCACGCCGCTCGGCGCCGTTGTCGAGCGACTCAGGGACTGCGGCACGCTCAGCGACCTCCGGGCCCGGTGCTCCGCCCTCTCGGGCGGGACCTAAGGCCTCGCTCGGGCGCACCGCGTCAAGGTGCGGGTACCAACGATCTATTGGTATCGGCACCATCCCGCCGGCCCGAGGCGCCGTCTAAAACTTACGGAAAATCGGGCTGTTGAGCCCACAGCGCTTGTTGGCATGTGGTCTGCTGCGTCCTCTGCGATACCGAAGTTGCACCGATCGATGGCTGACCTGAACTCGTCCGACCCATCGCCGTTCACAGGAGAGCGCGTATGGCCGATCTGACGGAGAAGCAGAAGCAGGAGTATTGGCGGTACAACGTCCGGCTCACCACGATCCTCCTGATCATCTGGTTCGTCGTGACGTACATAATCTCGGGCGTCATGGCCGGCTGGCTCAACCAGTTCTCCATCATCGGGTTCCCGCTCGGGTACTACATGGCGGCCCAGGGCTCGCTCGCGATCTTCGTGATCGAGATCGCGGTGTACGCCTTGCTCATGAACAAGAAGGATCTCGAGTACGGCATCATCGAGGGGGACTAACGAGACCATGAGCCTCGACAAGATCTTCGGCCTCTACACCGTCGGATTTCTCGGTATCACGATCCTCATCGGGATCGGCGAGGTGTTCTTCGGCCTCCCGAACAAGTGGATCGGGTGGCTGTTCATGGCCCTCTCGCTCGCGATCTACGTGGTCATCGGCGTCGTCACACGTACCTCGAATCCGGACCAGTACTACGTCGCGGGCCGTTCGGTGCCCGCCTTCTACAACGGCATGGCGACCGGCTCTGACTGGATGTCGGCTGCCTCGTTCATCTCGATGGCGGGGGCCCTGTCGGTTCAGGGGTTCGCGGGGCTTGCGTACGTCATGGGCTGGACCGGCGGGTACCTCCTGTTGGCGGTGTTCCTCGGCCCGTACCTCCGACAGTTCGGCGCCTACACGATCCCGGACTTCCTCGGCGCCCGATACGGGGGCAACATGGCGCGCATCATCGGCGTCCTCGGCGCCATTGCCTGCTCGCTCATGTACCTCATCGCCCAGGTGACGGGCGTCGGATTCATCGTTGCCCGGTTCATCGGCATCGATTTCAACATCGGCGTGTTCCTCGGGCTCGTGGGCGTCCTCTTCTGCTCCGTCCTTGGCGGCATGAAATCGGTCACCTGGACCCAGGTGGCGCAGTACATCATCCTGATCATTTCCTACCTCGTCCCGGTCGTGTACATGTCCTGGACGATCTTCTCGATTCCGATTCCCGAGCTGACCTACGGCCAGCTCCTGCAGAGGAACAACGCGAGCGCGATCGCTGTCACGCGCGACCCGAAGGAGAAGGAGACGCGTGCCCTCTGGAAGAAGGACGCGGACGAGATCGCGGCCAAGCTGAAGGAACCCGGCCTCTCGGAGGCCGACCGGACCAAGCTGACGGCCCAGCGGACCATCGCGGTGACGCAGTCCAGAGCTCCGGCGGCGAGCGACGACGCGAAGCTCGGGAACTACCTCACAGCGCCGACCGGCACCGGGATGTGGAACTTCCTGGCCCTGACTTTCTGTCTCATGGTCGGCACCGCCGGGCTCCCGCACATCCTCACGCGCTACTACACGACGCCGTCGGTGCGACAGGCGAGGACGACGTGCGGCTGGGCGCTGTTCTGCATCTTCCTGCTCTACTTCACCGCGCCGGCGTACGCGGCGTTCGCACGCTTCGCGCTCTATGCCAGACTCGTTGGCAGCAAGATCACCGAGCTGCCGGCGTGGGTCAACCTCTGGAAGCCGGCGGGTCTCTTCGAGGTCGTCGACAAGAACGGAGACGGGATCGTCCAGTGGGCGGACTTCGTCCTCAAGTCGAGCGACTTCGTCGTGCTCGCGACACCTGAGATCGCGGGACTACCGTTCGTGATCACGGGTCTCGTGATGGCGGGTGGACTCGCCGCGGCGCTCTCCACGGCCGACGGGCTGCTGCTGACCATTGCTAACGCGATCTCCCACGACCTCTACTACAACGTCATCGATCCGAGGGCGTCGCTGGTGAAGCGGCTCACGATCACCAAGGTGTTCCTGGTCGTGACCGCGGTCGTGGCCGCGTACATCGCGACCTACCGACTCTCGCTCATCGTCGAGCTGGTGGCGTGGGCGTTCAGCTTGGCGGGCGCGTCCTTTTTCCCGGCGCTCGTCATGGGCATCTGGTGGAAGCGCACCAACAAGTGGGGCGCGAACATCGGGATGCTCGTGGGACTGGGCGTAACGCTCTACTACATGATCGGCAGCCGGTTCTTCGGGCTGTCCTGGTTCGGCACGACAACGATCTCGTCGGCGATCTTCGGGCTGCCGGCGGGTTTCCTCACGATCTGGATCGTTTCGCTGCTGACCGCGCCTCCGCCCAAGGAGATCCAGGACCTGGTGGTCAGCGTCCGGTATCCGAAGTCGGGGCAGGCCACCAAGGGCGATCCGCTCGGTCGCGACGCCAAGGGGGTCTTCGCCCACTAGGCCCGCTAGGCACACCGCGGACTTCGGGGGCGGGGAGGCCAGTTTCTCCCCGCCCGTGCGGTTCACATGGACGCGCTCCTCATCCGCCTCGTCCTCATCCAGGGCTTCCTGGCCTACATGGCCGCGATCTATCTCCTCCTGCACATCGTCTTCGCCCGCCTGATCCAGAGTCCCCAGAGTCAGATGCTGTGGTTCTTCTCGGTCGTCACCGGACCGCTCACGCGTCCGGTCCGGCGGCTCCTTCCGCTCGACACCTCGGACGCCCGGGTCCGCTTCGTCGCGCTCGGGGTGTACGCGGCGGTGTGGCTGGTGACGAAGGTGCTGGTGGCGCAGCTTCGCGGAGGACCGCCCGGGTAGATCCCGGGTTAGAGTGGCAAGCGTGCTCGCCTTGGCTGCGGCCAACTTCGTTGGGGTCGTCCTCTTCGCCGCCGTCTATGCTGCGGCCGGGGCGCGCTGGCTCTCCGAGACCGCCTTCGCCGGCTGCATGCTTCTGCTGTTCGCGCTCGTGACCGTTCTCTGGGTACAGACCGAAGCACGCCATCGCGCTCTTGAGCCGCTCAGGCGGGTCGGACGGATCGCCGTCGGACTGGTTGTTGTCGTGATCGGCGTGCCGGCGCTCGTTCTCCTGCCGCTCTCCAAGCTGGAGACGGTGCTTCCGCCGGAGGCCGGGGTCGACCGGGTGACCGGGCCTGCCATGGCCCTGCTGCTCGTCTCTCTAGCCCTCGTGACGCTGGTCAACGCGGTGGGCTCCGTCGTGATCGTGGCCCGAGCGGTGGTCGGCCGCCCCGAGCGACAGCCGCCGAAGGTCTGACACCTCCCGTGGCCGAAGCGCGTCCAGGCGAGCTCTCCCTTTTTCTCCACCGCCTGCGGGATTTCATCAAGCGGCCGACGGTCACGTGCGCGCGAAGTGCCTCGGCGATGGACGTCGCGCAGCGTCTCTCCCAGGAGGGCGTCGGGTCCATCGTCGTCGTGGACGAGGCCGGCGCACCGGTTGGAATCGTGACCGACCGTGACCTGCGCCGAAAGGTCGTGGCCGAGGGGCGCGATCCGGCCACGACGCCGGTCGGCACGATCATGTCGGCGCCGCTCGTGACCCGCCAGCCGAGCGCGTTCGCGTTCGAGGCCGTGCTCGACATGACGCGCCAACGCATCCGCCATGTCGTGGTCGTCGACGAGGGCCGGGCGGTTGGCGTCGTATCGAGCCGAGACTTCCTCGCGCTTCAGACCACGCACCCGGTCACGCTGGCGCGCGAGATCCCCCGCGCGGTGTCGCTCACTGCCCTCATTGAGCTCGCCGCCCGTGTCACGGCCCTCGTTCGGCGCCTCGTGGACGAGGGCGGTACGGCCTACGACATCGGGCAACTCGTCGCCGAGTTGAACGACCGGATCGTGACACGGGTCCTGGCGTTGACCGCCGGCGAGCTCGAGGAGGCGGGGGAAGAGGCACCGCCGGTTCGCTGTTGCTGGCTGGCCTTCGGAAGCGAGGCACGGCGTGAGCAGACGCTCCGCACCGACCAGGACAACGGGCTCGTGTACGAGGACCCGCCTGCGCACCTCGCGGCGCGCGCCGCCGAATACTATGCGCGGTTCGCCGACGCTGCGATCCGTGGCCTCGTGCGTGTCGGATTTCCTGCGTGTCCCGGCAGCTATATGGCCTCGAACCCGATCTGGTGCCAGCCGGCCTCGGTCTGGGAGGGATACTTCCGTCGCTGGATGAAGGAGGCGGGGCCCGAACAGGTCCTCGCCGCGTGCATTCACTTCGACGTACGACCGCTCGGCGGTGCCGGTGAGCTCGGCGCTGCACTGACCGCCATCATCCGCACGGAGGCGCCCGAGCACCGGGCCTTTCTCGGCTACCTGGCGCGCGACGTCGTGGCCCGGCGGCTGCCCGTCACGATCTTCGGCAACCTCGCCGTTCACCGGAGCGGGCCGCATCGCGGCGCCGTGGACATCAAAGGGGCGGGCGGTCTCCATCTGGTCGGCGCCGGGCGGCTCTACAACCTGGCGCTCTCGCTCGGCGAGACGAACACGATCGATCGGATCCGCGCCGCCGCCGGCCGCGACATCTTCAAGGACGCGGAGGCGCGCGAGATCACCGACGCGTTCCAGCACCTCATGCGGCTCCGGCTCGTCCATCAGCTGGAACAGATCGGGCGCGGAGAGGCGCCCGACAACTACATCACTCCCGGCCGCCTGTCGCGCGCCGATGCCCTGCTGATGCGTGACGCCATGAAGACGGTCTCCCGGGTCCAGGCCGAAGTCCGCGAGCGCTTCGCCACGGACTTCGTCGCCACGTAGCGAGCGCGCCTGCCGTGAGCCTGTTTTCGCCCCTGTGGCGCCGCCGCCCGCCGCGCGACGGCCGGAGCCTCGAGTCACTCTTGACCGAAGGGTTCGTGGCCGTCGACCTCGAGACGACCGGACTCGATCCCAGGCGAGACGACATCATCGAGATCGCCGCGGTGCCCTTTATCGATGGCCGGCCGCAACATGTCTACGTCACCCGTGTCGATCCCGGGCGCCCGATCCCGCCGGAATCGAGTCGCATCCACGGAATCACCGACGACATGGTTGTCCATGCGACGAGCCTCGGCGAGGCGTTAGTGAAGCTCGAGGCTGTGTGTGGCCGTCGCGTCCTCGTCGGTCACGGGATCGCCTTCGATCTCGCCATGCTCGGGCGGGCGCGCCGCGCGCACCGCCTGCCGCCCGTCGTCAACCCCACGCTCGACATCATGCGACTGGCCGCCGTGCTCCATCCTGACTGGAAGCGGTTCGGCTTCGACGACGTTGCCAGCCGGATGGGAATCGGGATCCTCGGACGACATTCTGCGGAGGGCGATGCCGTGGCGGCCGGAGAGCTGCTGCTCGCCCTGATTCCGGAAATCCGCGATCACGGAATTCGGACTGTTGGTGATCTGCTCTGGCTCCAGGAGGCGATCGGGCAGGGCGACTGAGTCTGGGTAGCCCGCCCCCGCTGGTGGGCAAAATGTTCCCACGGTGCCGACAAAACTGACAAGCCCAAAGGGCATTTCGCCTGGCCAGGGCTGTCCCGCGACGAGTCAACTCGGTATGTTTCCTGGTGAATTGATCCCTGGGCTCCTGCGTCTCATGTCCGGCACAACGGTTGCACCGGTGACAGGCCCAAGTACCGACGGAGGACTCAGGGAGGCCTAGACAATGGAAACCATCCGAGAGCGGTTGGAGGAAGACCTCAGATCAGCAGTCGGCCGGCTCCGCCAGATGGGTGGCGCGGTCGCGGTCGAGGAGGTGCCCGGAGCGATCGGAGCCAACTCGCCGTTCGCCGACGAAGTCGATGAGATCCAGGCGAACGAGCGCCGCGAGATCGGATTCGCGACCCGTGAGCTCCTGGTGGGCCGGGTTAATCGGCTGTCAGCAGCTCTCGACCGGCTCAACGACGGTGAATACGGAACGTGTGTGGAGTGTGAGGAGCCCATTTCGCCCGCCCGCCTCCAGGCGCTGCCGGAGGTTCAGACCTGCGTGCGGTGCCAGGACCGGATCGAGCGCCTGGGGCGCCAATCCGATCAGGACGAAGACGAGGCCGAGACGGTCAGCGACGACGACTAACTGAAGTCTGGAGCGGCTGTCCAGCGGGGCCGGAAGAAGATTCCGGCCCCGCTTTTTTGTGTAGGCTAGGGCCGTGCGGACCCCGATCATCGATCTCGTTCGTCCCGGCCTTCACGCGCTGTGCCGCGCGTACTTTGGCCTCGAGCTTGAGGGCCTCGCCAACATTCCCGGGAGCGGGCCCGTGATCATCACCCCGAATCATCAGACCTACGCCGATCCGGCGCTCGTGTCGATCGCGGTCCGCCGGCGCGTCTACTACATGGCCTGGAGCCGGCTGTTCGAGATCCCCCTGTTCAGCTGGATGATCCGGCGCCTGCGGGCATTTCCCGTCCGCATCGAGTCGACCGATCCGTCGTCCACGCGCGAGGCCGTCCGCCTGCTCCAGGCAGGCCACGTCGTCATGATCTTTCCCGAGGGCGAGCGGACCCACACCGGGAGAGTCGAGCGTTTCAAGCCTGGCGCCTTCCGCCTCGCGGCCTCGCTCCGGGTGCCGGTGCTGCCGGTGACGATCGCGGGCGGGCACGCGTCGTGGCCGCCCGGGCGGGTCTTCCCGCGCCCGGGACGGATCACGATCAGCTATCACCCGGTCCTCGAGCCCGACCCGTCCCTCGATCCGCGGCGGGCGGCCGGCGAGCTGGC
>JAHFDK010000202.1:6072-11305 GCA_023249095.1 Candidatus Rokuibacteriota bacterium | reverse complement strand
AGTATCGAGAGCGGCCAGACGGGCCCCGGCTCGACATCGCCAGCGCCGGCAGCGGATTCCAGCAGGTGCTCATGCTCTTCACCTTCCTCCAGACCCGACCAGGGTCCGTGCTGCTGCTGGATAAGCCCGACGCGCACCTGCACGTGATCCTCCAGGACGCGATCTATAGCGAGCTGCGCGCGGCCGCGGCCCGGCAGCGCTCGCAGCTCGTGATCGCCACGCACTCCGAGGTCATCGTGAACGCCGTCGAGCCGCGAGAGCTGTGCGTCCTCTTCGACCAGCCCCACATGCTGGCGACGACCGACGAGCGGTCACGCCTCATCGATTCGCTGCGCATCGTTTCCCACACCGACGTCATGCTGGCGCGCGACGCGCCCGGCGTCCTCTATCTGGAGGACTATACCGACCTCGACATTCTCCGCGCGTGGGCCCGGGTGCTAGACCATCCGGCCCGGGAGCTCCTGACCACTCGCCTCTTCTGGAAGCGCACCGTGGTCGAGCCGCGGCCGGGCGCCCCCGGTGTGCAGGCGCGCGAGCACTACGAGGCGCTGCGGCTCGTGCGGATCGACCTGCCGGCGGTCGAGCTGGTCGATGGAGATGCGCGGCCGGAGATCCAGGCGACCCCGATCACGGGCGAGGGCTTCCAGCGCCTGCGTTGGCGGCGCTACGAGATCGAGAGCTACCTGCTCCATCCCGACGCCCTCGCCCGCTTTGTGGAGCAGACCGTCGGGGCCGCCGCCGCGCCGCCGCATCTGGCCGACCTGCGCCGCTATCTCGAGGAGAACTTCCCGCCGGCGGTGCTGCGCGAGCCGCTGGGCGATCACGCGTTCCTGAACGCGACGAAGGCGCGCACGCAGCTCCTGCCGCCCGCACTCACGGCAGCGGGGCTCCCAGGGCTGCCGTACACTCGCTACCATGAGATCGCCGCGGTGATGATGCCGCAAGAGATCCACGCCGAGGTTGGCGAGAAGCTCGACGGCATCATGGGGGCGTTCAGGTTGTGAGCGGCTTCGAAGTCGCCGAGCCCATCATCTGTGGGCCGTACGAGGAGCCGACCGAGCACTGGCACATCGTCGAAGGCGAGACGCCCCATCGCGTGGCCGGGCGGCGCCCGGCCACGTACTACTACCGGCCGCCGGGTCCGGTCAGCGACACCGCCGGCGACGATCCTGGAACCCTGATCGAGCTGAAGCTGGTCAATCGCGTCCGTGAGCGCCTGAAGGCCTGGCGGGCCGCGAGCCGGCCCGGAGTGACGCGGACGACGCTCGAGCTGCTCGACTACTGGACACGCGAGGGGCGCCAGCACCGGCTCTTCTTCGCCCAGCGCGAGGCGGTCGAGACGGTCATCTTCCTGACCGAGGCTCGCAGCGACTTCCTGCAGGGCATCGACGTGCCGCCCGACGAGCCGAGCGACGACCGCAAGGCCGAGGGCTACGCCGGCTTTCGACGAATCGCGTGCAAGATGGCCACCGGCACGGGCAAGACGACCGTCATGGGGATGCTGGCGGCGTGGAGCATCCTCAACAAGGTGAACAGCCGCGGCGACGCCCGGTTCTCGGACGTCGTCCTGGTGGTCTGCCCCAACGTCACCATCAGGAACCGCCTCCGGGAGCTGGACCCGCGAGAGGGCGACGCCAGCCTCTATCGCACGCGGGATCTCGTGGCGCCGCACCTCATGGCCGATCTGGTCAAAGGACGCCTCCTGGTCACGAACTGGCACGTCTTCGAGCCGCAGAGCATGACTCCGGGCGGAGTCAGTGCAAAGGTCACCCGCGCCGGCGTCCCGTTGCGGACGGTGGAGACCATCACCATCGGCGCCAAGACGACCACAGCCCGGGGCCGGCGCTATCTCACGCCGGAGGAGCTGGAGCGGCAGGTCGCCGCCGGGCTCGTGACCGTGATCGACGAGGACCGTGACCGGCAGGGCAACCTGCGCAAGGTCCGAGTGGAGTCTGTCCGCTACGTGGAGAGCGACACCGCCGTCGTCGACCGAGTGCTCCGCGGGGTCAGCGGAAAGCAGAACGTCCTCGTCTTCAACGACGAGGCTCACCACGCCTACCGGATCCGCCGCGACGCTCCCGATGGGGAGGCCGACGAGCTGTACAGCGAGCCGGACGCGCAGGACGAGCTCTACCGGGAGGCGACCGTGTGGGTCGACGGGCTCGACCGCATCCAGAAGCTACGTGGCATCAACGTCTGCGTGGATCTCTCGGCGACCCCCTACTTCCTCGGCCGCATGGGCCCGGACACGAACCGCATCTTCCCCTGGGTGGTGAGCGACTTCGGCCTCACCGATGCGATCGAGTCGGGACTGGTGAAGATCCCGCAGCTCGCCGTGCGCGACACGACCGGCGCCGACATCCCCGGCTACTTCAACATCTGGCGCTGGATCGTGCCCCGGCTGACGGCAGCCGAGCGCGGCGGCTCGCGCGGGAGCCCCAAGCCGGAGGCCGTCGTCAAGTGGGCGGCCACGCCCATCGCGATGCTGGGCGGGCTGTGGGAAGAGCTGCGCGGGGACTGGAGCCAGAACGCGGAGGACCCGCGACCGCCTGTCTTCATCATCGTCTGCCGCGATACCGCGATCGCCAGAGTGGTGTACGAGTGGCTCGCGCTCGATCGCCCTCCGGCGGGCATTCCGCCGGCGAACATCCCGGGCTTCCGCAACACACCGGGCCGGGAAAACACGATCCGCGTCGACTCCAAGGTCGTGTCCGAAACGGACAGCGATCAGGCCAAGAGCGACGAATCAGCCTGGATGCGTCTGACGCTAGACACCGTGGGAAAGATCACCTGGCCCCTGGACAGGCAGGGCCGGCCGATCTACCCGGACGCATTCGAAGACCTGGCGAAGAAGATCGGGAAGCCCCTTCACCCGCCTGGCCGGGACCTCTGCTGCATCGTGAGCGTCGGTATGTTGACCGAGGGCTGGGACTGTAGCACGGTCACGCACATCGTGGGGTTGCGGCCGTTCATGTCGCAGCTCCTCTGCGAACAGGTGGTCGGCCGCGGCCTGCGCCGCTCCAGCTACGAGGTCGGCGACAACGGCCGGCTGCAGGAAGAGGTCGCCAAGGTCTTCGGCGTGCCCTTCCAGGTCATCCCGTTCAAGGCGAACCCTCGAGGCTCGCGGGCGCCGGCCGCCAAGCGGCATCACGTCCACGCCATCCCGGGCAAGGCCGCCCACGAGATCCGCTTTCCCCGCGTCGAGGGCTACCGCCAGGCCATCCGCAACCGCCTGACCGTCGACTGGGCGAGCGCGCCGACGATCACGCTCGATCCGATGAAGATTCCCCCCGAAGTGGAGGTCAAGGCGGCGCTGCCGAACAACAAAGGCCGCCCGTCGCTGGCCGGCCCGGGCAAGCTCGAGCGCGTCGATCTCAACCCGTATCGTTCCGGCTATCGGATCCAGCAACTCGTGTTCGACCTCGCGGCCGATCTCACCCGCGACTACGCCGCCCAGCCAGGCTGTGAGGCGCCGGCGCACGTTCTGTTTCCGCAGCTCGTGCAGATCGCCGACCGCTATCTCCACCGCCACGTGCAGCCGCTTCCACCTTCGAATGTGCTGGACGTCGCCCTCTCGCCTTACTACGGCTGGGTGGTGGAGGCACTCGTCAGCGCGATCAAGCCCGACATGACGGAAGGAGAAGCGCCGGAGCTGCCACGCTACGAGGCCCGGCGCGGGCCGGGCTCGACGGCCGAGGTCGACTTCTGGACGAGCCGCGACGTCCGCGAGGTCGTCCACAGCCACCTCAACTACGTCGTCGCCGATACCGCCAAATGGGAGCAGTCGGCGGCTTACATCCTGGACACGCATCCGCTCGTCGAGGCGTTCGTCAAGAACGCAAGCCTCGGGTTCGCGATCCCCTACCTGCACAACGGCCAGGCCCACGACTACCTCCCTGACTTCATCGTGCGCCTGAAGTCGCAACCTCCCTTCCACCTGATCCTCGAGACGAAGGGGTTCGATCCGCTCGAGGAGGTCAAGACCGCCGCGGCGAAGCGCTGGGTGGCCGCCGTCAACGCGGACGGCTCCTACGGTCGCTGGCAGTACGGGATCGCGAAGCGGATCGCCACCGACATCGTTGGCATCCTCGCCGCCGCGGTCATGGCTTGACGAGGATCTCGGCGTGGCGCTCGGGGGAGTCGAGCGCTACGAACGCCTCGGCGACGCCCTCGATCCCGACGGCGCCGGTGGTACGCCTTCGTCGCGAAGACCAACTCTGTGAAGGCACAACGAGGTGTTGTTCCCACTTAGAGCGGTGCCGACGTCGAACGTGCCGGTTGGGTTGCTGAGGGCAAGTGTCTCGCGCTTCGGAGGATGCCGGTTGAAGAGAAGCCGCGTTCTCAGCAGATCATTCAGGAACTGTTGCGGGAGCGCGAGCGGAAGTAGTCGCGGAAGGCGTGACCCTGCCGCAGTGCGGCGCCGTGCTGGTGCGCGTCGTGGCGTTCGGCTAGACTCCCCGGAAGCCGTCCTCAACCGAGGTGCCCATGCGGCTGCAACGGGCTCGCGGTCGTTGTCACGATCTGACCCAAGCGTGAGTCGTCCGCCAGCCGGGCCTTGCACGGGTCGCCCTGCTCGGCCTGCTCCGATCAGCGTGTCGCGGTCCCAGGTGAGCTCCTCGAAGCCCGTGCGGCGTCCAGGTTGGCGGGAGCACCTGGGACCACTTGCCCCAGGCCGAGCAGTGGCACTCGTCGATCACGATGTGGCTGAAGTAGTTCTCGGGGGAGGCGTGACCAGGAACATCCCCGCCGCCGCGTCGGTGTCCACGTCGAGAGTTTGATAGGTGGCGATCAGGATGCGCGCGTTCTTCTGGGGGTTGCCGCCCGACACGGTCGCCGCGTCGGTTCCGAACTCGTTCCGGAAAGCTACGAGCGCCTGGCTCCTGAGCTCGTCCCGGTCGCAAAACGAAGAGCGCCCGGCGCAGCTGACGGGCGGCGGCGATCCTCCGGAGGAGCTGAACGGCGATATACGTCCGCCTCGTACTCGGCTCGGCTGAAGCGGCGGGGTTCTGGTCTCGTGAAAGGCACCATCCTCGCCAAAGCGGCGGGTGACCGCCCGCATCGACGTGGAGTATCCGTTCGCGGTATCGGCGATCAGACATTGACCCGGTGGCAGCGAGACGACAAGCTGCCGGTGGCAGTGGCCCCTCACTCGCGTGATATCATCACGATATCACCAGGGAGGATGACCGCGTGGCCCAGGTCGTGATCCGAAACATCGATGAGGAGGCGATGC
>JAHFDK010000202.1:0-5972 GCA_023249095.1 Candidatus Rokuibacteriota bacterium | reverse complement strand
GCAGGCTGTCGACGCGGAGGCTGGACATCTCGATCGTCGACCTTCGAAGTCTCTGAGAGTGGGTGCGGCCGAGGGAGGACGCCACGAAGCGAGGGCGGCCAGATCCCTTAGGCGACGCCGGGGCTCTACGTCACCGCGTGGTGGAGCAGGGCGTGGTCCTCGAGCACGAGCGCCGTCATCGCCTCCACCATCGGCACGGCGCGCGGGAGCACGCACGGGTCGTGGCGGCCACGCCCCTGGATGGTCGTCTCCTCGCGATAGATGTTGACCGTGTCCTGCTCGCGCATGATCGTCGCCGTCGGCTTGAACGCCACGCGGAAGTAGATCGTCTCCCCGTTGGTGATGCCGCCCTGCACGCCCCCCGAGCGGTTGGTGCGGGTCCGGATGCGCCCGCCCTCCATGTAGAACTCGTCGTTGTGCTCGGCGCCGGTGAGGTCGGTCCCGGCGAAACCCGAGCCGATCTCGAAGCCCTTGCTCGCGGGCAGGCTCATCACGGCCTTGGCGAGGTCGGCCTCGAGCCGGTCGAACACCGGCTCGCCCCAGCCCACCGGGCAGCCGCGCACGGCGCAGGTGACGACGCCGCCGAGCGAGTTGCCGTCTTTGCGCGCGGCCTCCACCGCCGCGATCATGCGCTCGGCGACCGCGAGGTCAGGGCAGCGGATCGGCGTCGCGTCGACCTGCTCGCGAGTCACCTTCTCGTGGTCGCACTCCGCGATGAGGCGGCCGACCTTCGAGACCCAGGCCACGACCGTTACGTTGAAGTGCACGGCGAGGAGCTTGCGCGCGATGGCGGCGGCGGCCACGCGACCGGCGGTCTCGCGCGCGCTCGTCCGGCCACCGCCGCGCCAGTCGCGGACCCCGTACTTCGCCTCGTACGTGTAGTCGGCGTGGCTCGGCCGGTACTTCTCGCGGATCTCGCGGTAGTCGCCGGGCCGCATGTCCTCGTTCGGAATGAGGAGGCTGATCGGCGTGCCGAGCGTCTGCCCCTCGAAGACGCCGGACAGGATCTGCACCGTGTCGGACTCCTTGCGCTGCGACACGAGAGCGCTCTGCCCCGGTGCGCGGCGGTCGAGGTCCGGTTGGATGTCGGCTTCGGACAGGGGCAGCCGCGGGGGACAGCCATCGACGACGGCCCCGGTGGCGCCACCGTGCGACTCGCCCCACGTCGTCACGCGGAAGAGGCGTCCCCAGGTGTTGCCCATGCGTCGAGGATACGTGTCGCGATGCTCGAACTCAACGGGTGGATACCGGACCCGCTTGCCGTTAGAATCCGCTCCGACAGCCCGAGGTCCGCAGGAGGAATAGCGCCATGAGCGGTCCGCTTCGCGTCGTGCATTACGTGAACCAGTTCTTCGGTGGTATCGGCGGCGAGGACCATGCGCAGGTCGGCGTGACGGTGAGGGCCGGCGCCGTGGGCCCGGGGCGCGTCCTCGAGAAGGCGCTCGGCGACGGCGCGCGCGTCGAGGCTACCCTCGTCGGCGGCGACAACTTCGTCAACGAGCGCGCGGAGGAGGCTTCGCGCGCGATTGCCGCCGAGCTGGACCGGCTCAAGCCCAACGTGCTCGTCGCGGGGCCAGCGTTCGGCTCCGGCCGCTACGGCCTGGCGTGCGCCCTCGTCTGCAAGGTCGCGCAGGGCCAGGGCATCCCCGCGATCACCGCGATGCACCTGGAGAATCCGGGCGCCTCGAGCGCGCGACGCGGGATCTACATCGTGCCGACCGGCGCCTCGACGACATCCATGCAAGCCGCGCTCGAAGCGCTGGCGCCACTGGTGCGCCGCCTGGGCCGAGGCGAGACGCTGGGGCCGGCCGAGGTGGACGGCTACATGCCCCGGGGCGCGCGCCGCGTTCACGACCGCGGGCGCCCGGGCTATCAGCGCGCGCTCGACCTGCTGCTCGACAAGCTCCACGGGCGACCCTACCGGTCGGAAGTGCCGTATGCCGCGCCCGAGCGCGTCCCCCCTGCACCGCCCGTCGCCGATCTCTCGCGCGCCCGCATCGCCATGGTCACGACCGGTGGCCTCGTGCGAAAGGGCAACCCCGACAAGCAAGTCTCCGCGAATGCCGTGCGTTATCACCGGCACACGGTGGCCGAGCTCGAGTCGCTCTCGCCCGCAGACTGGGAGGCCTACCACGCCGGCTACTTCAATCACCTGGTCAACAGCAACCCGAACTACATCCTGCCGCTCTCCTTCCTGCGCGACCTCGAGCGCCAGGGCAAGGTCGGGCATGTCCACGAGCACATCTACGCACTGCCCGGCGTGAGCACGCCGGTGGCGGTGTCGGCCGGGCACGGGCGCAGCATCGCCGCGGACCTCAAGGCCGGCGGCGTCGACGGCGCGCTGCTCGTCGCCACCTGAGGGACCTGCAATCGTTGCGGCGCAACGATCGCCAAGGAGATCGAGCGGGTGGGAATTCCGGTGGGGATGATCTCGGCCATCTACAACTTCGCGCTCACGACGGGGGCGAACCGGGTGATCCGCGGCGCGCGCATCGAGCACGTCTGCGGCGACCCCACGCTGAGCCCGGAGAAGGACTACGCCTTCGGCATGCGCATCGTGTCTACCGCGCTCCAGACACTGACCATCGCCGTGCCCGGGCCGACGCTCTTCGATCCAATGGAGGCCGCGCATGCGTCTTGAGATGGGCACCTTCCCGGTGACGGACATCGCCTTCGGCGCGGCGACGGGGTACGACGCGGGCCGGCTCATGGTGGACCGCGAGGCCGTCCTGGCCGCGGTGCGGCAGGACTCGCGCATCGCCACGGCCGAGCTCGAGATCGCGCGGCCGGGCGAGTCGGTGCGGATCTGGCCGGTGCGGGACGTGATCGAGCCGCGCGTCAAGGTGGAGGGCCCAGGCGTCTGTTACCCAGGTATCTGTGGCCGCGACATCGCCACGGTGGGAAAGGGGCGCACGCATCGCCTCGCCGGCATGGGCGTGGTCGAGGTGTCGAGCGTCAACTGGCACGACGCCGGTGGCGACTACGTCGAGACCTACCTCGACATGTCCGGGCCCTACGGCGAGATGTACCCCTACCGCAAGCTCGTCAACCTCTGTCTGGTGGTCGAGCCCGACGCGACGCTGAGCGAAGAGGTCAAGAACTACGCCGTGCACAAGGCCGCGCTCACGGTTTCGGATCAGCTCGGCGAGGCGGTGCGCGCCCTCACACCGCCGGAGCGCGAGGTGTTCGAGCTGACGCCGGTGGATCCGGCGCTCCCCAGGGTCGTGTACATCTGGTGCGTGCATTCGCCGCAGGCCATGTCCGGCTCCCCTACCGCGTTCTGCACGGCGACCTACGGCCTGACCCAGTTGACGCCGCCCTGGTATCTGCATCCGAACGAGATCCTGGACGGCGCGCTCACGGGGCCCTATCGCACCGCCTTTGCGATGTCGTGGACCGTGGCCAATAACCCGCTCTTGTCAGACCTCTATCGCCGCCACGGCCGGGACTGGAACTTCCTCGGCGTGATCTCGCTCCGCACGGAGTGGACCACGCAGACCGAGAAGCAGCTCATGGCCAACCAGACGGCCAAGCTCGCCCAGCAGCTCGGGGCGCAGGGCGCGGTGGTGACGTGGGATGCGGGGGGCAACGAGTTCATCGAAGTGGTGCGTAGTATTCAGGCCTGCGAGCGGCTCGGCATCAAGACCGTCTTCCTCACCAGCGAGGACGACGCGACGGATGGCGCGCCCACCATGCTCGAGCCCCTGCCCGAGGCCGACGCCATCGTGAGCACGAGCTTCTTCAAGAACGTCACGCTGGCCGTGCCCGAGGCGCCCGCCGTCGCACGCGTGATCGGCCTGCCGACGAAGACCGTGCGTCGCGGCTCGACCGTCGGTCTTCACGGCGGCGCGGACGCCGCACTCCCCACGTCGGGTCCGCTGCCGCCGCCCTGGCGCTACGACGACCACTACGGCTTCGGCAGCTTGAGCTGCATCGAGTAGCGAAAGAGGGCTGGCGGCAAGAGCCAGCCGCTGGTGCGTGCCGACAACGCCTGGGGGTGAGTGAGGGCTTCCGACAACGGGCGTTTATGTCTCTTACACTCTCAAGTAAGCCCTCCACCGGTTCCAGTAGTACTCCTCCCAGCCCCGGCGGATGCTCGCGGCGTGCGCATCCGGGACATTCGCATGCACCATGGAAATCCGACCGCCGCCCCGAACCTTGCTGAAGACGAGCACCAGAATCGAATCGAGATCCCGCTTCTTCAAGTTCGCGGCGCGCCAGGACTGCACGATCAGGCGCTTCGGCACGATCGCGAGGTTTCGCCCACGCAGGTGACCGGCATAGGCCATGAACCGCGCGCCCACGGCTCGGCTCATCACCGCCGTCGCCCCGGTGGCGGCGGCGTGCTTCCCGCGAGCTCAGGTAGATGTCGAACAGCGTCGCGGGCGACGCGCGAAAACTCACCCCTCTGACGAATCGTTTTCGGCATGGCTTCCTCAGCGGCGCGGCAGCGCGCGCGCGGCCTCGACCAGCTCCTCTTCGGTCGGGAACTTGCCGAGACCGGCCAGACCCTCGGTGGCGCACTCGACGTTGAGCCAGCGCACGATGCCGTCGCGGTCCACGAGGAACTGGCCCTTGAGCTGGGGGAACTGCCGCTCGGCATCCTTCCGATCGACCTCGGTCGGCGTGAAGCCCTGGACCTTGTCGAGCGCCTCCCCCACCTCCGCGATCGGCACCGGCGCGGGCAGCTCGCCCGTCGGATTGATCCGCGTCTTTTGCACCGCCTCCATCAGCTCCGGCGTCACCGGCGGATGCGGCAGGCCGAAGGCACGATGGGTGATCAGCTCATGGTCGGCGGCGAGGGGCGCGCGCGTGGGGCGGAAGCGGAAGTACAGCCGCGCGTTATCCACGCTGGTGGCCACGATGGCGAGCGTCTCGACGCCGAGCTTCTGGAGCTTCTCCGACGTGACGCCGACCTGGGCGATGGCGCGCCGGCAGAAGGGGCAGTAGAGCCCGCGGAACAGTGCCAGCAGGACCGGGCTCCGCCCGCGGTAGTCGCCGAGCGACACGGTGCCGTCGCGGCCGATCGCGGGCAGCGTGAAGTCCGGGGCCGGCGTGCCCACACCAACCTGAGACGGCTTCTCCGATGTCGTCATCTCTTCCTCCGTTCAGTGTCGAGGGTTCAGTTCAGTGTCGAGAGCTCAGCCGAGGAACGGCAGGAGAACGAGCGTGTCGGGGTCCAGCCCCGCGCGCGCGCACAGATCCTGGGCGAGGGTCAGGTAGCGCTCCGCCTCGGCTGGCTCGCCGAGGTCCAGGTGGAGCGTGGCCATGCCGTCATAGCACGGAAACAAGAGCTGCGGCTCGCCGGCCTCCTCGGCCAGGCCGAGCGCCTCCGCGTAGTACCGCAGCGCGCGGGGCGCGTCACCGCGGCACTGATAGATCTGGCCGAGCACGATCAGCGGAACGGCAAGATGGTCGAGCTGGCCGAGCTGCCGGTCGAGCTCGATGGCAGTCTGCGCCGCCTCCATGCCCTCCGCCTCGCAGCGGTCCGTGAGCGCGCAGTAGGCGACGGCCAGGTTCGCGTACAAGCGCGACTGCACGCCGAGGTCGCCGATGCGCTTGGCGGTCTCGAGGCCTTCGAGGCAGGTCGAGATGCCGCGCGGGGGATCGAGCCGGCTGTAGAGGATTCCGAGGTTCGTATAGCCGCGGCACGCCGCCTGCAGCAGGTCGTGGGCGAGCGCGACCTTGATGCTGCGCTCGACGTGGCCCACCGCCTCCTCGCCGCGGTCGGTCCGCGCGAGCGCCACGCCGATGGTGTTGCGCGCGTGGGCGACCACCGCCGCGGCGTCGCGCCGGGTGACCGGGTCCGTCGCATCGTCGACGAGCCCTTCGGTCAGCGCGAGCGCCCGCTCCGCCCACTCGATCGCGCGCTGATTGTCGCCGCTCCGGAAGGCGAGCCGCCCCATCTCCTGGTAGAGGTGGGCCCGCTCGACGTCGCCGCCGCCGCCCTCCAGCAGCGCCAGCCCCGCCTG
>JAHFDK010000201.1 GCA_023249095.1 Candidatus Rokuibacteriota bacterium | reverse complement strand
ACTACGATCCTCGACGCCAGCGCGCTCGTGATGGTCGGCATCCAGGATACCTGCGCGCGCCAGGCGAGGCTGACGTTCGCGATGGCGCGACACGCCGTCGTGGACCTGGCGCAGGTGCTAGGCCGCCCGCCCATTGATTCGGCCAGTGACCGGCTTCCGGCGTCCGAGCTCGCCGGGCTCCGCGCCGGGCTGGCGGCCGCGGGCGTGGTCGTCGATGCGGGCGTTGGCATAGACGACAAGCTTGCCGAGATGCGCCGGATGTACGAGCCATTCGTGACGGCGCTGTCCGAGTACCTGCTGATGCCGCTGCCCGCCTGGCGCGTCGGCGCCGCCGCACACGCGAACTGGCGTGCCAGCCCTTGGGGTCAGACGCGCAGCCTACCGTCCGACGATCCGCACGCGGACCACTGATGGAGCGGCAACGCCTCGGCCGCATGGAGATCAAACGTGATGAGCGCACAGGGCTGGAGCGGATCGTGTCGTGCAGATCGGTCTCGAGATTCTGCAGGGCGCGTGGACGCGTTGCGCGAACTGTAAGGCGCACGTAGAGTCTGCTCAGGATATCGTCAACATCAAAGAGAAACATCGGCAACGAAAAGGCGCGGCAGCTCGTCAATCAGTCGCAGACGGCCTGACACGCCGCCGGGCGAGGAGGGCTGCCCCGGGTGAAGGAGCGGTGAGAAACGGGCCGGCCTTCTTGTTCGACCTTGACGGCACGCTTGTGGACAGCGTCTACCAACACGTCCTGGCCTGGAGGGAGGCGCTAGAAGAGGCAGGCATCGAGCTCGCAGTGTGGCGCATCCACCGCCGCATCGGAATGAGCGGGGGATTGTTTATGAACGCCCTCCTGCGGGAGATCGGACGTCAGGTGACCGCAGAGGAGGCGGCGCGGCTACAACAGATGCACAGACAGGCGTATCTGCGTCAGGTGAGGCAGGTTCGCCCGCTCCCGGCGCGCGGGAACTCCTGGCCTACTTGTCGCAGGTCGGGGTGCCGTGGGCCATCGCGACCAGCGGACGACTGGAGACCGCTCGCCCTGCGCTGGACACTCTTGGGCTCGGGCCCGAAGCGCCCGTGATCACGCGGGACCAGGTGCAGCGTGCCAAGCCGGACCCTGATCTGTTCCTCGCGGCTGCCGCGCGTCTTCGTGTGGAAATCAGGGCGTCAGTCGTGGTGGGCGACAGCGTCTGGGATCTCCTCGCTGCCCGCCGTGCCAGTGCCCTCGGCGTTGGCCTTCTCTCGGGGGGCTACGGCCAGGATGAACTCGAACGGGCGGGCGCCTACCGCGTGTATCAGGACCCCGCGGACTTGTTGCGGCACCTCGACGAAGTTGGTGTCCGGGTTGCGGAATCATGACTCCGTACCTACGAGGTCTGCCCTCGACAGCAAGGAGGCGTTATGAACGATAACGAGGTCCTCGGTCGGATCAACGAGCTTGCACGCGAGGAGCACGAGCTCTTCGAGCGTGAATCTGACGGGAAGGTGACCGACGCTGACCGTGAGCGGCTCCGGCGGCTCCAGGTCACGCTGGACCAGTGCTGGGACTTGCTCCGCCAGAGACGGGCGCGGCGGGCGGCGGGGCTCAATCCGGACGAAGCACGGGTTCGAGACGAGAAAACCGTCGAGGGATACACGGCCTGATCATGGCGCACCGGCTGAATCGAGCACCGTGCAGCGCGCATCTATAGAGCCCGGACATAGCAGCCTCGGTCGTGTTCGATGCTCACCGATCGGCGGCCGAATCCTCGAAGCCTACCCCGGCATCCTCACGGTACTGAGGTGAGAATGATGATCGACGCTCTCCTTGCGAATGCCGAGGTCGACGAGCCGTCGGAAGCCGTTGGGCCGCTTCAGGTCGATCGTGCCCGCGGTATCGACGATCGCGTGCTCCTGGACTCCTACTCGCGAGCGGTCGTCGCGGTCGTAGAACAGGTCGGTCCCGCGGTTGTGAGCATCGCCGCCGGAAGCCGCCGCCCGGGTGGGGCTGCGGGCGTCGTCGGCGCGGGTTCGGGTGTGATCTTCACGCCGGATGGATATGTCTTGACCAACAGCCACGTGGTGCACGAAGCGACGGATCTCTGAGTCACCCTGACCGATGGGTCCACCCTTGGTGCGACGCCCGTCGGCAGCGACCCGGCGACCGACCTCGCCGTGATCCGGGCCGACGGTTCGGGACTTCCGATCGCTCAGTTTGGAGAGTCCGCGTCGCTGCGAGCTGGACAGCTCGTCGTCGCTATCGGCAATCCGTTCGGGTTTCAGTCGACCGTATCGGCGGGTGTGATCAGCGCCATTGGTCGATCTCTGCGAAGTGGCACGGGGCAGCTGATCGAGAACATCATTCAGACTGATGTCGCGCTGAACCCGGGCAACTCCGGCGGCCCCTTGGTGGACACGCGGACACGGGTCATCGGAGTCAATACCGCCATCATTCGGATGGCCCAGGGCATCAGCTTCGCCATCCCGATTGACACTGCCAAGTGGGTGGTAGGCGAGCTCCTCGCTCGCGGCCGTGTCCGCCGCGCTTACCTTGGAATCGCCGGGCAAACCCGGCCGATCGACCGCGTCGTCGCGCGGCGCCATGCACTGTCGATTTCGCAGGCCGTGGAGATCATCTCCGTCGAACCCCACGGTCCAGCCGCGATCGCCGGACTACGCGAGGGAGACCTCATTGTCGCACTCAACGAGCGCGCCGTACGAACGGTGGACGACATGCATCGAATGTTGGTTGGCTGGCCCTTTGGGGACGCGCTCAAGGTTGGGGTGATCCGCGGGGATCGGCGTTTCGACGTTTCCATGGTCCCCGTGGAGGCTCTCTAAAAGGAGGTCCGAAGCATGAACCAATCATCACGCTCAGTGGCCCAGGTGGTGACACCGGAACCGGTCGTTGAGGGAGCGGGAGTTCACCTCCGGCGCAGCATCGGGACTCGAAAGCTCGACCATCTCGACCCCTTCTTGCTCCTCGACCACTTCGAGTCGATCGAGCCGGGGGACTACAAAGCGGGCTTTCCATATCACCCGCACCGCGGGATCGAGACGGTGACGATCGTCCGAACTGGGGAAGTGCAACACAGGGACTCATTGGAGCACCACGGGACTATCGGCGCCGGAGATATCCAGTGGATGACATCGGGGAGCGGCATCATGCACGAAGAGATGCCGCAAGTCCGTCCCGAGGGAATCGCCGGTCTGCAGCTCTGGCTCAACTTGCCCGCTCGCGAAAAGATGACGCGGCCGAAGTATCGCGACTTGCAGGCGGATCGCCTGATGGAGACGAAGCTGGACGGGGGAGCGAATGTTCGGGTCATCGCCGGTGAGGCGGCCGGCGGGCGGCTCCCGGGGCCGGTCGAGGGCCTAGCGGTCGCGCCGAAGTTCGTCGACGTGACGCTAACACCGGGCACGACCTTCCGCGAGACGGTGCCACGGGGCCATACGGCATTCGCGTACGTAGACCAGGGCGATCTCCGCTTCGGGCCGGAGCAGATTCCCGTTCATGGGCCCGCCCTTGTCGTTTTCGGTGACGGCGACGTCGTCGACGCATCAGCCGGCGCGGGCGGCGGGCGCTTCCTCCTAGCCGCCGCTCGACCGCTTCACGAGCCGATCGCCCGCTACGGGCCGTTCGTGATGAATACCCGCGCGGAGATCGAGCAGGCGCTTGAGGACCTTCGCACCGGCCATTTCATCCGCGATGAGCCTCGCGACGAATGAAGCGAGGTCGATGAGGGACCGCGGGCGCCACCATCATGATGCTCGCTGAAATCCTGAAGCTGCTTGAGCAGTACAGCGTCGTGATCCTTCCGGCGCTGGTCGTCGCCGAACAGGTCGGCATCCCTCTGCCAGCGGTGCCGGCCCTCCTCGCAGTCGGCGCGCTCGCGGCGAGCGGACGCGTCAGCATCCCGCTAGTGCTGGGCGCGATCGCGCTGGTCGCACTGACGGTGGACCTCGGATGGTACGAGCTGGGCCGGCGCCGCGGCGTAGGTGTGCTGGCGCGTCTCTGTCGCCTCTCGCTCGAGCCCGACTCGTGCGTGCGACGGACCGAGAACGTCTTCGCCCGCTATGGGGTCCAAGGCATGCTCATCGCGAAGTTCGTTCCGGGGCTGACGACGGTCATGCCGCCGCTGGCCGGCATCTTCGCGGTGGGACGCCTGCGGTTCGCGTTCTACGAGCTCATCGGCGTGCTGCTCTGGGCGGGAATCTGGATGGGATTGGGCTACGCCTTCACCGATGCGATCTCCCCGATCGTCGCTCGTCTCGAGCGACTGGAGCGCACGCTCGGCCTCGTCGTCGTTGCCGCCCTGCTCGGCTACGTCCTGGTGAAGTACGTGCGCCGGCGGCTCTTTCTCCGGGCGCTTCGCATCGCCCGCATCGCGCCGGAAGCGCTTAAGAGCCGGCTCGACGCGGGCGAGGACGTCACGATCATCGATCTCCGGACGCGGCTTGAGGTGGCGGCCACGCCCTACGCCATCCCGGGCAGCCGCTGGATGGCGACCGACGAGATCGACGAGCACCAGTGGGAGTTCCTCCGATCTCGAGAGCTGGTGCTCTACTGTTCCTGACCGAACGAAGCCACGAGCGCCCGGGTGGCGCTCCAGCTCAGGCGCAAGGGGATCACGCGAGTCCGTCCGCTGCAGGGGGGCCTGGCCGCCTGGATGGCCCGGCGTTTCCCCGTTCAGCAGCTCCAGCTGCCCGAGACTCAAGAATCAGAGAACGGACACAGCCACGACCACTCGTCGGTGAGCCGGCGACTCGAGGCAGATGGGTCTCCTCGTCAACGCGTCGACGGGGTAAGCGATCGAACTTCGAGGACGAGAACACTACTGCACCAACGCCTGGCCGATCGGCAGGGGGAGCGCATCTAAGACAACAAGGGCGAACAGTTCCACCTCTTCCGAGCAGAGCCAAGGAGACCTCTCAATGAGCACCATCACGACTAAGGACGGCACGCAGATCTACTACAAGGCAGCGGACAGCCCGTGGTCTTCAGCCATGGCTGGCCTCTCAGCGCGGACGCCTGGGACGACCAGATGCTGTTCCTGGGCGAACGAGGCTACCGCGTCATCGCCCACGACCGCCGCGGCCATGGCCGGTCGGGTCAGCCGTGGAACGGCAACGACATGGACACCTACGCGGACGACCTTGCAGCGCTCGTCGAGGCGCTGGATCTGAAGAGCGCAGTCCATGTCGGCCACTCCACGGGCGGCGGCGAAGTCGCCCGCTACATCGGCCGCCACGGCACGAAGCGCGTGGCCAAGGCCGTCCTGATCGGGGCGATTCCGCCGCTGATGCTGAGGACGGCGGCCAATCCCGGCGGCTTGCCGATCGACGTCTTCGACGGCATCCGCGCCAGTGTCCTCGCCGACCGCTCGCAGTTCTTCAAGGATCTCACCGTGCCGTTCTACGGCGCCAACAGGCCAGGCGCCAAGGTCTCGCAAGGCCTGCGGGACTCGTTCTGGCTCCAGGAGATGCAGGCCGGATTCAAGAATGTCTTCGACTGCATCAAAGCGTTCTCCGAGACCGACCACACTGAAGATCTCAGGAAGTTGAACGTGCCGACGCTGCTCATCCACGGCGACGACGACCAGATCGTGCCGATCGGCGCATCGGCCCACGCAGCGGTCAAGATCGCGCCGAAGGCGCAGCTCAAGGTCTATCCCGGCGCGCCGCACGGGCTGGGCAGCACCCACAAGGACCAGGTCAACACGGATCTGCTTGCCTTTCTCAAGTCGTGAGGTCCTCGATTGGGGCGTGTCGTGGGCGTGAACGGTCTCCAACAGGACCCAACGAGGCCCAAACCCGAGGCCGCCGCCGGCGGGTTAAGTGACCGTTCTTGCTGGGTCCCGTTGGGTCCGGTGGCGACACGTACTAGCCTCATAACCCAAAGGTCGCTGGTTCAAATCCAGCCCCCGCAACCAGCAACTGAGGGCTCCGCGTCCCTAAGCTCCGAACGGTGCATGAATACCAAGTGGGTGGCCCTCTCGAGTGGCACCCACTTGGTCTGGTTCCTGAGTCGGATACTCTCTCAGCTACGCGATTCGCATGGGCCCGTGTCCGGGTCTGGAGCGGAAACGCGAAAGTGCCATTAGTGAAGACGTGGCCGAGGCGCTCGATCGGCGCTTCGATCATATGCCGGAGATTCTCCGGCACGGACAGATCGACTTCCGTCAACGGCACCCTGAGCTGCCAGCCTGCGCGCTCCCGAGCGACGAGGCCGCGCTCGATCATGTGGGCCAGGGCCGCGACCATGAACAGGGGGTTGCCTTCCGAGTGCTGGTAGATCAGTTCGGCGAGGCCTGTGGGTAACGGGGATCCTGGCGCCTTCGCGAGGAGGTGTTCGACCTTGGGCCACAGAGCATCGAGCAACTCGTCGTGCGTCACCAGCCGGCCTGGGTGCTCGACGAGATAGCGCAGCAGGGCAAACGCTTTGGGCGTTAGCAGAATTCGTTCTTCGTCGGCGCGACCCCTGCCACGCCAGAGGCATTGGTTGACAGTGTCGAGCCGGAATGGGCTGAATTCCTTCATGCGTCCCCGAGGGCATTGCGAGACGAGCGTTCCAGTCGCCTAAGAATGGTTGCGGTTTCCCCGGAGAGCATACCGTTGCCCGGCGGAATCAGCCATCAGTCCCAGGTATTTTAATCCGACGCCAGCCGCTCAGATGCCGGACGGCCCGGCGCGCGCTGATGCGCTTTACCGACCGCGGAGCTCTCAGGCGGGCGGTGGCAGCGACACCAGCGCGGCGGCGAGGAGCAGTACCGCGACGAGCGCGGCGAGCTCTCCCTGCCACCAGCGCTCGGGCGCGCCGACGCCCTTCCGTCGGGCGGCCATCGCGAGAGCGAGTACCACGATCAGGGTTGCGAGCTTCGCCACGATGACGCGCCCGTAGAAGGTTCTGGCGAGATCGCCCGTTCCTGTGAGGTGCTGGAATGACAGCAGCGTACCGCTTCCCATCGCGACGAGCAGCGCAATGGTCGCGACCCGCCCCACCCGCCCCGCGATGGCCGCGCGAAACGTGGTGACACCCTCGGCCCGCCACGCCACGAGTAGCGCGATCACCACGCCCACCCACGTCCCCATCGCCAGTACGTGGAGGGCGTTCGTGACGAGGCCAGCGGCGAGGGGGCGAACACTCACGGCGTGCACGGCTTGCCCATCGATCACCGCGAGGGCAATCCCGAGCGCGAGGGCGAGCTTCAGCGTAATGCTCGAGCCGGTCTCGAGCGCGGTCAGCATCGCCCACAGCGCGAGAGCGATACCGAGCCGCTGACCGGTCACCAACCCCACGCGCGACTCCAGCACATCCGCCAGCACGTCGGCATCGCCCGCAATGCCCAGGCGCAACGCGTGGCCGAGCACGACGAGCGGCTCCGCGAGCACGAGCGCTACCACCCCCAATCGGGTGAGCCGCCACAGCGCGCGATCGAACTCGGCGACGCGCGGGACGCCGAGCGGGCGAAGCACGAGCCAGCGAAACGCGAGACTGCCGAAGCCGAGGGCGTAGCCGAGGAAGTGCAGCGCGCGGCCCACGACCGCGAGCACGAATCCCGAGCGCGTGGCCGTTCGCCTGTCGTCCTGGAGCGCCGCGAGGGCTGCCGTTGGCCGGCCCACGCTGAAGGCGAACCGCCCCCGCTCCGGCTGGGCGTCCCCGGACACGACACGCCAGCTCACCACGTACGTGCCCTGCTCGGCCGCGCCCACATCGACGCTGACGCTCGCACCGCTCACGCGCGGGGGCCCGCGCTCCACGTGCCGTCCGCTGGGGGCCACCACGCGGATGCCGCGCCCGATCGGCTGCACCCGTTCGTTGAACGTGAGGCGAATCACGGACGGCGGTGTCGCGATGACGACGCCGGTGACGCAGCGCCAGTCGGCGGGCGGCGCGGGCACACCCGCGCAGAGATCGGGTGGATCGGACTCGACGAGGTAGGCGTGAGCGAGGGCGCTGCGCGGGACGCCGAGCGCCGCGAGCAGCGCCGCTGCGAGCGCGAGCGAGCACCGGACCCGGAGGCTCAGGCTCCGGCTCCCTCCACCGCTCGCGCCCGCACCGGACGCGACGCCTGGCCGATGCGAAGCACCAAGCCCGCCGCAATCAGACAGACCAGGCCGGCGCTCATAAAGGTCACCTGATAATCGCCGAGCCAGGTACGTAACAGGCCGCCACCGTAGGCGGCCGTTGCGGCACCGAGCTGATGAGACGCAGCGATCCAGCCGAACATGATGCCCACGTTCTCCCGGCCGAAAGTGTCCGCTGCCAGGCGCGCCGTCGGTGGCACCGTGGCCACCCAGTCGAGGCCATAGAAGATCACGAAGGCGGCGAGGCCGAGGTATGCCGAGCCCAGCGCGTAGGGCAGGAACAGTAGCGAGAGCCCCCGAAGGCCGTAATACCAGCAGAGCAGATAGCGGTTGTCCCAGCGGTCCGAGAGCCAGCCCGAGACGGTGGTACCGACGATGTCCAGCAGACCGATGGAGGCGAGCAGGCTCGCCGCCGTGACCTCGGTGATCCCGTGCTCCATCGAAGCGGGGATCAGGTGCGTGCCGATGAGGCCGTTGGTGCTGAGGCCACAGATGAAGAAACTCCCCGCCAGCAGCCAGAAGTCGCGCGAGCGGAGCCCGAGTGCGAGGCCGATCAGCGGAGCGGCGGCAGCGGCGCGCGGCGGCCGCGGCGTGATCGGCGCGTCGGGCTCGCCGAAGGGGCGAAGGCCGACGTCACGAGGGTCGTCACGCATGAGCAAGGCCACGAGCGGCAGAACCACGAGCGCGACGCCGGCCACCAGCAGGACGGCGCTTCGCCACCCGAGGTTCACCACCATCGAGGCGAGCAGGGGCAAGAACAAGATCTGGCCCGTGGCGGAGCTGGCCGTGAGCAGACCCAGCACGAGACCGCGGCGTTCCGTGAACCAGCGGTTGGCGACCATGGCCCCGAGGACGGAGGCCATGGTGCCGGTGCCGAGTCCGACCACCACGCCCCACAGCAGCGCGAGCTGCCACGACGCGGTCATCAGGGTCGTGAGGCCGACTCCGGCGGCGACGAGCGCGAGCGACGTCACCATGACGCGCCGGATGCCGAGCCGGTCCATCAGTCCAGCCATGAATGGCCCGGACAGGCCGTAGAGGAACAGGTTGATGGAGACCGCAAGCGACACGGTCGCGCGCGTCCACCCGAACTCGCGCTCGAGCGGGATCATCAGCACACCAGGCGCGGACCGAATGCCGGCGGCGGCCAGAAGGGTCGCGAACGTCACTGCCACGACGATCCAGCCGTAGTGCACGCGCCCGCGCATCCGTCTCTCGATCGACATTAGTTCCCTCACCCTGCCACCGGACCCCTTCCTCTTCGTGCGGGGCTCGGCTGGACACGGCCCCGGCCCCGTATCAGCCTCCGCTTCTTGACGGCGACACGAAGCAAGTGGGCCAGCCGCCGTTGCGCGTCAGCCCATGCCGTCGTACCCAACTCGCGGAGCACCTTGTCTTGAGCGCGGGCCCAGAGCGGACGCGCGGCCTCCAGGCCTCTTCTCCCTTTGGATGTGAGTGTCATCGCCTTGATGCGCCCGTCGGGGTGCGGCACACGCTCGATCACACGATCCCGCTCGAGGAGGTTGAGGCTCCGCGTCAGCGTCGTCTGGTCGATGGCGAGCATGTGCTCGAGTTGTCTCAGGTTCGCCTCGCCCAGGCGCGCGATGGTCGCGAGAATGCTGAACTGAGTCACCCGCAGACCGCTCGGCCGCAGGACGTCGTCGTACAGCTGGGTGACGGCCCGACTCACCATGCGGAGCGTGCTGCAGACGCAGGGGGACAGCCGTTCGCGGTCCGGTCCCTTCGTCGGCCTCGTACCTCCTCCGTTCATGGCGTCATGCTACTCGCCATGCCGCCTGCGCACAAGCAGACTATATGCAGCTACATATTATTGCCTCCATCGACGTTCGGCTCGTGAATCCACCCGGGTTCGACCGACGTCCCAAGAGGCAGACGGAGCGAGACATAAGAGGAGACTACAAATGCCCCTCGCCAAAATCCATGCACTCGAAGGACAGTACGACGAGGCGAGCGCGGCTCAAAACGGGCTTCTAAGCGCATTGGGCATTCTGGCGGAAGACTTTTTCCAGATCGTTCACATTCTGCCTCGGAGAAGGCCTTGAACGACGGCGTGGTCTCGGCGGCCGGAATCTCTCCAGATGATCTCTTGATCATGCTCGACGAGACCTCGGGCGAGAACATTTCTTTCGGCCGCGGCCTGGCTCAACGGGCCCGTATCCCGGACAGAGATCCAGAGGCTGCGTACGCTGACCATGCATGAGAAGAAGGAGAAATACATGGGTAAGCTCGAAGCGAAAACTGCACTCATTACTGGTGGCAATAGCGGCATTGGCCTTGCGACGGCGAAGCAGTTTGTCAACGAAGGCGCGTACGTCTTCATAACGGGGCGCCGTGTTCCGGAGTTAGCTGCGGCGGTAAAGGAGATCGGAAGAAATGTCACCGGCGTGCAAGGAGACGTGTCGAACCTTGGCGATCTTGATCGCCTCTTCGCACAAATCAAGCGGGAGAAGGGCAAGCTCGATATTGTGTTCGCGAATGCCGGTGCTGCGAAGTATGCCCCCTTCGGCAAGATAACTGAGGAGCAGTATGACTCGATCTTCAACATCAATGTGAAAGGCCTCCTCTTCACGGTGCAGAAGGCGCTTCCGCTGATGCCGGAGGCCAGTAAAGGGTTGACGGCGAATAGTGTTTATAGCGCCACGAAGGCCGCCGTGCGTTCGTTCGCGCGGACATGGACAACGGACTTAAAGGATCGCCGCATTCGCGTGAAGGCAGTGAGCCCGGGCCCCATCGACACGCCCGGACTGAACGACCTGGCGGCTTCCACGGGGGCGGGCGAGGAACGCTTGAAGATGATTTCCAACAGTGTTCCGCTCGGCCGGCTCGGTACACCCGATGAGATCGCCAAGGCCGTCGTGTTTCTCGCATCCGATGACAGCAGTTACATCACGGGAGCGGAATTGTTTGTGGATGGCAGCATGGCACAAGTGTAAATCCATGAATTCAAAGACGGGAAAATTGTTCGAACTTGACACGCAGAGGATTGGATGATCGGGTTTCGCCAATTAGATGTTTTCGAGAAGTAGCGATCGTTGAAGGTGAACGATCCCTGGTTGCCTTGACGGTCGTTCCGTAGGCTCCGCGCGTATCGGGCAGAATGCCTGTTTCCGGATCGACATGAGGGGACACGTGACGTTGAGCGGTCGGAAGCTCGGGCCGAGGCCGACGCATCATAAGGTCGTGAACCGACTTCTCCCGGGGTCTGGTGCGGCATACGCGCGTCG
>JAHFDK010000461.1 GCA_023249095.1 Candidatus Rokuibacteriota bacterium | reverse complement strand
GGTGTCCTTACTGGACGTGACACGCCTGGCCCACACGGAATCGAAGGCCTTTCGGTTTCTGACTCGCGAGGAGCACGAGGAATACGAGCGGCTACGGCATCCCCGGCGCCGCCGGGAGTGGCTTGCGGTACGGATCTGCCTGAAGACGATGCTCCTGCGGTGTCGGCGCGTCGCAGATCCGCGGGAGTGCGCCGTCGTGAAGGACAGTCGCGGGCGGCCCCGACTCTCCTTCGCACCCGGGCTGCCCGCGGACCCTGGGTACGACTGCTCTCTGTCTCACAAGGGACGTTTCGCCTGTGCCGGCGCCTCGAGCACGCCCGCCATCAGAATCGGCATCGATGTCGAGGAGGTGTCGCCACGCCTGCTGAGTCTGGCCAATGCGTTCGCTCATGACCGCGACGTCTTGATCGGATCACGGCCCCCGGAGGAACGCCTGACGATTCTCTGGGCGCTGAAGGAGGCCTGCGCGAAGGTGCTGGGCAGCGGCCTGGGTATGGCGTTCCGCGACGTGACCTGCGAGGAGACGGCGCTCGGACGGCACCGGGTCACGACGGTCGATGGCCTGGAATTGCGGGGACGGCACATCGTGCACGAAGGGTACGTCGTCGCGCTATGCGTCGGAAGGACTCCCGGATGACAACCCTCGTGCGGCTTCAGCCGCGCCGTCCGCCCGTCATCATCCGCAAGAACGCGGGCGAGAGCCTCGGATCGAGCGTGTCGCGGATGCCGTCCCCGAGCAGGTTGAACGCCAGCACGGTCACGGTGATGGCCAGGCCCGGGAAGAAGGCCAGCCACCACGGTGGCACGAGCGCGGTGATCGAGTCGGCCAGCATGTTGCCCCAGGTCGGCGTCGGGGGCGGCACGCCGACCCCCAGGAAGCCGAGCGCGGCCTCGATGACGATCGCGACGCCGAGGTGCGTCGTCGCCAGGACCAGATAGGGCGCCACGCACTGGGGCAGGACGTGGAAGGTCATGACCCGGAGCGCGGAAGCCCCGCTCGCCCGCCCCGCCTCGACGTATGGCATCTCGCGCACCGACAGCGCCACCGAGCGAATCACCCGCCCGCCGAAGGGAATGCGCGTGATGGCGATGGCGAAGATCACCGCCGGCAGCCCCGTCCCGATGGCCATGGAGATGGCCATGGCGAGAATCAGGTCGGGAAACGATTGGAGGATCTCCATGATGCGCTGGCTCACGAGGTCGAAGCGCCCGCGCAAATAGCCGCAGGCGACACCCCACAGCGAGCCGACCGTCGTTCCCATGATCACGGCGGAGAACGCCACGAACAGCGACGTGCGGGCGCCGTAGATCACACGGCTCAACGTGTCGCGGCCGACCTGGTCGGTGCCGAGCAGGCTCTGAGCGTCGGGCGGCTTGTTCATGCGCCGGAAGTCCGCCTTGAGCGGGTCGCGGGGCGCGAGCAAGGGCGCCGCCAGGGCGACGAAGAGGATCACGACGCCGACGAAGCCGCCGAGCGCGGACAGGGTGTTACGGCGGGCGAAGCGGGCCAGCTCGCCGAGCACGGATGTCATCACGGGCCTAGCTGTAGCGGATTCGCGGGTCGAGCCACGCGTAGCTGAGGTCGACCAGGACATTGACGGCGACGAAGATCACGGCGTAGAGCAGGACGAGGTTCTGCACGACAATGATGTCGCGCTCGATCACCGCGATGACGAGCGCGCGCCCGAGGCCGGGCACGCCGAACGCCTGCTCGACTGCCACCGAGCCACCCAGCACGAAGCCCAGCAGGACGCCGGAGATGGTGATGACCGGCAGGAGCGCGTTGGGCAGCGCGTGCCTAAGCACGACCAGTCCTTCGCGAAGCCCCTTGGCCCGCGCCGTCCGCACGAAATCTTCGCTGATGACCTCCAGGAGGCACGAGCGCGCCATGCGGGCGATGTAGGCCCCCTGCGCCAGGCCGAGGACGATGCCAGGCCCGATGACGATCTGCAAGTTTTGCCACGGGCTCTCCCAGAGGTGGACGATCACGATGGGCGCCTTGTAGCCGAACCAGAACAGCAGCGCGAGGACGATGAGCATGCCGAGCCAGAAGCCCGGGATGGCAATGAACAACACCGACAACGCGCGCGCGACGCCGTCGGGAAGGCTGTTCGGCTTGAACGCGCTCAGGATCCCCACGGGAAGACCGACCAGCCAGGAGACGATGAGGGCCAGCACGCCGATCTCGGCGCTGATCGGACCGCGGTGCGCGATCAGCGCGGCCACGGTGTCGCCTCGGAAGAACGACTTGCCGAGGCGGCCGGCTCCGATGTCGCCGAGCCAGCGAACGTACTGTACCGGCAGAGGGTCGCTGAGCCCGAGGTCGGCCATGATGCGCGCGCGGTCGGCCGGCTTCATCGACGCGTGGCCCTCGACGCCGAGGATGGCCACCAGCGGATCTCCCGGCAGGACCCGGAGGATCACGAAGACGCTGAGCGAGACGCCGAGCAGTGTGACGGCGGCGTACACCGCTCGGCGCGCCAGGTACTTCCGCACGCGCTAGGCGCCCGCCCTCAGCCCAGCCAGACCTGGTCCCATCGCACGACGTCGTAAATCCCGAAGTACGTGGACGGATTCTGCCCGTGGACCTTGTTGTACCAGGCGTCGTAGATCTGCTCGTAGGCCACCGGGAGGAGCGGCGGATCCTGCTCGAGGATGTCCTCCGCCTTGCGGACCATCGCCCTGCGCCTGGTGTCGTCCAGCTCGCGCTCGACCTGGTTGGCGAGGTCGTGGAAGCCGGGGTTCGTCCAGTACGAGTAGTTCTGCGGGCCGTCCTTGCCGTACCAGGCGGTGAAGTAGTCGGACGGATCCATCAGCGAGGAGACGATGGCGCTGATACCCAGATCGAAGTTGCCGCCGCCGACTTCCTCGAACCACTGCGAGATCTGGACGACTCTCAGATTACAGTCGATGTTGAGGTGCTCCTTGAGCATGGCCTGGATGGCGACCGCCCAGAGCCTGAAGGAGTTGGTGTCACGCACCACGAAATCGAGCCCTTTGATGCCCTGGCCGTAGCCCGCCTCCTTCATGAGCCGGCGCGCCTCCTGCACGGCGGGCTTGATGTCCTTCTGATAGCCCAGCTTCTTCTCCAGCTCGGCGAGCGGCGTGGACATTTCGTGGAACGGATAGACGAAGCCGCCCACCTGCATGGGCGCCGTGTCCTTGACCACCTCGACCAGGGTATGCCGATCCATCGCGAGGTGCATGGCCCGGCGCACGCGGACGTCGGCGAGCGGCTTCTTCTTCATGTTCATCCAGACGGCCTGGATCACGCTCTGATTGAAGGCCGCCGCCGTCACCCCCGACATCCCCTTCGCCTTGCGCCAGGACACCGGGTCCAGGAGGCGGGCGTAGTCGAGCTTCCCGGAAAGAAAGGCCGAGCCCAGCTCCGCCGAGAACGGCGGCATGTGGTAGACCTCGAGCCGATCGACCAGCGGCAGCCCCTTGTTCCAGTAGTCCGGGTTCCGCTCCATGATCCAGACTTCCTTGTCCTTGCGCGAGACGTGCTTGAAGG
>JAHFDK010000460.1 GCA_023249095.1 Candidatus Rokuibacteriota bacterium | reverse complement strand
CATCATTCATTGGTGAGGTTCGCGTGGCGCGGCCGCGCGAGCACTCCCCCAGGTCAGAGTCCAAGACGGTTGCCACCTCGGGCCGAGGCCCCCGCCGCCATGAGGTGAACACGTGATCAATCGCCACACGAAACACCGCCGCAAGAAGGACGCGCCTCTCCCGACGTCACTCCCGGTTATTCGACCGAGGGTTGCCGGCATCGACGTGGGCAGCTCTCAGCATTGGGTCTGCGGTCCCGCCAGACCCGACGGCACCCCCAACGTTCGGGTGTTCGGCACCACGACCGCCCAGTTGGAGGAACTCGCCGCCTGGTTGGTCGAGCAGCACGTCGAGTCGGTGGCCATGGAGAGCACGTACGTGTACTGGATCCCGATCTACGAGCTGCTCGAATCGCGGGGGATCGAAGTCCTGCTCGTCAACGCGCGACAGCTGCACCATGTGCCGGGCCGCAAGACCGACTTCAGCGACTGCCAGTGGCTCCAGCTGCTCCATAGCTGCGGTCTGCTTCGCGGCTCCTTCCGCCCGGGTGAGGCCATCGCCCGGCTGAGAGCCCTCCAACGCCAACTCGCCAATCTCGTGGCCGAACAAACGCGCTGCGTCCAGTGGATGCAGAAGGCTCTCGATCAAATGAACGTCCAAGTCCATCGCGCCGTCACGGACCTCACGGGGGTGACGGGGATGGCGATCGTCCGGGCCATCGTCGGCGGCGAACGGGATCCGGCCCGTCTGGCGGAGCACCGTGACCGTCGCTGTCGCAAGTCGGCCGACGAGATCGCGCGGTACCTCACCGGCACCTGGCGCGACGAGCATCTCTTCAACCTAGCCTCCGCCCTCCGGCTGTTCGACGCGCTGGACACCGAGGTCGCCTCCTATGACGCGCGCCTGCTCGCGGAGGTCGAGGCCCTGCAGCCGCCGGACCGGCAGGAGCAACCGGTGCCTGCTCACCCCAATCCCGCCAAGGAGAAGGCCCTCACCGCGCGTGGCCAGCAACAGGCCCGGACCGCGCTCTGGCGATTCGCCGGGGTGGATCTGACGCGTATCGACGGCCTCAGTACCGGCGCCACCCAAACCATCTTGACCGAGGTCGGTCCCGATCTCTCCGCCTTTCCGTCGGAGGATCACTTCGTCTCCTGGCTCCGCCTCTGCCCCCGCGTCCCGATCTCAGGCGGCAAGCCCCTCAAGAAGCGACGCAATAGCCTGGGGGCCAATCGCATCGCTGGCGTCCTGCGCATGGCGGCCACCTCGCTCCAGCGCTCCAAGACCGCTCTCGGCGCCACGTTTCGGCGGGTCGCCCGCCATAAAGGCGGCGCCGTCGCCGTGTTCGCCACGGCCCGCCAGCTCGCCCGACTCATCTACCGCATGCTCCGCTACGGACACGACTACGTGGACATCGGCGAACAGGCCTATGAGTCCCAGTTCCACATCCGCCGCCTGTCCGCCATCACTGAAACCGCCAGGGCCCTCGGCTACACGCTCGTGCCGAAGGTTGCTCTATCGTGAAGTTTCAGGTCAGGTGCTGGGGTGCTGAGGTGCTAGACGGCTCCGACCGTGAATTGAGTACCGATTGAGACAAGTTTTTCACGCAGCAAGGGCGGCCTCCTGGTAAATCGACGCGATGGCCGCATCGAGTTGTGCCAAGGCGGTACAGAGCGGTCGTGGCAACGCGTCAGGGGTGGCCTCCAGCGCGGGCGCATGGGGTCGGAAGATCCGGAGATAGAGCTTGCTGTAGAAGAAGGCCACGCGTTGGCCATAGGTCGTCAGCCGGTACCGGTGCGTGTGAGGCTGCCGGTCAATCAGCGCGCGGAGCCGTAGGCGCCGAAGGTCGTACGTCATCTGGGCGGCGGTATAGAGGCGGCCGAGCAACGCGGCGACGCGGGGCCGCAAGTCGCGATGCCGAAAGCCGGCGGGCAGATGCGCAAAGCCGGCCAGGGCTTGGAGGAGCGCCTGCACGCGCGGATCGCCGAAGCGAAGCGCGGACACGCGATGGCGCCCGAGCGGCAGCGGGCGCTGCAACTGGTCCAGGGCGTCGGTCGTAAGCGTGCAGTGATGACTGACGCGCTCCACCGCCAGAAGGGCCCGATTCACGTCATCGCCCAGCGCGCGTAAGGCTGGGAGCTGTTGGAGCCCCTTGGTGACGCCAAAGTCGTTGGGATTATTGATCGTCAGTTCGGTTCGGAGGCCGTGCCCCTCTTTGAAGTACTGCTTGAGATGGGAATGCTTGTACTCGATGTGGAGACTGGGCTCGACGCCGTCGGTGATGACGCGTGTGCGGTAACCAAAGGCGGGGGCGGGTGTCCGGCGCGTGAGGCGACGCGGAAACAGTAAGCGGACGCGATCGGGGCGCCCCAGGTCGAGATTCTCGCGAATCACGGCCTCGAAGAAGTGGCGGCCTTGCACGGGGCGGTCGAAGATCTGCGTGAGACTGATTTCGAGCTGGCACAGGGTGACGCGATGATCGAAGCCGGCCGCTCGATCCGCATCGCGCACGGGCCAGGGCAGCCGGTGCGACCAGCGGTCGAAAAACTGCTGCAGGTCGCGCGGCCCGAGCTGGTCACAGAGCGTCTGCAAGCGTGTGGGATCGGCGCACGCGAGGAAGCCGTTATCGAGACGCGCGAACGGAATGCCGGCGCGGCGCAACTGTTGTTTCACCCACTCATGCCCGTTCACATACAGCTTGATCGGATACGGGAGATAGGTGCCAATCTTGACGAACCCGGGACCCCACTCCGGGTCCTGGACGTAGAAGTAGTAGTGATTGACGCCCACCGACTGCCGGGTGAAATCGAACGTCACGCCCCCCTGCGGGCCGGTGCGTTTGTGGGCTTTGAACGCGCGCGCTTTTTCTTGGGCGACGCCGATGACCACAACGCCGTCCTCGCCGTGGAAGCGCGCCCGATGGGTCGCGACGATGGCATCTTTGTCTTGGCCTGACTCGAATTCGATGAGCGGCACCGCGTGGTCGGCGGCAAAGGCCTTGATGGCGTTGACAAAGCGGTCATGCATGGGACGAAACAAGGCGGGCGACGGGATCGGATAGCCGAGGTGATCCCGCAGAAAGTAGCACAGCCCCCCGGACGTCTGGAGCTTGGGCATGTAGCCTTGCAAATAAATGCGATCGAGGCAGCGGACACTCAGGGTCACGTGATCCTTGATAATGGTCTCGATGTTGGGCGTCATCAGATCCTCCTTGGCCGGAAGATCGATGAGGGTACTCCTCAAGAGAACACCGATGACGACATCGGGCCCAACATCATCAGTGAGGCTTCGCCTCAAACCCTCCGCTCGGCCTATTTCGGCACGTTTACTCGTCGGTTTGAGGCGAAGCTTCACTGATGGTCTGTCCCGCCTGAAGAAGGACCGGATTCCGGAGCGCGGCGCCCGGCTGGCAAGGCGTGACGACCGAGAATGTCGGGCATATTTGAGGGAGGAGCAACGCCGCGAGGCGGGATGCCCCGGCCGGAAGGCGGTCCTTCTTCGGGCGGGACAGACCACAAGTTCCGGCGCCAAGCTCTACAGGTCG
>JAHFDK010000200.1 GCA_023249095.1 Candidatus Rokuibacteriota bacterium | reverse complement strand
GCGACCAGGCGGTCGCGGCCATGAACGGTTTCGCACGCTCGCTCGGGCTCCTGGCGGCGCCAGTCGCCTACGAGGACGTCGTCGCGACCCGCTTCCGAAGCCTCTGGGCCGGCTAAGCTAGGCCGTCGCCGTCGCGCTCCGGCCGAAGTAGACCGACTCGCCCGGCAGGTCCGACTGTTTAAGATTGAACCAGCGGATGGCGTTCCGGCCGAGCACGAGCCTGAGACGCGCTTCGCTGAGGCCGGGCGTGCCGGCGACCATCTTCACTGATTCTGGGAACTCGCTGTCCCAGTGCGCGTAGTCCGAGGCGTACATCACCTGCGACTCGCCGATCGCGTCCAGCACGTGGGGGATCTCCGGCTCGCCGGCCTCGCACGTGAAGCTTACCTGCTCGCTCTTGATCACGTCTGATGGCTCGCGCTTGAGCTCCGGCCATTGCGGCCGTAGCTTCTCCCAGTGCTCGTCCAGACGGTGCGCCCAGAAGGGGATCCAGCCGCAGCCGCCCTCCATGAAGCCGACCCGGAGCCGCGGGTACCGGTCGAACACGCCCTCGCCGACCATGTGCATCAGGGCGATCATCAGCTCGAATGGAAAAGCGGTCATGTGCACGTAGCTGTACTTCTCCATCCGCTCCGATCCTGCGCCCATCACACCGGAGATGCCGTACTGGCCGTCGTGGCCGGTCTGCGGATGGACGGACAGCGGCATGCTCAAGTCCTGGGCGGCCGCGTAGATCGGGTCGAAGCGGCGGTCGCCGAGGTTGATACCGTAGACATTGTTCGGGAGCATGGCCGTCACTGCGCCGCTCCTGGCCAGGAACTCGAGCTCTCTCGCCGCGGCCGGCGGATCCTGGCAGGGGATCAGACCAACGGCCTTGAGCCGCTTGCGATCGGCGGCGACGTACTCCAGCAACCAGCAGTTGACGGCATGGCAGATAGCGCCGGCGAGCGCCTTGTCTTGCAATCCGTTGACGGTGAGCGCGATCGACGTCCCGAAGATGATCGCCACATCGATACCTTCGTGATCCATGTCGACCAGGCGCTGTCGAGGATCGCGCATGCCGGGCCGGCTCCCCACGATGTGCGGCGCGAACGGCCCGCTGACGCTCGGCCCGAGCCCCTCGCTCTTGCCCCAGACCCGGCCTTCGATCAAGACGCGCGGCTGGCCCAGATTGTCCGTGATGCGTCGAGGCGCGCGGCTCGCCAGCTCCGTAGGCATCCACTGCGCCAGCCCTTCCTCCGGCTCCTGGCAGTGGCCGTCGGCATCAACGACGAGCGGAACATGCATGTCCGATCTCCTCAATAGAGGTGACAGGCGGTGAATCGACCTGGTCTGACCTCGCACCATTCCGGCTCCTGGCTACTGCACTGCGGCAGGACTCGCGGACAGCGCGGGTGGAAGCGGCAGCCCGAGGGTGGGCTCACCGGGTTGGGGACCTCACCAGCCAGGACGATCCGCTGCCGTCGCGCGGAGGGATGGAGCGGCAGCGCCGCCGACAGGAGCGCTTCCGTGTAGGGATGGAGCGGCTCGGCGTAGACGGCGTCGCACTCGCCCGTCTCGACGAGCTTGCCTGCATACATGACTGCCAGGCGCGTCGCGAGGTAGCGAGCGGCCGCCAGATCGTGCGAGATGATCACGTAGGCCAGACCCAACTTCTCTTGAAGGTGCTTCAAGAGATTCAGGATCTGCGCCCGGATGGACACGTCCAGCGCCGAGACCGGCTCGTCCAGAATGATGAACTTCGGGTACGTCACGAGGGCACGGGCGATGGCGATGCGTTGCCGCTGACCGCCACTGAACTCGTGCGGGTAGAGCGCGGGGCTTTCCCGTGGAAGCCCCACCAGGTGCAAGACTTCCGCGACACGCTGCGCGACCATGGGGCGGCTCATGCCGCTGTCGCGCGGGAGCGGTTCGGCGACGATCTGCCCCACACGCATCCTCGGATTCAACGAGCTATAGGGATCTTGAAACACGGCCTGCACGGCGCGCCGGTACCGCACGAAGTCGTCGCGACCGAAGTCGGCCACCGCTTTGCCATCGAACAGAAGCGAGCCGGCCGTGGGACGTTCCAGGAGCAGGAAGAGCTTGGCCAGCGTGGTCTTGCCGGAGCCGGATTCGCCCACGATGCCCAGGGTCTCGCCCTCGGCCACCTCTACGCTCACCCCGTCCACCGCCTTGACCCATCCCCGCGCCCCGCGCAAGGAGAAGCCGCTGGCCACGGGAAAATATTTCCTCAGTCCGACCGCCTCGAGCTTCATGGTCAGGCTCGTGCCTTCGCTCCGGGCACGGCCCAGCAGCTCGCCACGTGGCCGCTCGCCACGGGCACCGTGGGCGGGTACGTCTCATCGCAGATGGGTTGCCGCTCCGGACAGCGGGGAGCGAATGGGCAACCCTGGGGCAACCGCGCCAGGTCGGGGGGCTGCCCGCCGATCTCGACCAGTTGCTCGCGCTTCAGACCGACATCCGGCAGGCAGCGCAGAAGCGCTCGCGTGTAGGGGTGACTCGGGTTGTCGAAGACCTGCAGCGTGCTTCCCATCTCCACGATCCGCCCGGCGTACATCACCGCCACCCGGTCGGCGATAGCCGCCACGATGCCGAAATCGTGCGTGACGAGAATGACCGCCACCCCGGCCGACGCCTGGACCTCTTTGAGGAGCTCCAGGTACTGGGCCTGGATGGTCACATCCAGCGCGGTGGTGGGCTCATCGGCGATGAGCAGGCGTGGGGCGCACGAGAGCGCGATGGCGCTCGACACCCGTTGCCGCATCCCCCCGCTGAACTGATGCGAGTAATTGCGAAGCCTCGTGTCGGCGGCCGGGATGCGAAGACGGCGCAGCGCCTCCAGCACGCGCTCACGCAGGGGGGTGCCGCGCAGCCCCTGATGGAGCCGCACGACCTCGCTCACCTGTGTTCCAATCGTCAGGGCGGGATTGAGGGAAGTCAGGGGGTCTTGCAGCACCATGGCGATTTTCTTCCCCCGCACCCGCCGCATCTCCGCTGAGCTTTTCTGCAGAAGATCTTCTCCCTCGAGCAGCACGCGACCCCCGACGATCCGCCCGGCGGGCTCGGGGACCAGCCGCACCAGCGAGAGGCAGGTCACGGACTTGCCAGACCCCGATTCGCCGACGAGGGCCAGCGTCTCGCCGGCGTGGAGCGTGAAGCTGACTCCATCCACCGCCTTGGTGACGCCGCGGCGGGTGAAGAAGTGTGTCTTGAGGTCTTCCACCACCAGCAATGGCGCGGACTCACGCATGACTGCCCTGCTCATCCTCTGTCGGGAGCTCCACGGGCTGCGGCCACGATGACTCGCCGCGGGCGCACGACGACATAGCGCCCGACGCGAACGATCACTGGGCTTTGAGCTTCAGATCCTCGCGGGGTCCGGCGTGCCTCGTGACCTACCCTCCGCCTCCGCCGGCGGGCGCGCCTCGAACCGGAGCCTCGTCAACCGTGGGCCCCACGGATGCGGCCGCGGGCGCTTCGAGCACGGCGGCTCGCCCGAGCTGCCGGAGCTTGGGGTCGAGATGGTCACGCAGCCAGTCGCCCATCAGGTTGACCGCCAAGACGGTCAAGACCATCGCCAGTCCCGGGAGGAACGAGATCCACCAGGCGGTGGCCAGGAACCCACGGCCATCAGCGATCATCAACCCCCAGGCCGGGCTGGGCGGCGGCACCCCAACGCCCAGGAAGCTCAGCGTGCCTTCCAGGAGGATCACGTAGCCCACTTGCAGCGTGGAGATCACGAGAAGCGTGGGCACCACGTTGGGGAAGATGTGACGCGAGATGATCCAGGCGCTCGAGCGGCCGGCCACGACCGCCAGCGCCACGAAGTCCTGCTCCTTGATCGCCAGCGTCTCGCCGCGCACCTGCCGCGCGAAGCGCGGCCAGAGCAGCAGCGCGATGACGAGGATGACATTGCGGAAGCTCGGCTCGGAGACGGCGACGAGCACGACCGCGATGAGGATGGTGGGCAACGACAGTCCCACATCGGTCAGTCGCATGAGGACCGCGTCGGTGACGCCGCCGCGATAGCCGGCGATCAGACCCAGCAGCGTGCCCACCGTACCCGCCACCCCGATCGCGATGAGGGAGACGATGAGGGAGATCCGGCTGCCGTAGATGATCCGGCTCAGGACGTCGCGCCCGAAGCGATCGGTTCCCAGCGGATGGTCCGAATCGCCCTGCTCCATCCAGATTGGCGGAATCAATTTCTGGGTGATGTCGCCCTCGGTGGGGCTATGCGGCGCCAGGTAGGCCGCGAACACTGCGGTGAAGACCAGCGTGGCGAGAACCACGCCGGGGAACCAGGGGATCTCGCGCCTACGAGCGCGCATGGCGAATCCTCGGGTTGAGGTAGCTGTACAGCAGGTCCACCATGAGGTTCCCCGTGAGATAGAGGGCGCTCAGCACCAGGACGCCGGCCTGCACGATCGGGTAGTCACGCGTGGTGATGCTTTCGAGGAGCAATCGTCCCAGGCCCGGCCAGGCGAACACGGTCTCGGTGACCACGGCGCCTCCCAGGAACTGCACGAAGAGCATGACGGCGAAGGTGACGACCGGCAGCAGCGCGTTCTTCAGGCCGTGCTTCCAGAGCACGACCTGCTCGTGCAGCCCCTTCAGCCGGGCGAACTTGATGTAGTCGGATCCGAGCACCTCCAGCATTGCGGAGCGCGTCAGGCGCATGATGGCGGCGGAGGTGAAGTAGCCGAGCGTGAAGGCGGGGAGGATCAGGTGCAGGAGGCCACCCCGGCCGCCAGCGGGCAGCACCCCCAGCACGACGCCGAAGAACAGGATCAACATGAGGCCCAGCCAGAACGCGGGCATCGATTGTCCGAGCACGGCGAACACCCGCGCGCCGGTGTCCAGGACACCTCCCCGCCGCACGGCGGAGTACATCCCGAGGGGGACGCCGATGAGGACGCTGAGGACCATGCCCACCAGACCCAGCTCGACGGTGGCGGGCAGGCGCTCCCAGATGTGCTCGACGACGGGCCTCCTGGTGAGCACGGAGTTCCCGAAGTCGCCCAGGAAGACGTTCCTTACGTAGATCCCGTACTGGACGGGCAGGGGGCGATCCAGGCCGAGATGGCGCATCAGGATCTCTTGATCGCGTTCGGTGGCGTTGACGTCCAGCAACAGGTGGACCGGATTCCCCGAGAAACGCGTCAGGACGAAGACGATGCTGATCACGACCAGCAAGCTCAGCATGGTCTGCAACACCCGCCCAGTCAGGTACCGCCACATGTGCGTGTTCGCCTACCTGGCCGCTCGGCTCACGTACTCCCAGTTGTGGACGCCCATGTGGCCGGGGATCAACGGCCAATCCGCTACCTTCGGCCCCACGCCGGCGATCGAGTGCGTCGCCCCGATGGCGACGCCCGGCATGTACTCGTTGAGCCACGGCCCCATCTCGTCGCGCATGATCCGCGTTCGCTCGGCGGCGCTCGCTTCCGCCCCCAGGCGCTCGATGAACCCATCGAGCTTGGGATGCTCGACCAACAGATGCACCGCCGACTTCGTATGGGAGATGCGGATGAACAGCTCCCAGGGCTCAGGGGCAATGATGGGTCCGGCGTAGGCCAGCGCCACCCCCGGATACGACCGCGCCCGGAAATCCGCTGAGAACACCGCCCGGTCCACGGGACGGCGCTTGACCTTGAGACCCACCTTCTCCCAGTAGGTCGCCACCGCCTCGCCCACGTCGGGGAGGAATCCTCGCCCCGGCCAGGCGGTCAGGTTCATCGTGACCTCGAAGCCGTTGGGATAACCCGCTTCCGCGAGCAGCGTCTTCGCCCGGGTCGGGTCGTACGCGATCGGCTTCAGCAAGGCATCAGAGATCCAGGGGTCGGTAGGGTAGTAGTTGACCGTTCCGACGGGGGTCCCCACCCCGCCGAGCACTCGCTCGATGATGGCCTTCTTGTCCACTGCCAGGTTGAGGGCCAGGCGCACCTTCTTCGCACGCTCGGCGTCGGGCTGCGCCCAGGGCACCTTCGGGTCGTAGGTCGGCTTCGTGGGCCACTGCCCTCCCAGGATCACCCAGATCGCGGCCGTGTTAGGCATGGTAATCGTCCGCATCCCCACCTTCTTCAGCTCGTCCAGGTACTCGCCGCCGATCTCGATGACGTCGGCGCTTCCGGCCCGCAGCATGGCCATGCGAGTCGCCGGCTCTGGCACCTTCACGAACACCAGCCGCTTGAAGTGGGGCGTCGCCCGCCAGTGGTTCTCAACCGCCTCGTAGACGATGCGATCGCCGCGGACGTGCTCTACGAACTTCCAGGGCCCCGTGCCGAGCGGCTGGCGCTCCGCCCCTTGCTCCCCGGCGCTCTCGATATACTTCTTGGACTGGATGTAGGCGACAGAGGCGAACAATCCGTGCGTAACCCGGTTGCCCAGCGTTACGAACGGCTTGTCGAATCGCACGGTGATCGTATACGGGCCCTCGACCTCCATGCTCTTGACCATCCGAAACTCCGGCGCCATCGAGTTGGCGGAGCCTTCCTTGGCGATGGAGGCGAAGGTGAATCTGACGTCCTCGGCGGTGAGCTCCGGCCCGCTTCCATGGAATCGGACGCCTTTGCGCAGATAGAATTTCCAGGTCCGTCCCCCATCCGAGACCTCCCACCGTTCGGCCAGCATGGGGATGAGGTTGCCCTTGCCATCTCGACTCAATAGGTTCTCCCACAGGGGCTTGAGCACAACGTCCTCGGCTCCGACGTAGAGGTGGGGCAACCAGCGCTCGTTACCGAAGGTGGCCACCGCCACCGTCAGCGTCCCTTCCGGCTTGGCCGCTTGCCCCGGGGCCTGGGCCGGCAGCCAAAGTAGCGCCGTCACGACCAGCGCGAGGATCCAGATGACGTGGAGGGCGGCGATCAGTCCGCCGGTGCCGCGCTTGCCCATGGACATCTCCTCATGTCGCGTCGAAAGCCCTGGAGTCTGGTCAGGTGCGGATATCCTACTCCAAGGTTACGGCTTCTTGAGACGCATCTCTTCATAGGGCGCCGCGAAATACAGCAGCGAGTTGAGGCCCACCGCGGGCTCCTCGACCCGTGGTCCCACGCCGTGCAGCGTCGCCGGCTCGAAGATCGGCGCATGCATGACGCGCTCGTGCATCAGCCGCTGGATCTGGTGCAGCATCGCCTCGCGCTTCCGGCGGTCGCGCTCCTGCCCCTGCTGCCGGAACAGGTCGTCGATGTCAGGATATCCCCCGTAGGCGTACGTGCCCGTGCTGATGACGAACGCTTCGAGCCGCGCGGCGGCGTTGCCCAGTCCGGCCGACGCCCCCATGATGATGCCCGTGAGCTTCTTCGTCCTCCAGGCCTCGAAGAAGGTTGCCCGCTCCATGCTGCGCACCCGATTGCGAATGCCCACCGCGGTCAGATAGTTGGCCACGGCCTCCCCGAAGCTGGTGAAGGGCGGGACCGGAGTGAAGTCGCCGGCGTCGAAGCCGTTCGGATAGCCCGCATCCGCCAGGAGGCGCTTGGCGTGCGTGGGGTCAAAGGGATGCGGCTCGATGCGCAGGGCGAAGTCCATGACGCTCGGGATTATCGACCCCGTCAGCCGCGAGAACCCCAGGCGCTCCGCCTGGTTGACGGCCTGCTTGTCGATCGCCAGGTTTATGGCCAGCCGGACCCGGCGATCCTGCCAGGGGGACTTCGCTTTACCCCACTGCTCGGGAAAGTCCAGCCACCAGACCGCGGACGGGATGACCTGAGCCAGGCGCAGTTTAGGGTCCGCCTTCACGGTTTCCGCCTCGACGCCGATCATCAGGTAGGCGATGTCGGCCTCCCCGGTCTTGAGCATGGCCAGCCGTGTCGTGCGGTCGGGGATGCCCTTGATGACGATGCGCTTGACCGACGGCTTCTTGCGCCAGTACTGCTCGTTGGCCTCGAGCACCAGCTCAACGCCGGGGGTCATGCGAACGAATCGGTAGGGCCCGAGCCCGATAGGGTGTTTCTTGAAGGCCTCCTCCCCGACCTTCTCGATGTACTTTTTCGGTACGACCCACGCCGCGCCGGTGGCGGGGGTGGCATAGAACGTCAGGAAGTCCGGCCACGGTGCCTGCAGCACGAAACGCACGCGATGCGGGTCGACGACCTCCACGGCCTTCACCCGCTCGTGGAGCAGCTTGGCCGCGGTGCCCCGGTAGCGGTGGAAGCTGAACTTCACGTCCTCGGCCGCGAACAGGTCGCCATTGTGGAACCGGAGGCCCTCCCTCAGCTTGAACTCGTACGTGAGCCCGTCCGCGCTCTCCCGCCAGGACTCCGCCAGGCACGGCGCCATGTCGTTGCCCGGCAGGGGCTTGGCCAGCGCGTCGTGCAGGGCATAGAGGAACACGAACGGAGTGCCGATCCCCGGGGTCTCGGCCGGTTCGAGGAACGAGGGAGCGAGCGAGACGTCGAAGGCGATCGTCAGTTGACCGTCCGGCTGGCTTTGCGCAGCGACCTCGGTGCCGAGCGCCGCCAGCAGGAAGAACAGCACGAGAGCGATTCGTACCAGGAGGTGACGCATCTCGGACCTCCTCATTGCGCGCGACTGCGCTCCCGATCCTTAGTACTCTGACCCGCAATTACGATGACGTATCGACCGGTCATGCAGCTGCGGCCAAGCGATGCTTGGCAACGAGCTTGGCCAGGAGCGCAGCAAGATCCTGGCGGGTGAAGGTCCACTGGAACGGGGTCGCCGCTCGTTCGTAGTGATCTTGGAAGCGGAGCAGGCGGTCCTCGACCTCGGCCAACGAGGCGAAGTCGTTCGGCGTCAGGACCTTGCGCTGGACGATCGAGAAATAGATCTCGATCTGGTTGAGCCAGCTGGCGTGGACCGGCGTGTGGACGAGGACGAGGCGGGGCCAGGTGGCGCGCAACCGCACCCGCGCGCGCGCGCCGCGGTGGGAGGACCCGTTGTCGACGACCCAAAACACCCGGCGCGCCGACCGGTAGGGCTCTTGGGTCATCACCTGCGCGACGAGGCGACCGAAGGGCGCGATGCCCGTCGTCGCCTCGCACCGGCCGAACACCTTGGCCCGATGCACATCCCACGCGGCCAGATAGGCCCACGCTCCGCCCCGCTCGTATTCGTGTTCGACGTACATCGGGCGCCCCGCGGCGGGGGCGAGCGAGGGGTGAATCCGGAGTCGAGCCTGGATGCTGGTTTTCTCGTCGGCCGACAGGACGTACTCCCGCGGGCCGAGCGGCCTGCCGTCCCAGCGCCCGGCGTAGAGATCCAGGAGGCGCTCAGCCTTCACAGCGAACGCCGGATCGCGGGGGAAGATCCAACTGCGATGCCGCCACGGGCGGAGGGCGTCCTGGCTGAGCCAACGCCACAGCGTGGCCCCACTGATTTGGGCGACCAGCCCTTGCGCGATGACGGCCTGCTGCAGATCGCTCAGCGACCAGCGCGCCAGCGGCAACCCACGCTGCGCGGGCAGCTCACACGCGAGGGCCTTGACGGCGACGACGACTCGGGGGGGAAAAGCGGGCCGGCCGCCCGCCTCGAGGCAGTTCCTCGAGGCCCGGCAGCCGGTGCCGCCAGAAGCGTTTTCTCCACTTGCTGACGACTTGGCGCGGTAGATCGAGGCGCGCGGCGATGACCTCATTGGACACGCCCTGGGCGGCGAGCAACACCAGCTTCGCACGGACAACGTCTCGATACGGTGACGTATACCGCCGTGCTCGCGCTTCGAGTTCCTCTCGCTCCGTACGGGTCAGCTCGATCCGATACGGGCTCACCCTGGGCATAGGCGATGGTACCTCCACCGCCCAGCGTGCCAGAACTGACTTGAGCACTCGCTCTAAAATATGTCGTCATATTTATGAAAGACGGTACTTAGTGTCTCGTCGGTGTGTTTCCTCGTAGGGCGTGACGATTCATGTCCCGCTATCGCGCCCGGGTCACATACTCCCAGTTGTGAAATCCCATGTGGCCGGGGATCAGCGGCCATTCCCCTACCTTCGGCCCCAGCCCGGCAATGTTGTGAGCGGCGCCGATGGCGACGCCGGGGATGTACTCGTAGAGCCACGGTCCCATTTCGTCCCGCATGATGCGGACTCGCTCCTTGTGGTTGGGTTCGACGGCGAGACGGTCGATGAACTCATCGAGCTTGGGATGCTCCATGAACAGGTTCAACGCAGCCTTGGTGTACCCACCGCGGAAAAGGACCTCCCACGGTTCAGGAGCCACCAACGGGGCGGCATAGGCCAGGGTCACCCCCGAGTACGCCCGCGCCCGGAAGTCCGCCATGAAGATCGCTCGGTCCAGGGGCCGACGCTTGACCTTGATGCCCACCTTCTCCCAGTACGTCGCCACAGCCTCTCCGACATCCGGGAGAAAGCCACGCCCGGGCCAAGCCGTGAGATTCATGGTCACGTCGAAGCCGCTCGGATACCCCGCCTCCGTGAGCAGCGCCTTCGCCTTGGCCGGGTCGTATGGATACGGCTTCTTCAACGCTTCCGTGTTCCACGGGTCGTTGGGGTAGGCGAGCCACGACCCAGCCACGGTCCCCAAGCCCCCCAGCATCCGCTGCATGATGGCGTGCTTGTCGACCGCCAGGTTGAGACCTTGCGAGCACGTTCGGCGTCGGGCTGCGCCCACGGCACCTTGGGGTCGTAGGTGGGTTTGGTGGGCCATTGCCCCCCCAAGATGACGTAGACCCACGACACGTTGGGCATGACGAGCGTTCGCACTCCCACTTTCTTCAACTCGTCCACGTACTCGCCGCCGATCTCGATCACGTCGACGGTGCTGGCTCGCAGCATGGCCATGCGCGTGGCCGGCTCGGGCACCTTCAGGAACACCAGACGCTTCCAGTGGGGCGTCGTCCGCCAGTGGTTCTCCACGGCCTCGTAAACGATCCGGTCGCCGCGGACGTGCTCGACGAACTTGAAGGGCCCCGTTGCCACCGGCTGTCGCTCAGCCGCCTCCTCGCCCACACCCTCGATGTGGCGCTTGGACTGTATGAAGGCCACCGACGCGAACAGCCCCTGGGTCACCTTGTTGCCGAACACCACTGAGGGCTTGTCGAAGCGCACGGTGATGGTGTGGCGATCCTCGATCTCCATGCTCTTGATCAGCCGAAACTCCGGCGCCAGCGAATTGGCGGAGCCTTCCTTGGCAATCGCGGTGAAGGTGAACTTGACGTCCTCCGCTGTGACTTCGCCGGCTCCCCGGTGGAACTGGACTCCTTTGCGAAGATAGAACTTCCAGGTGCGACCGCCATCCAAAACCTGCCAGCGCTCCGCCAGCATGGGAGCCAGCTCGCCGGTCTTGGGATCACGAGTCAGCAGGTTTTCGAACATGGGCTTCAGGACCACGTCCTCAGCCCCGGGGTAGAGCTGAGGTAACC
>JAHFDK010000199.1 GCA_023249095.1 Candidatus Rokuibacteriota bacterium | reverse complement strand
GAGAAGGCCGTGAAGTCCGGCATCACGACTGTGTGTATTCACAAGGGGCTCCTGCCGGCCGACTACGAGACGTCCTGGCCGGGGGTCTGGGAGTACGCGACGGTCAAGGACGTCGGCAAGGCGGCCAAAGACTGGCCCAAGATCAACTTCGTCATGTACCACGGGGCGCTCCGCCCCTTCATGGAGAAGCCCGACGCCGTGCTCGCCGAGTTCGAGCAGACCGGTCGCATCAAGTGGGCGACCGATCTGGCCGAGATTCCGAGCAAGCTCGGCGTGAAGAACGTCTACGGCGAGGTGGGGACCGCGTTCGCGACGTGCGCCGTCGCGAACCCGCGCTTTGCCGCGGCCTTCATCGGCACGCTGGTGAGGGGTCTCGGCTCCGACCATGTCATCTGGGGCACCGATTCACTCTGGTACGGCTCGCCCCAGTGGCAGATCGAGGCGTTTCGCCGGCTCGAGATCCCGGAGGACATGCAGAAGAAACACGGCTTCAAGCCGCTGGGGCCCGCCGACGGCCCCGTGAAGCGCGCCGTGTTCGGCGGCAACTCGGCGCGCCTCTATGGGCTGCGTCCCAAGACTGCCCACGGCATCACCGCCGACAAGATCGTCGCGATCAAAGCGGAGTACCTCGCCGCGGGAGGCGCGCGCACGAACGCGCGCTACGGCTTCGTGGCGCGCCCGACGGCGTAGGGGGACGCGCGCGCGCCGCAGGAGAGCGTCGGGCACCCCGGTTGCCATCGGGGTGCCCGACGCGGGCGCCTGGCGTCTGGCTCGATCCGCGACTACCGCTTCACGTACACCGTGTCGCCGTCGACCCGCACCTGATAGCCGGCCACGTCCGCGGCGACGGGCCCGCTCAGCAGCTTGCCCGTGCGCACGTCGAAGCACGCGTAGTGCAGCGGGCACTCGATGACATAGCCCACCAACGTCCCCGTCGAGAGGGGCGCCCCCAGGTGGCCGCAGCAATCCCGGAGCGCGTAAAAGGCGCCGTCGACGTGCGCGATGAGCACGCGTTCACGGTCGATGACCACCCACTTCATCGCGCCCGGCGACAGCTCGGACACCCGGGTCGCCGCCACGAACCCGTCCAGCCTGTCGCGCGGACTCGGATCCAGAGCGCTAGCTCACCTTGAAGCCGAACAGCCGCGCGGCGTTCTCCGAGGTGACCTTGCGCAGGTCCGCCTCGGGAACTCCGGCGAAGATGCGGCTCAGGAAGTCCCGGGATTTCGGCCAGGTCGATTCGGCGTGCGGGAAGTCGCTTCCCCAGAGCATGTTGTCGACGCCGATCGTGTCGCGCAGCTGGATGCCGAGGTCGTCCTCCATGAACTCCACGAACATGTTACGGCGCCAGTAGTCGCTCGGCAGGAGCCCCTCTCGCGACTTCCATCCCCGCGTGAACACCGGCCGCTCCCGATACGTGAAATCCATTTGCTTGAGCCAGTGAGGAATCCATGCTGCCTCGTGCTCGACGGAGCCGACCTTCAACCGGGGACACCGATCGAAGACGCCCGCGAAGATCATGGCGGACAGTGAGTAGCGCACCCAGTAGTCCGTGGTGGACCGGCCGGCCCCGGTGAGCTCACTGAGGTTCATGGTGAACTCGCAGCCCGGGATGCCGCCGCGCGGCGTCCCGATGTGCAGCAGAAGCGGCAGCCCGACGTCTTGCGCGGTCCACCAGAGGCGCTCGTAGATCGCGTGACGATAGGGCTGATCGGCCAGCGGCGAGACGGGGATGAACGCTCCGACCAGGCCGAGCTTCGCGCAGCGTTCCAGCTCCTGCGAGGCCGCCTCGACATCGTCCACGTTGAGCATGGCAATGCCCTTGAGGCGATCGGGATAGGGCTTGCAGAAGTCCGCAATCCAGTCGTTGTAGACGCGGCAGATCGCGGAGAGCAGGGCGCTGTCCGGGATGCGGTACCAGAAGAGGCCCTGGCTCGGCTGCAGGCACGAGCCCCACACACCGTCCATCTCGTTCTCTTTGATCATCGCCTGCGGATCGTAGGCGCCGAGCCTGACGTCTTCCCACATACCCAGGAAGTCGATCTGGGACGGATCCTCGAACCGTTGTCCCGCCTGCATCACGGCGCCCAGGGTGCCGACCTGCTGGCCGTCGATGAACCAGGCGTCGTATTTGCGGCCCGTGGGGGTTTCCATCCGCTCCATCCGGGGCGCCCGGTCTTTGAACCTCGGCTCGATCCGGTTCGTGTACAGGTCCGGCGGCTCGACGATGTGGGAATCGGCTGAGATGATTTTGTACGTCGTCATCGCGCACCCTCCCGGTCAGGCAGGAAGCCCGTAGTACGCTGCGCAGTTGTCCCAAAGAATCTTGCGCTTGCTCTGCTCGGAGATCGGCAGCTTCAAGAACGACTCCACCGCCCGCGGGAACTTCGAGTCCCCGTGCGGGAAATCCGTCGAGAAGACGATCCGGTCGTCGCCGATGGCGTCGATGACGTGCTTCACCGGCTCTTCGTCGCACTCCACCGACACGAAGCACTGCCGCTTGAAGTACGCGCTGGGGGCCATCGTCAGCTCGCGGGCATAGACGTCGCCGAGCCACTCCCAGTGCTCGTCCATCCGCCAGAGCAGGAAGGGCACCCAGCTGCAGTTGCCCTCGAGGAAGGCCACGCGCAGCCGGGGATGACGCTCCAAGATGCCGCCCGTGCAGAAGGCGCCGGCGGTGAGCATTTGCTCGACCGGGTGCGAGTAAATGTGCTTCAGCATCGTGTTGGCGCCGAACTGCTCGCCCACCTGCCGCAGCTGCGAGCCCGACCCCTCGTGGAACCCCAGCGGGACTTCCAGCTCCTCGAGCGCGGCCCACAGCGGCTCGTAGTACGGATCGTGCCAGTTCCGCCCGTTCACCTCGTTCGGTCGCAGGAACATTGACCGGAAGCCGAACTCCCGCACGCAGCGCTGAGCCTCCGCCACGGCGTCGTTGACGTCGAACGGGGAGATCATGCCGGCGCCGAGCAGGCGTTCGGGGTTCTCCTGGCAGAACTCGTAGAGCCAGTCGTTGTAGGCGCGCGCCATGGCCGCGGCGAGCCGCGGCTCCATGTCGGGAATCGTCAGGGCGAAGAGGCCCCGCGAGGGATAGACCACGGCGACGTCGATGCCCTCGATATCCATCGCCTCGAGCTGGACCTTGGACGTCCACCCCCGCTCCGCGTACGGCCGCCAGCGCTCCTGGTTGAGGGCATGGTTACGTCCCTGACGGCGGCGGGCGCGATCCGCGTCGATGGCCACCCGACCCCAGGGTTTGCCATCGAGCACAAGACGCAAGTCGCCCTCGTCTTCGGTGAGACCGCGCGGCGCACGGTCCCGGAAGGCGGGATCGATGTACCGCGGCCACAGATCGGGGGGCTCGATGATGTGGATGTCGCTGTCGAGGACCTTGAAGGTCTTGTGCATGGGCCACCTCCCGTCTGGGTCGGCAACCTACGCCCGTACATCTGCGTTGTCAAAGGCGTCGGATCGCGTCACTCCACGCCGGCGAGCTGGAGCTCGTGGGCGCGGTGGCAGCCGACGAAGTGGCCGCGAGAGATCTCCTGCCAGGCCGGCGTCTGGGTCCGGCACACTTCGATGGCGTACGGGCAGCGCGGGTGGAAATAGCAGCCGCTGGGGGGAGAGGCCGGATTCGCCACCTCGCCTTGCAGCACGATGCGCCGGGAGCGTGTGCGAGGATCCGGCTCCGGAACGGCGGACAGGAGCGCCGCCGTGTAGGGGTGCTTCGGGGCCCGGAAGAGCTCGTCGGTCTCGGCCAGCTCCACGATGCGCCCGACGTACATCACGGCCACGCGGTTGCTGATGTGTTTCACGACACTCAGGTCGTGCGCCACGAAGAGATAGGTCAGCCGAAAGTCGGCCTGCAGGTCGCGCAAGAGATTCAGGATCTGGGCTTGCACCGAGACGTCCAGGGCTGAGACCGGCTCGTCGGCGACCACCAGGCGAGGATGCAGGGCCAGGGCCCGGGCGATGCCGATGCGCTGTCGCTCACCCCCGCTGAAGGCATGGGGGAACCGCCGCATATACTCGGGACGCAGCCCGACGTGGCGCAAGAGCTCCGCCACGCGTTCTTCACGCTCCCGCCGGCTCTTCATGCCGTGGACGAGCAACGGCTCGCCGACGAGGTCGAGCAGCGTCATGCGGGGATTGAGCGAGGTGAACGGATCCTGGAAGATCATCTGCATCTCTCGACGCAGCGCCCGCAGCTCCGACGGGCGCATCTGGCCCATCTCGACCACCGGACCCGCCGTGAGCCGGATGAAGATCTGGCCCCCGGTCGGCTCGATCGCCCGCAGAATGCAGCGCGCGGTGGTGGTCTTCCCGCACCCGCTCTCCCCGACCAGGCCCAACGTTTCACCCTCATCGATATGAAAGTCGATGCCGTCGACCGCGCGGACGTAGCCCACCGTCCGCTTCAGGAAGCCCTTCCGGATGGGAAAGAGCTTCTGCAAGCCGGCGACCCGGAGCAAGGGCTGATGAGGAATGGAACTCAACGCCGGAATCTCGAGCCGCCTACTCGTAGAGAAAGCAACTGACGCTGTGCTGATCGCCGACCGCCCGCAGGCTCGGCGCAGCCCGATCACACGTGCCCGCGATGAAGTCGGCGCAGCGCGGATGGAAGGGGCACCCCGGGGGCCGGTCGTATGGGTGCGGTACCGAGCCCGCGATCGGGGTCAGTCGCTCGTTCGAGCGGGATCGAATACGGGGGATGGAACGAAGGAGCGCCCGCGTGTAGGGGTGCCGGGGGGCGTGAAATATCGCGTCGACCGGCGCTTGCTCGACCACGCGGCCAAGGTACATCACCGCCACGTCGGTCGCCATTTCGGCGACCACGCCCAGGTCGTGGGTGATGAGCATGATCGCCATCCCGTCTTCCTGCTGGAGCTGGCGCATCAGCTCGAGAATCTGCGTTTGGGTGGTCACGTCGAGAGCGGTCGTGGGTTCATCGGCGATCAGCAGGGTCGGATTGCACGAGAGGGCCATCGCGATCATGGCCCGCTGACGCAGGCCTCCGCTCAGCTGATTCGAGAGCTGGTCCACGCGCTCCTCCGGCGATGACACGCCGACTCGCCGCAGCATCTCGATCGTCATGGCGCGCGCGTCGCGCCGACTGACCTGCTGGTGAAGCAGGATCGCCTCGATGATCTGACTGCCGACGCTGTGAACGGGACTGAACGAGGACATCGGCTCCTGGAAGATGAGCGCGATCTCGGCCCCGCGGATCGCCCGCATCTCCAGGCCATTCGGCGCGAGCTTCGCCAGGTCGACCACCTGGCCCCCCCCCGCCCCGCCGTCGCCGGCCGGCCGACGAAACTTGATCTCTCCTTCGACGATCCGGCCCGGCCGGTCGACGATTCTCAGGATCGATCGGGCCGTGACGCTCTTGCCACAGCCGCTCTCGCCGACGATGCCGAGGGTCGCCCCCGGATAAAGATCGAAGCTGACCCCGTCCACCGCCTTCACCGTGCCCTCATCCTGGGCAAAGTACGTCTTCAGATTTCGTACGGACAGAAGCGTCGGCTGCGGGAGGGAGGTCGCGATCTCAGCGCCCATAGGGATCGGCGGCGTCCCGCAGTCCGTCGCCCAGGAAGTTGAAGGCCATGACCACGATGATCACGGGCACGGCCGGGATCATCAGCCACGGGGAGATGGCCACCGTCTGAACGTTCTGGGCCTGCTGCAACAGGACGCCCCAGCTCATCGCGGGCGGGCGCAAGCCCAGGCCCAAGAAGCTGAGGGCGGTCTCGCTGATGATCATCGCGGGCAGGGCCAACGTCGTGGCCGCGATGATGTGGCTCATGAATGACGGCACCATGTGCACGAAGATGGTTCGCATCTGGCTACACCCGACCAGACGGGCGGAGACGACGAAGTCCTCCTCGCGCATGGCCAGGAAACGTCCGCGAACGACGCGCGCCAGCTCCGTCCACCCCAGGAGCGAGATGATGATCGTGATGGCGAAATAGATCTGCAAGATGGACCAGTCGCGGGGGAGGGCCGCGGCCAGCCCCATCCACAACGGAATCGTCGGGATCGAGCGGAGAATCTCGATGACCCGCTGGATCAGCGTATCGGCGATCCCGCCGTAGAATCCCGAGAGTCCGCCCAGGACGACGCCCAGGACGAGGCTCACCGTGACCCCGAACAGCCCGATCGTGAGCGAGATGCGCGTGCTGTACATCAACCGCGACCACAGGTCGCGTCCTTGCACGTCCGTGCCCAGCACAAAGATCGTCTTGCCGGCGTCGAGGCCCCCGTCGACGCCGATCAGATGACGCGTCATCGGTATCAGGCCGAGGAACCGATACTCGAAGCCCCCGGCGAAGAACCGGATCGAGATCTTCTGGCCAGGGTCGGCTCGATAGACACGCTTGAAGGTCTGGGGGTCGCGGGCGCCTTTGACCGCGTAGACGTGGGGACTGAATCGCCAGCCGTCGAACCAGTAGACGGGCTGAGGAGGCATCAACGAGCGCTGCGCCTCGGAGGCATTGGGGTCCGCATAGGCGAGAAAGTCCGCGCCGAGGACCGCCAGATAGAAACCAATGACGACGCCGCCGCTGGCCACGGCCACCTTGTGCCTTCGGAAGCGCCACCACATCAACTGCCACTGCGAGGCCACGAAGATGCGCTGCTCGTCAGGCCCGGCCATCAGGTCTCCTCGAGTCGAATGCGCGGGTCGATCCACACCAGCAGGACGTCGGAGACCAGCGTACCGATCACCGTCATCACCCCGAGCAAGAGCACGATCGTTCCCGCCAGGAACATGTCCTGGGCGATGAGGGCTTTCAACAGGAGTGGCCCGACCGTCGGCAATCCCAGCACCAGGGACACGATGATGCTGCCCGACACTATATACGGCAGCGTGTAGCCGATCGTGCTGGCGAACGGATTGAGGGCCACCCGCACCGGATACTTCACGATGACCCGAGCCTCGGACAGACCCTTGGAGCGCGCGGTCACCACGTAGGGCTTGCGCAGCTCGTCCAGCAGATTGGCGCGCATGATCCGAATTTGCTGCGCGGTTCCCGCCAGGCCCAGGATCAACGCCGGAATCGGGAGATGCTTCAGCAGGTCCCACACGCGCGCCGCGCTCCACGGCGCATCCTGAAACTCCACGGAGAACAATCCGCCGATGTGCGCGTTGAACAGCACGAACCCCAGATAGAGGAGCACCAGGGCGAGCAGAAAGTTGGGGACGGCGAGGCCGATGAAGCCGACGAACGTCGCCAGGTAGTCTCCCACGGAGTACTGTCGGACCGCGGAGTAAATGCCGATCGGCAGCGCCAGGACCCACGTGAGGATCAACGCGGCCACCGACACCACGACCGTCAACCACAGGCGTTCGCCGATCACCTCGGTGACGGGCCGCCTCCACTCCATCGACATGCCGAAGTTGCCCTGGGCGATCAGCCTGACCCACTTCAGGTACTGAACGTACATCGGCTGGCCCAGGCCGTACTGGATCCGCAGATTCTGTGCTTCCTCATCGGTCACGACGCTGCCCATCGCCGCCATCTGCGCGATGTACGAGGTGACGTAGTCACCCGGCGGCAGCTGGATGATGGCAAAGGACAGGACGGAGATCGCCCAGACCGTGAAGATCGCGAGCACGGCGCGGCGGCCGATGTATACCAGCATGGCTTGGCCCGGGTCACCGGCGCCCTTCGCCGGTGACCCGGGCGCCTGCGCCGCCTACTTCTTGTAGAAGAACGTCACCGGCCGGGAGATCGTCGGGGTCTTGCCGTCCGGGCTGTTGTATTGACGCGACGGAATGTTGCCCATGTTCGTCTTGACCACGCGCACGCCCATGGAGGCCGGGCCCATGCCGATCACACCGATGATGTAGACCTCCTCGGCGGCGATCTTCCAGACCTCCTTGCCCAGCTCGATCCGTTCCTTCTCCGGCACCCCGTACGCCTTCTTGAACTTCTCCATCAGCTCGCGCATGCGCACCGGGGGCTCCTTGCCCTGGGTGCCGGCGGAGTGGAACCAGCGAGCGTACAGCGGTCCCGAGGTCGAGACCGCGGCGACCTCCCAGGGGAACACGTGGAGCGGGAAGGTGAAGAGGTGCTCGCTCCCGTCGTTGTTCCAGGCCCCGAGCTGTTGCTCGTTGGCCGCGGTGCGCTTGAGCGCCAGGCTGCGCTCCACCTCTTGCACGGTCAGGTCGATGCCGATCCTCTTCCACTGCTCCCGGATCATCTCGGCGATCTGCGTGAACTGGAGGAACTGGCCCCCCAGCGTCATGATCTCGATGCGCAGCCGGCCCTTGCCGTCGGTACGCAGCCGATAACCTTCGCCGTCCTTTTTGCTCAGGCCAACCTTGTCGAGCATCTCGTTGGCCTTCTTGACGTCGAGCGTGGCCCAGAGCTTCCGGTACTGCGGCCCCGGGTTGTACTTGTTACTATCCGCGGGCACCACGGAGCTCGGCGTGCCCGTTCCCAGCCAGAACGTCTCGTTGATCTGGTCGCGGTCGATCCCGAGCGACAAGGCGCGCCGGAAGTCGGTCGTGTTCATCCACTTCGCGATCTCCGGGTCGGCCTCGTAGCTCAGATTGAACTTGATGATCATGTCGCCGCCGTAGTCGCCCGGATCGAGGTGGAGCTTATAGTTGCCCCTCTGCTGGTTCTCGATGAACACGGGTAGCTTGCCGAGGTCGAGGTGCCGCTGCTGGAAGTCGTACTCGCCCGCGATCGCGCGCAGGTTGATGACTTCCAGGTTCTCGGCCAGGGTCAGCACCACCCGGTCGATGTAGGGGAGCTGATTGCCCTCCGTGTCCACGAAGACGCTATAAGGGTTGCGCTCCAGCGTCCACGTGGCCGTGTTGCTCGGCGTGGCCGTCTTCCACGGCGTGAGAACCGGAAGCTCAGGGTTGAGCGCCCAGTCGTTCTTGAACAGAAACTGGCGCACCCAGCTGTCGAACTTCGCGTCCTTCACCTTCTTGTCCAGCTCGGCTTGGCCCACGTACTTCGGATGGAACTGCTTCAGGTAGTGCGCGGGCGCATAGCCGCCCATCCCGTTCATCCCCTGCTGGGCATGACCGCCGAGGGGCGTGGAGCCCGCCAGCACGTCGGGCAGCAGGTAGTACGGCTCCGGGAACTTGAACTTCACCGTGTAGGTGTCGACCTTCTGGATTTCGCCCTGCTTGCCGTTGATCGCCATGGCCGCGGAAGGCGTGGGTATCAGGTCCTTGTTCCGGTAGATGTCCTCGAACCAGAAGACGAAGTCGTCCGCGGTGAACGGGCGGCCGTCGCTCCACTTCATCCCGCGGCGCAGGTGGATGACGAGCGTTCGTCCGCCATCCTGCATCTCATAGCCCCTGGCGATGTTAGGCGTGACCTTGTCGCCCGTGTAGTCCCAGAACAGCAAGTGGTCGGGCCCCGAACAGCACCGATAGCCGTTCCAGAAGTCGGCCGGCCCCGTGAAGCCCCCGCGCCAGGTGCCACCGTACGTGCCGATCTCGCGCAGCGGCTTGATCACCAGCGGATCTTGCCCGATGCGCTCCGCCACCGGGGGCAGCTTGCCCGCTTTGACCAACGCCGCCAGTTGCGGCGCTTCCTTCAAATTCCTGGGCAGCTTCGCGGGGTCGGTCACGACCTCCGGGCCCTCCAGCTTCCCGATAAAGGCGCTCTTGCCGGCGCTCTGCGCAAGCGCCGCCACGACGACGACGGCGCTGAGCGCTCCGACTGCGAGCGCGACCGTGAGGCGGGATCGGAGCGAGCGTTTCCGCGGCGGGCGCCTGAGCTCGGTCATGAGGGTTCCCCTTTCACTCGGGAGCGATTATCGTGATATTCCAGCGGCAAGTCCAGGCTCCTCCTGTGACGCATTTCCCTTGCGATGGGCCGCCCCGGCGCGGTACCTTTTGCCCGGCCCGATCGAGGGGCCAACGGTCCGCGTGAAGGGCTCAGCCCGCTCCAGCGCTGCGTTCAACATTGTCCATGTCACGAGAGCTTCCCGCTCGCGCCAATCTCGAGCATCTCCGGAACGAAGCCAACCAGCGCCTCAAGGAAATGCGAATCCAGGATGCCGCCGCAAAGCTGGCCGACGCCCAGCTGCGCATCGCCCGCGAGTACGGTTTCGGAAGCTGGCGGACGCTCAAGGCCGCCGTCGACAACAGCGTCCGCGAAAGGGTCTTCGCGGCCGCGCGTACCGGCGACCTGGACACCGTCCGTCGAGCACTCGAAAGCGGCCTCCACCCCGGCACGACCGATGAGACTGGCCGCACCATTCATCAGATCGCCAAGACTCTTGGCCACCCGCAAATCGAGCTGCTCATGCGTGAATATCAGGAACGCGACGAGCGGCGCGACGAGGTGAAGCACACCGTCAAGGCCCTCCAGACTGCTGCGGCCAAAGGACGGGCCGACGATCTGCGTCGCCTGCTCGATGCCCATCCCGAGCTGCTCGACGCGCGCGGCGTCGATTTCCACGCGCAGACCGCGCTGCACAAGGCCGCGTGGAACAACCGTATCGAGTGCGTGCGCCTGCTGCTGGAGCGCGGCGCTGACGTGGGCATCCGCGACTACGGCAACAACGCCTACGCCCTGCACTTCGCCGCCGAGGCCGCCGATCTCCAGATCGTTGAGATGCTCGTCGAGGCCGGCTCCGACGTGATCGGCGAAGGCGATGACCATCACGTCAATGTCCTCGGGTGGGCGACGTGCCGCGGGCGCGTGCGCGAAGACGTCGCCGAGTACCTGCTGCGCGTGGGGGCGAAGCTGAACATCTGGTCCGCCATTGCGCTCAACCGCGCCGACGACGTACGCCGCCTCGTCCGGAACGCTCCCTCGATCTTGACGGCGCGCATGAGCCGCAACGAGCATCAGCGCGCTCCGCTGCATCACGCGGCGGCGGCGAATCGGCCTTCAATGGTCCGCCTGCTGCTCGATCTGGGCGCGCGTGTCGACGCCACCGACGAAACCGGAGGGACGGCACTCACCGTCGCCGTCCGCGAGGCCGCCGATCCCAGCATCATCGCGATGCTGGAGCAGGCCGGCGCGATGCTCGATCTGCTCTCGGCCGTGACCCTCAAGCGATACGACCTCGCGGCGCACATGCTGCAGGACGATCCCGCGCGGATCGGTCCCGACGGCCGTGACACGATCGCCTTGCACTTGCTCGTCGCGAAAAAGAACGCCGACGCCGTGCGGTGGCTCATCGATCGCGGCGTCGACGTGAACGCCAAGCGCGTGCTCTGGGACTGCAATCACACCGCCTTGCACGTCGCCACGGAATTGGAAGGCGGCGCCATCGAGCTCACGCGAATGCTCCTGGACGCCGGCGCCGACCCCAACATCCGCGACGACAAGTACCACGCCACCGTCCTCGGCTGGGCCGAGTATTGCGGGCAACCGCAGATCGCCGACCTGCTGCGAC
>JAHFDK010000198.1 GCA_023249095.1 Candidatus Rokuibacteriota bacterium | reverse complement strand
ATCGTCGCAGAGGGCTGATCGCAACCCCATACTAGATGGCCGCTCCGCGGCCTGCTCAGCCGAGCGCCGGACCGAACGCGGGAGACGTGAAGATGCCATCGGCGATGGGACTGAGTGTGCGAGCGGTGTTGGAAGGCCGCGCGGTCGGCGGAAGATGGTCCGCACCCGAGGTCGGCTGGTCATCGCGATGATTTCGCCACTCGATCGCGTGCTGGCGCGCGTCGTCAAGGATGGAGAGCTCGAGGTCGCGGGCGTGTCCGGCAGCCCGCGGCGGTTCGGCCGGCCGCGGGTCGGCCGAGGTCCCGTGCGGGTCCACTTCCACACCACATCGGCGGAATGGGCCGTGGCGCGCAGTCCTGCACTCGGGGCAGGCGAGGCGTGGATGGCGGGGACGATGACCATAGATGGGGACGACGTCCTCGATCTGCTCGATCTTGTCGGCCACAACCTGCGGTGGGACCGCGACAACGCCACCCGGGTCGCGCTGTGGCGGCACTCGCGCATCGCGGCAAGCATCGACCAGTGGAACTGGGCACGCCGGTCGCGGCGAAACGTGGCGCATCACTACGACCTGGGCGACCAGCTCTATGCGCTCTTCCTCGACGCCGAGTGGCAGTACAGCTGCGCGTACTTCGCCGATCGCGACAACGACCTGGAACGCGCGCAGCTGGACAAGCTCGCCCACATCGCCGCCAAGCTGGCACTGTCTCCTGGGCAACGCGTGCTCGACATCGGCTGCGGCTGGGGCGGCCTCGCTCTGTACCTGCACCGCGTTGCGGACGTCGACGTGCTCGGGGTCACCCTTTCGGAGGATCAGCTCCGCGTGGCGCGAGCGCGCGCCGCCGCCGCGGGCGTCGCCGACCGCGTGCGCTTCGAACTGATCGACTACCGCGACGTCGTCGGTCAGTTCGACCGCGTCGTATCGGTCGGCATGCTCGAGCATGTCGGACTGCCACACTACCGCACATACTTCGAGAAGGTCGCCCAGCTTCTCGACGTCGACGGCGTGGCGCTGATCCACACGATCGGCCGCGTCGACGGACCAGGCGCCACCGATCCCTGGACCACACGCTACATCTTCCCCGGCGGCTACGCCCCGGCGCTGTCGCAGCTCATCCCCGCGATCGAGCGGGCCTACCTCTGGCCGACCGACATCGAGACGCTGCGGCTGCACTACGCCTACACCCTGGAGGAATGGTACGACCGCGTTCTCCAAAGGCGCGACGAGATCGTCAGGCTGTACGACGAACGGTTCTTCCGCATGTGGCAGTTCTACCTCGCCGGGGCGATATGCGCGTTCCGGCACGACGGACACGTGAACTACCAGATCCAGCTCACGCGACGCCGGGACGCCCTGCCGCTAACGCGCGACTACATGATGCATGCCGAAGACCGGTATCGCCGGCTGGGAACGGCGGATGCTCGCCACGTTGCAGCTGCGGACACGGGCCGACGCTAGACCGCCGCCCGGCTGCGCAGGCGCGCAGACAGCCAAAGGGCGCCAGCCGCGCCGGCCACCAGCCCGAGGTAGGCGACCGGCGCATGCGGCGAGAGCGCCGGCAGTGCATGGAGTACCAGCACGTCGTTGCCCCCCGGCACCAGTGCCGCGGCGACGCCCATGATCGTGCCGCCGAGCAGGTGCTTGGGCACGTCCGGCAGGTTGAGCCGCGGCCGGAAGCGGTGCAAGCGGCGCGCGCCGAGCGCCGCACCCGCGAGGCAGGCTAGGAAGATCAACGCCAGATCCGCATTGGGAATGCCGCCGCTCATCATGACCGCGAGCCCGCGATCGATGGCGAGCGTATAGGCCCACGATCCGTGCAGCGCGTACAGCAGCCCACCGGTGGCACCCATCACCATCGCCGCGCGCTCGGGCGGCCAGCGGGGGCCGCGGCGGTGTCGTCGGAAATCGACGATCAGCTCCCGCACGCAGAAGGCAGTGGCCGCGAGCAGCGCGAGAACGCCAATGACGGCTACGTCCTCCAGTGGACTGCGGCTGGAATGCGCGGCCATCGGATGAAGATGGGAGGCTTGCTGCTCAAGGAGGATGCCGAAGGCGAGGCCGGCGAGGGTCGCCAGGAAGCTCGCATCGCCGCTGCCCAGCCGGATCAGCGTCCCGAAGGAGCAGCCGCCGTTGATCGCGGCCCCGATGCCGAACAGCAGGCCTCCGACGACCGTGAACAGGGTCGGCACCGCGAACCCGTCAAGCTGATCACCGGGGATCGCCCAGGCGAGCGGCAGCGAGATTGCGGCCACCCAGACGCTGCAGCGGAGGAAGGACAGGAACACGCGCGGCGAACCGCCCTCCAGCAGCGCCTCCGTCGCGCTCACGACGCACAGACTTCCGCGCTGTGCGGCGTAGCCGAAGCCGACGCCGCACAGCGCGGAGATAACGAGGACCGTTGGCGTGGACACGCCGCCGGTCGGTCAGGCGATCGCCCGCTGCCCGGCACCGGCCGGCAGCAGCGACCGGATGCGGTCCCTGTCAGTCCACAGCAGCACCGCCGCCGATGCCCACACGCCGCATGCCATGCCGAACAGGAGGCCGCCGTCACGCGTGCCGTCGGTGTTGAGCACCGAAACGCCGAGCGGCGTGAACAGGTGGAAGAAGATGGCGCCGGAGATCACGCCGAGCGCGAGCAGCGCGCCCAAGGGGCGGATCGCGCGAAACCGCGGCAGCAGGCTGGACAGCAGCACGAGGCTCGCCACCAGCTCGGCGGTGCCGACGACATACTGCGACGCGATCCCGTTCGGCGCGAAGATCCCGGGGAGACCGAGCCCGCCCGCCCATTCGTCGAGAGTCCCGAAGATGTACTGCGTCTCGGGCGAGTCGGTGAACTTGAAGAACAGCGACTGCACGAACACGAAGGCGATGAACAGGACTAGCGCGATCGGCGCCTTGCGAAGGATGGACATGACTCGGTCTCCTTAGGTTGCTGGTGATCGGTCGCGATCAGCTCGCGAGAATGGTCGGCCAGTTCTTGTTCGCGGCCGAAATGAAGCCGGGAATGTTCTTCGACCACTTGTCGCCGATCTCGCGGTTGTAGTTCACGTAGAGCTTGCCGCCGACGATCTTCCAGACCTGCGGGTCACCCGACGCCGTATAGCCCTGGCTGACCGCCCAAGCGCAGTAGCCGCCATATTGCGGCGCATAGGCGGCCGGGTTCGCCCTAAACTTGGCGAGGTTCGCCGCGCTGGCGAAGCGGAACTCGGCGCCCTTGTAGATCGTCGAGAACGAGGCATTCCCGACGACCGGGCGCCCCTGCGTGAAATAGCCGACCGTGTCGTAACCCGACAGCGCGAGGTTGTTGAACGTGCCGGTGTAGACGGCGTCGGTCTTGGCATAGGCGGCGCTCGGCAGAGCGGCGGCAGCGACGAGGCCGGAGGCGAGAAACGCGAAGAGCTTGGGAGTACGCATCGGGGTGATCCTTTTCATCTGATCGGCGCGGACGCTCCTGTGCGCCGCCGTGATCTCCAGATGCCCCTCCGCCGCAGGGAACTGAAATGCCGCTTGCCTATGCTTTCGATGCACGCGCGCCGCTCATCCTGGACACCACGATCCGAGCCGATGGCCGCCATGGGCACTCGCCCAGCTTCAGCCGTTGCCGCATCGGGCCGGCGCTCCGCCCGATTGACGCGAGACGTGAATCGTGTTGGAGAGTCCAGGCGCCGGAACGATCCCGCGCCGGAGCTTTGATGACCGCCTGAATGTCACGCTTTCCCCGGAAAGCGTCCCGCGCAGCCTAGACGGACGGCACCTATGTGCCCTGACCCTAGTCGCGCGCCCTCTTCAGGCACCCACCGCTCAGCGGTTCAATCAAGGTTTCAAGCATTGACTCAAGATTTCATCATCCGCGCACTCCAGCGCGACGACCTTACCGACATTCGCCGTGTGCTCGATACCAGCGGCCTGTTCCCCTCCGAGATGCTCGCCGACATGGCCGAGCCATTCCTGGACGGAGCGTCACTTTCCTCATGGCTGGTGGCGATCGGCGGGGGGCGTGCGGTCGCGTTCGCCTATTGCGAGCCGGAACGGATGACGGAAGGCACCTACAACCTTCTGGCCATAGCGGTCGGCTCCGATCATCAACGGAGCGGCGTTGGCGGCGCCCTGCTCCGCCACCTTGAGTCCTCTCTGCGCCGGGCCGACGGACGCCTTCTTCTAGTGGAGACCTCGACCGATCCCGATCAGGATGGCGCACGCGCCTTCTACGCGGGGCAGGACTTCACCGAGGAGGCGCGCATCCGGGACTTCTATGCGCCTGGTCAGACCAAGATCGTGTTCTGGAAGCAGCTCTAGGACGTTGGCCGCGCCTGCCGATGAGGCAGGCGCGGCCTTCAACCATGTCGTGGGTCAGGGCCAAGCCAGCTGCGGCTGCAATCCGGGCATGTCGGCATCATCTAATGCTCCGAAATCTCGAGCCAGGTCGTGAGACGGGGGCCGCCCGGCATTCGGGTCACCGGTCCTGTGTACCTATTCACATCCGCGGCGGAGCTAATGACGTTGGGATGTGGCTGACCTCGTCAGATCCGAAGCGCGGCGAACACCCGGAAGTGCGCTCCCGAGTGCAGATCCTCCGCCGCGTCGCTACCGATTAGGTCGATCGGCACCAAGTAGCGGTAACGGTCCGGCCGGAAGTGGAGATCATCCGCTGCGGCGAACCTAGCCGTGCCGGGGAACATCAGCACGAGCCCGGCCCGGCACAATCGAGCGTTCACGACGGTCCCACGTGAACCCATGGCAGGCGCACGGCCAACGGCGAGGTTCGGGCACACCAGGCATGGAACGGATAGCCCATCGGCATTTCCGCTGCCGTCCCCAACCCGGCATTTGGAAGGCGTCGGAGCGGGATCGGAAAACCCCGGACGCCCGGCTCCATCGACACAGAACCGGAGTATTCCCCATGACCAAGACCACCCCCAACCTGCTCGCCCTCCTCGCCGTCGCGGGTGGCCTCGCGCTTGCCGCACCTGCTGCAGCGCAGACCTACAACCCCTGCAGCGCGGCCGCCGCCCGTGCGGTGAACCCGTGCTCGGCCAATCCGTGCGCCGGCAAGAAGGCGAACCCCTGCGCGGCCAACCCCTGCTCGGCGAAGGCCAGCCCCTGCTCAGCCAATCCCTGTTCGGCCAAGGCGAACCCCTGCTCGGCAAACCCGTGCTCGGCCAAGGCCAACCCCTGCGCGGCGAACCCCTGCGCCGCGAAGAAGGCGCGCAAGCCCAAGTAACGTTTGCTGCGCCCGACGGCCGGCCCGACACCCCCCGGGCCGGCCGTCGACCACCTCCTGTCGCGGAGCGGAAAGAACCCCCCATGCTGATCGATCCGCGCCTGACCGGTGCCGAACGCCGCGCCGCGGCAGCCGCCGAGCTGATCGCCACCACCGTCGCGATGGCGGAGGGTGGCATGCCGCTGATGCGCCGAGTGGTGCCCGAGAACGACCACCGGGTCTGGGCCCACTATCCGCCCAATGACGCGGTCGACGCGGCGACCGAGGCCCGCTGGTTCTACCACGCGCATCCGCCCGAGGAGCGCGAGGCCGGCGAGCATGGTCACTTCCACCTGTTTCTCGATCGCGACGCCTTTGGCGGGGTCGAAGCGATCGCCGGACCGCTCGATCCGCAGACGGGCGACGCACGCGTCGTCCACATCGCGGCGTTGTCGATCGACCTCGTCGGCCTGCCGACGACGCTGTTCTCCGTCAACCGCTGGGTGACAGACGAATGGCTGCACGCCGCACCGTACATTCTCGACCGCCTCCACATGTTCGACCTGAGCACCGCCTCAAGCGGCGACGAGCTCGTCAACCGCTGGCTCACCGCCGCGGTGGCGACCTTCGCGCCGGAGATCGAAAGTGTGCTGACGAGCCGCGACCACGCGATCGCGGGCGCGCGACCGGGCTTCTTCGAGAACCGCTCGGCGGAGATCCTCTCGTCCATCGACATCGACCTGCAGCGCTGCGTGACGCAGCCGGACCGCTGAGCCGTTCGTGACGATGTCCGCCATCGCAGCCCTGTTCGCGGGGCCCGGCGTCGTTCGCCGTCATGTCGCGGGTGGCCAGCCGCTCTACGAGGCGGGCCGCGACGCCGACGCCCTCTATCTTGTCACCGCAGGCGCCTTCGCGGTGTTCCGGGCGACGGCAGGCGGGCGAACGATGCTCGGCCTGGTCCGCCCGGGAGAGATCGTCGGCGAGGCCTCGGTCCTGGCGGGCTCGCCGCGATCCGCGACCGTAGTCGCACTGCGCGACAGCGACGTCGCCGTGCTGTCCTCCTCGTGCTTCTTCGAGGCGGCACGCGGCCGACCGGACATGATGACCGAGATCGCCCGGCTGCTGATCGGACGCGCGCGCAGCGTAGGCAAACCACCGACGTACATGCCTCCCAAGATCATCGCGCTCTCGGCGCTGACCGGACGCGTCGGCGCCCGCGGCCTCGCCAGCCGGCTCGCCGATGCACTCCGCCGGCAGGGGCGGTCGGTCGCGGTGCTCGGCGGCGACTCCGCCGACGAGACTCCGCCTTGGTGGAGCGCGATCGAGGCGGCGCACGACCTGATCCTCTGCGCCGTCGAGCCGACGGACGATCGATGGAGCGCGGTGTGTCGCCGCCAGGCGGACCGCATGATCCTGATCGGGCACGGCGCCGAGGTGCCGCCCGCCGATCATCCGATGTGCGCGAACGAGCCGCTACGAACGAACGCGCTCGTCGATCTCGCACTCGTCCACGCCGGGGCGCGACCGCGGAACGGCACCGCGTGGCGCGACGCCGTCATGCCCGGCCGGCTGCATCACCTGGCGGAAGACGATGACTGCGCGCGGCTCGCCCGCAGCCTGACCGGCACCGGCGTCGCACTCGTCCTGTCAGGTGGTGGCGCCCGCGCCTTCGCGCATGTCGGCGCGGTGCGGGTGCTCCGGGCCGCAGGCGTGCCAATCGACGCTGTCTGCGGGACGTCGATGGGCGGCATCGTCGCTGCCGGCGTTGCCGCGGGCTGGAACGACGAGGAGATGGAAGCACGGATGCGCGTCGCGTTCGTCACGTCCAATCCGCTCGACGACATCGCGCTGCCGCTCGTCGCGATGACCCGCGGTTGCAAGGTCGACCGCCGCCTGGAGGAGCAGTTCGGCGGCTGGGACATCGCGGACCTGCCAATCCCTTTCTTCTGCATATCAGCCGACCTCGCCAGCGGCACCCACGTCGCGCACCGGCGCGGGCACCTGCCGACGGCGCTGCGTGCGTCCATCTCGCTTCCCGGCGTGCTGCCGCCCGTGACGATCGGGAAGCAGGTGCTGGTCGACGGCGGGACGCTGCTCAACCTGCCCAGCGCCCTGATGCGCGCCGGGCACGACGGTACCGTGGTCGCGGTCGACGTCTCGCGCTCGCTCGGCCTGCTGCCCGAGGACGTCCTTCGCCCCCGGCCGCTACTCCAGTGGTTCTGGTCCGGCGCCTGGCGCCGCGGGCCACCAATCGTCTCGATCCTGATGCGCTCGGCCACGATCGCTGCGGAGCCCGAACTCCGCGCGGCGAGGGAGGCCGCCGACCTCTACGTCATGCCGGAGGTGTCCGACATCGAGATCCGCAACTGGCGGGCGTTCGACCGCGCCGTCGAAGCCGGCGCGGCCGCGATGGCCAGCGCGCTGGAGACGCTGCCCGGCCCCCTCGACCGACTGCGCCACGATCGCGAGCGACTGGCCGACACGCTTCCGATGTGACCTGTCACGTCAAGCGGCGCAGGAAGCCCTCGACCGCTCGCCAGGCCAATGCGGCGCCTTTCGGATTGCGCGCTGCGATCAGCGTCGACGATCCATGCACGCCTGCGGAAGCGGGCAGGTAGGCGACCTCGTGCGACGAGTGGGCCGCCGCGAGTATCGCCAATGCGGCCCGTCGCTCGCCCGGGTCGCTCGCCGCGGCGACGAAGATCGGCGCAAGCACGCCAGCCGCCGCGCGGCGCACCGCGCCGGCGTCGTCCAGATACTCCCCGGGCGAGAAGGCGAGGACTGCCGCCAAGCTGCCGGGGTGACGAGCGGCCAGGCGGAGCACGAGGGCGGCCGAATAGCTGCTACCCCAGGCGATCACCGGCAGCCGCCGCCCCTTGGCCCAGGCCAGCGCGGCCTCGAGGTCGGGCTCCACGGCCGCATAGCCGGTCGACCGACCGATCCCCCGCACGGTCCGATTGGGGCCGAACAGGTCGCCGCCCGATCGCTGATCGATCGCAAGCGCCTCGTAGCCGCTCGCCGCCAGGCGCGGCGCGATCGTAGCGTACTCGGCGGCACTCGATCCCGCCTGATGGAAGAGCATTATGACGGCGCGCGGTCGAACGGCCGCGTAGAGGGTCGCATGCACCGTCACGCCGTCGTTAGCCCGCAGCGCGAGTGCCTCCGGACCGCGCTCCGCGGGGGAGCAGGCCGTCAGCGCCGCCGCGACCACCAGCGCGCTAGATGCCCGCATACCAGGCATAGTCGTTCGAATCCTCCCAGTAGCCGCCCTTGCCAGCCCCGATCCCGGCGAGGCTCGCCACCGCCTCGACCCGCATGACGTACTTGGCATGCTTGTAGCCCAGCTGCCGCTCGACTCTGAGGCGGAGCGGCGCGCCGTTGGCGATCGGCAGCGCACGGCCGTTCAGCCCCCAGGCCAGGATCGTCTGGGGATGCAGCGCGTCGACCAGATCAATGCTCTCGTAGTATTTGGAAGCGCCATAGTCGTCGGCGCAGTGGAACACGATGAACCTGGCCGCCGGCAGCAACTGGGCGCTGTTCAGGAGTCCGGCGAGCGGCGTGCCAGTCCAGCGGCCGATCGCGCTCCAGCCCTCGACGCAGTCGTGGCGCGTGATCTGGGTGCGCGCGGGCAGCGAACGCAACTGAGCGAGCGACAGCGAGCGGGGATGGCGGACGAGCCCGTCGACGCGGAGCCGGTAGTCGGCGAAGTTGGCGGCGGCGAGCGACCGATACTCGGGTGCCGCCGGCGCCTGCGTGCCGTTGGCGCGAAAGACCGGCGACAGATCGGCCATCGAGTACTCGCGCGCTAGGGCGTCGCGCTTCGACACCAGGCGGGTGAAGTCGATCGTGAGGCCGTCGGTGCGGTCGACGAAGCGGCGGAAGGCTGGCGTCGCCGCGACGCGGTCGCATCCCGACAGCAGCAGGCCGCCGGCACCGATGCCGAGAGAGCCCACGAGTCCCCTGCGCGTGATCATGCGGCGCCCTCCTCTACCCTGTGAACGTGGAACCAGCCGGTCAGCATCGAGCGGATCTCGTTGATCGGCCCTGCCAGGATCACCAGCAGGACGTGGATGAGGATGAACCCGACCAAGCCCGTGGCGAAGATGAAGTGGAGCGAGCGCGCCGACTGCCGCCCGCCGAACAGGTCGAGCATCCACGGCCACGCCGCGTTGAACGCCGGGGACATGGTCAGCCCCGTCAGCACGATGCCGGGCAGCAGCACGAACAGCACCAGTCCGTATGTCAGCTTCTGGAGGATGTTGTAGTGCGCGGTGCCGTCGGTGGGGTGGAAGCGGAGGCGCAGGTGATCCTTGACGTCCTGCCACAAATAGGAGGGCTTCAGCTCGCCGCGCGTCGGCAGCAGGTCGCGCCGGATGTGCCGGTTGGCCGCGCTGAGGAGGAGATAGCCGAACGTCAGGGTCGCGAAGATCCACGCCACCGACAGGTGCCAGCGTCGCGCCGCCGCCAGGCTGTAGCCTGACGGGATCGTCGCCCAGTACGGGAAGGCGCGGGTCTGCTCGACGCCGTTCGCGTCCTTCCACCGACCCAGCACGCCACCGGTGGGCACGTCGACCGACCCGAAGAGGACGAGATGCGCGCCCCCCGGCGTCGGCCCGATCTCCAGCCATGCGCGGTCGGCGTTGGCGCCGTGGTCGCCCCAGTAGAGCCGAGGGTGGGCGTTGAAGATCATCAGCCCGCTCGTCAGCATGACAAGGAGCGCGACGACGTTCGACCAATGCCACAGCCGGGTCGGCAGCCGGTGGCGATAGACTCGGTGCGGCAGGCTGCGCAGCGGCGTCACGGGCTCATGTCCGACCGGATGTGCGACGGTCGCCATCATGCCTTCCGCGCGGCGGTGATCGGACCGCCGATCCCGCGTTGAACGAGGATCGCCGTCTTCAGCCCGCGCTGGCCCGGCGGCGGCAGCCGGTATGTGGCCGCCGGTCCGTTCCACTCGCCCAGTCTGACGAGCTGGCGAACGACGTTGCGGTGGGGCAGCGTGCGGCCGCCGTTCTCGCCCGCCCGGATCGCGACCTGCCGCTCGGCCGGGTCGTAGCGGACCAGCCAGACCTGCGAGGGCGCACCCTTGCCCGCTGCTACCTTCACAGATGCAGCGTCGATGCTGAGCGACGGGCCGCCCTTCGGCGAGCCGGCCGCCGCGATCTCGCGGTCGAGCTGTCCGGCGTTGCTGCCGACGATCGTGCGGTCGCCGTTGACGATGACCTGCGGGGTCGCGACCTGCCCGCGCTTGGCGTGACGCGCATAGTCCCACTGCCGCGCGGTGTAGGCGGGCTTGGCGAAACTGTCGGTCCAGCCGAGCTGATCCCAGTAGGTGACCCCGAACGACAGAGCGAGGACGTCGGCGCGACCCGCGATCGCATTGACGTTGGCGTTGGCCGGCGGGCAGGACGAGCAGCCCTGACTCTGGAACAGCTCTACGACGACCGGTGCCGCGGCGCTGGCGGTGGACGGCGTGGTCACGGCCGCCGACACGCGCGGAGCAGCGTCGCTGGCGGCAGGCGTGCCCGAACCGCACGCAACCAGCAGCAGCGGCGCGACCGGCGCGAGCATCGCGCGAACGGAGATGAAGGTCTTCATCGGTATTCTCCTGAAAAATCGTGGTAGCGGCGTCACGAAACCAGCCCGAACCGGCGTCCGTAGCGTCCGACGATGCGTTCGACCGGCATGACCATGAAGACGTCGACCGTGTTGAACGCCCTGTCGATGAAGGCGCCGTCTCCGACCTTCGCACCGACCCGAAGATAGGCCTTAATCAATGGTGGAAGGTTGCGGCCGCTGAGGTCGGCACCCTCCGCGGACCCTCTCATCTCGACATGATGCTGCGGCCATGTACGGACGCGGATGGGCTCCGATGCGAGATGGAAGCGGTGCAGATAGGCGAGCTCGTCGCGAAAGCGCGCCGGCTCGGTACCGGGGAACGATGCGCAGCCGAACATGAAACCGACGCGGTGCCGCTCGAGATAGGACGCGATGGCGCGCCAGAGCAGGGTGATAGTCGCGTTGGTCCGATAGGCTACATCGACGCACGAACGCCCGAGCTCAAGCAACTGCGGCGCGTCGGAACGCGCACGCCCCAGCGCAATCAGCGGCCCGAGGTCGTATTCGCCCGATGAATAGAAGCCGCCAATCCGCAGCGCGGTCTCCTCGCGCAGCAGCCGGTAGGTGCCGACCACCGGCCTGCCTT
>JAHFDK010000459.1 GCA_023249095.1 Candidatus Rokuibacteriota bacterium | reverse complement strand
TCCCAGTGTAGGGCGGCGCGGTGCGAAAACCAACCGACGCAGAGCACCGCACAAAGGCCCTGTTCGCGGTATAACATAGCGGCTGCTCTCGGAAGTTCCTCCCACACCCCCCCGGAGTGACTTTCGACCCGGCTGGCGAGGGCAACCACTACGTGTACGGCGAGTTGCTCGGGATGTCGTCCCGGGAGATCAAGGGCCTCGCCGAGGAGGACGTGATCTGAATGTCGGTCAGTAGGGTTCCTTGACGAAGATGAAGGTGGTGCCCTGGACGATGGGCGCGCTCGCGCCGACGAACGAGACGTTGACGTCCTTGACCTGACGTTCCCCGGCACGTCCTGACGCTTGCAGCGCCCCCTCGATGATGTGCCAGAGACCATGGATGCGCCCCGTGCCCAGGCTCCCACCGAAGGTGTTCAGCGGGAGCTCGCCGTCCAGCTCCATGCGTCCGTCCTGGATGAAATCCAGCGCTTCTCCCTCCCTGCAGAACCCGTAGGACTCGAGGCCGTAGATGACCGAGGCGGAGAAGCCGTCGTAGATCTGTGCCACGTCGACCTCTTTGGGGGAGAAGCCTGATCGCTCCCAGGTGAGGCGCGACGAGCTGCGGCCGCCCTCCATGTAGCTGCTCAGGCTCCCGATGCGTCCGGCCACCTCGAACGCGAGTCGCTGACCGTAGCCCGCGATGTACGCGGGGCGCGGCCGCAGATCGCGCGCGCGGTCGGCGGTGGTGAGGACGATGGCGACCGCGCCCTGCACCGGGATATCGCAGTCATAGAGACAGAACGGGTAGGCGACCATCCGCGAATTCATGTAGTCCTCTCTCGTGAGCGGCACCTTGTAGAAGTAGGCGTGAGGGTTCATGTGCGAGTGCCGGCGCTGGGTCACGGCGAGCGTCGCCATCTTCTCTCGACTTTGGTTGTGCCGCTCCAGCCAGCGCGTGTACGCGACGGCCATGCCCTGTCCCGGGCCGCCGAACCCGTACGGCGCGGTGAACTGCGCCGCGCCCTGGGCGTACGTGCCGGGCAAGTTCTGATAGGTGCCGCGGGGGTTGTGCATCGCGCGCCAGACCACCGCATACCGGCACACCCCGGCGAGCAACGCGTTGACGGCCTGCTGGACGGCGCCGCCGATGTTCACTGTCTCCACCTGGACGTGCCAGCTCAGGTTCGGGAGCTTCAGCATCGCCATCATGCAGTTGACGGACACGATGGTGACGCCGTCCACCACCGCGTGCCCCGTCGCCGGCAGCTCCGGATACGTCGCCAGCCCATCGATGTCCGACATGGCGAGCCCGGAGTCTTCCACGGCGCCCTTGACCGCCTCGAGCGCATGCGCGGCCAGGGGAATCTCGGCCGAGCGCGTCACGCGAGAGAATCCCACGCCGCTCACCGCGACCTTGCACCGGTGCTCCCACATGCGGCCGATCTCCTTGCGCCTACTTCGCGTCGTGCGCCAGCCGGAACTGCGGCAGCGTGATGTCGTCGTTCAGGGGCTCGAAGATCACCTGCACGCGACGCCCCACCTTCGCCTCCGTGTACGGAGCCTCCAGCAGATTGCCGGCCAGCAGTGCCCCGGGTGCGTCGTCGAGCTCCACAATGATGCTCGCGTAGGGAATTGCCGCGGCAAATCGCCGGTCACCAGCGTGGTACATGATGGTGTAGGCGTAAATGGCGCCCTGGCCGCTGACGGGCTCGAACGCGAGGTCGATCGCCATGCAGTTCACGCAGGTCGCGTACGGCGGATGCTGGAAGTGCCCGCACGCCTGGCAGCGCTGCAGCGCCAGCACGCCCCGGCTGGCCGCTTCCCAGAAGGGTTTCGTCCACTCGTTCGGGACAGGAATTGGCCTGGTCACCTTACTCCAGTCGCTCATCGTCATGGTCTCGTCCCTTCCGACCCGATTACCCGACCGCGCGAGCCAGGATGTTGGCCCCCGGGCAGCCATGTCAAGAGCTCTGGCGCTTGATCTCGATGGGGTGAAGAATCTGCTCTGTGGCGTGAAACCACGCCGACGCGGGACACGCTGACGATCGAGGACTACGTCCGTGCTGGATCGTCAGTCCTCCTCACCGGGCAGCACCCAGGTAAATCGATGTGAAACGCTGGCGCTCCGATTCCAAAGTCTTTCGTCTGTCACGTTCGAGAGTTGTCTTCACTCGGTGGCCGGAACCAGTCAGGCACGCCTCGTAGTACCGCCTGAGCCCTTCGATGCCATCTGTCGCGAGCGCGCTTTCCGCGTGCTCCTTCAGCTTCCAGCCCGGGATCAAGTCCTTACCACCTTCATATATGTCCAGAACGATCGCCAGCATCGCCGCCCCTCTGTCCACTTCGTCCTCCTAGTCTCCTCGACTCCCTCGTCCTCTCCCGAGGGGGTAGTATGGGCTGATTTGGGAGAGGTACAACATGAGTCAGCCTTGGACCTGTGCAAAGTGCGACCAGCCGATTCTCAAGGGTCAGCCCTTCACGACAGCAATCGTCCCGGGGCGGTTGCCCAACCCAGGCGTCATCTCCGGAAAGGTCCTCGTTCACAAGAACGAAGAGGACTGCAAAAAGCGCTAGACGGGCAGTGTGGAACCCTACCGAAGCGGGCGGGGTACCGCCGGCTGCTAGTGGAGCGTCCAGCCCGAGAGGATTCTACATCTCTTGCGGACCCTCTAGCCCTTCGCGAGCTGCTCGACTTCCTTCTTCGACATCGTCTTCAGCCGCGTTAAAAGGGTTTTCACCTTCCGCTCAGACGCGTGATCGGCCAGGATGACTTTCTTCGACTTCGTCCTGACGATGTAGGCCACCCAGTCGTCCAAGCGCGGCGTGCCCCGCCAGGCAATGGTGAGCCCGCTGAACGGCATACGACGGCGCCCTCCGACTTTTGCCAGCGGCTTTCGGCTCGCTTCCATGAGGCTCCGCTCCTCGCCAGAAGGCTTTAGCGTCTCGAGGAGGATCTGTGAATCCTCTTACGGGAGCGTTTCGATCGAGAGGCCCAGTTTAGAAACCACGCCCTCGGGGATGTCAATGCTTCGTTTGCCCGCATCAAATGCTCATGCGTGAGCCTCGAGGCGCCCGCGACCCCATCGAATGGCCGAATATTGCGTCGGTGCTCGCGGTGGACGAATAGACCGTCGCTTTTGGCGACTATAACCGCGAGACCGCATCACACCGTGCAACTCCGGCACCTGTGGATAACTGTGCAGATGTGGACAAGATGTGTTCGCCGCCAGGACGTATTGGGGCCGTGCTTACGCCATGGGCGTCGTTCGGAGCGCGCTGCCGCGCGTTTACGGTGCCTGACGCGACCGCGCCATTGCTCCGGCGCTTCTAAGTAGATGACTTTTCAGGGTCGCGTCGCCACGTTACTCGCTCTTCGATCTCGAGCCATCAAGATCCCTTCGATATAAGGAACAAAGCCTAATACTCGAGCCTTCTCCAACTCTGACCTGTTGATTCGGTACACGTTCATCGTGCCCGTCGATGCTCCGCACATCTGCGGATGTCGAATCCCATCCGCCTTCTTGGCTTTCGCCTGTACGGCGATGTCCGCAGCACGCAACTCCTTCTCCATTTCGTCCAGTGACACGGGTCT
>JAHFDK010000458.1 GCA_023249095.1 Candidatus Rokuibacteriota bacterium | reverse complement strand
ACTTCTCAGAGGGTTTCCGACACCGCAAGTACGGGGTAAGTGCCGTATAACTCCGTGTCACTTCGTATCATTTTTCCCGTGCGCGAGGATTGACATCCGGAGCGCTTCTTCCGGCCAAGATCAGAAGTGAGGAAGCGGGCCCCGGGGGGCCAATGCGATCAGCGAGAGCGCCGTGCGGCTCTCGGGTGGATTATTTGGCGGGGTGTACCAGTTCGACGGAGAGTTCATCCACCCCGTCGGTCGTTATGGCATCGGGCCGGAGGCAGTCGCGATTCACGAGCGGAGCTTCCCGATGCGGCCCGACCGTTCCGTTTTCGCCAGCCGGGCCATCCTCGAGCGAAGCATCGTCCATATCCCGGATGTATTCGGTGACCACGAGTACTCCTTGACGGCATTCGCCCGAACCTCGGGTCAGCGGGCGGTGCTGTCGGTCCCGATGTTGCGCGATGGCAATCCGATCGGAGCCATCTCGGTTGCCAAGGGTGAGACCGGCCCATTCAGCCCCAGGCAGATCGAGCTGCTGAAGACCTTCGCCGACCAGGCCGTTATCGCGATCGAGAACGTGCGCCTCTTCACCGAGCTCCAAACGCGCAACCGGGAGCTGACGGCGGCCCTGGACACGCAGACCGCCACCAGCGACATCCTGCGCGTCATCAGTCGCTCGCAGACGGATGTCCAGCCGGTGTTCGACACGATTGTGCAGAGTGCCGCCCGCCTCTGTCATGCCGCGAATGCCGGGGTCTTCCTGACGGACGGCCAGACGCTGGACCTCCCGGCAAACTACGGCTCCTCCTCTCCCGAGGCGCTGGCTACTGCCCGCGCGCAGTACCCTCGACCCTTGGACCTGGAAACAACGGCCGGCGTGGCGATCCTGACGCGCTCTGTCATTCACGTGCCCGACATCGAGGAGCCGTCGGCGGCCGAGGTCTACACGCAGCGGGTTGACCGAGGGCGTTGGCGACTGTACAAAGAAACTTCGCGCCAGCCCGATGAATTGTTGAGGCGTATGGAGTAGGATCGCCCCAGAACAGATGGATCAGCTTGGCCCCGCTCTGCGGGGGAGCGAGGGCGGAGGGCGTTAATGTTGACTACGCTCTTTCGCGGCGATGAGGCCGGTTGCCGAATTTGGGACAAGGCCCTAGGGTTGCCTTGGGCGCCAGCAATTTTCGGGAGGGAATGTTCATGAGCCAGAACCAACAGATCAATCGCAGGTTCGTCCTTGCCAACCGCCCGCAAGGCGCTCCGGTACCGGCGAATTTTCGGCTGGAAGAGAAGCCCATCCCCTCGCCCAAGGATGGCGAGATCCTGCTGCGCACGGTGTGGCTATCGCTCGATCCTTATATGCGCATCCGCATGAACGAGGGCTTTTCCTATGCGCCCAGCGTCGACCTCGGCGGCGTCATGGTGGGCGAAAGCGTCGCCCGCGTCGTGGAGTCCCGCCACGCCGGATTCCAAAAGGGCGATCTCGTGGTCTCGGCCCATGGCTGGCAGGACTACGCCACTTCCAACGGCACCGGCCTCATCAAGCTTCCCGCCGACATGAAAAACGAGTCCCTCGCCCTTGGCACTCTCGGTATGCCCGGATTCAGCGCCTACACCGGCCTGATGAATATCGGCCAGCCCAAGCCCGGCGAAACCGTGGCCGTGGCGGCGGCGACCGGGGCAGTGGGTTCCGTCATCGGGCAACTCGCGAAGCTCAGCGGCTGCAGGGCTGTGGGCATCGCCGGCGGCGCGAAGAAATGCGCTTACGCCGTCAAGGAATTGGGCTTCGACGCCTGTGTCGATCACGCCGACCCCGCTTTTGCCGATCTCCTCCAAAAGGCGTGCCCCCGCGGCATCGATGTCTACTTTGAAAATGTCGGCGGCAAGATTTTCGACACGATCCTGCCGTTGCTCAATTTACGCGCCCGCGTGCCCGTCTGCGGTCTCATCGCCCACTACAACGTGGCGGACCAGGCCGGAAGTCCCAGCGGGTTCAATACGTTGCTGTTCACGCTGATCAAGCGGCTCCGCATCGAAGGCTTCATCATTTACGACCATTACGCCGCCGGCCTGTTCGACCCCTTCTTCCAAAGAATGAAGGTCCTCGTGGCCGAAGGCAAAGTGAAGCCCCACGAATACGTGATCGAGGGACTGGAGAACGCACCGCAGGGCCTCGCCGGCCTGCTTGAAGGCAAAAACTTCGGCAAGGTCGTCGTGAGAGTCGGTAACGCTTGAGACGGTCTGTCAGGGCGTGAACCAACAGGCCGAAAGCGAAAGCCTGGCGCGGGCCGGACGGCAAGCTGAAGTTGCGGCCGACCGCGTCGAAGTGGCTGCTCTCCCCGTTCGAGCAGGTCTTCCGGGAGCTGCTGACGTTCATGATGGAGGACCCGCGGACCATCTCGCGCGCGATCCGGCTGATCCTGATCTCGCGCTTCCTGGAGCGCGTGGCCGACCACGCGACGAACATCGCCGAGATGGTCGTCTACATGGTCGAGTCCAAGATGGTGAGACACACGCTCGCGTGAGCGCGTCGGAAGACGCCTCGGCGCTTCTCCGGCTCGCTATCTGGGTCGGGAGGTGGGAAGATCTCCGCTGACGGCGCGACAACCGAAGGTCTCCCGGAACTGCTCGGGAGACGCCGAGAACGAAGGGAAAGAAGGCGTACCGACCATAGCTTCGCTCCATGCGCACCGACGCTGGCCGCAGCTGGCAGCACCCGTGGCTCCGTGTCTCGTCGGGGGACCCTCTCACTCGCGCTTCTGATGTTGAGCCGGTTCAACGCCTGCCGCGGTGCGTCTGCTGCGCGGCCCCGCGAACGGCGTGGACGCGTGCTGCAGAACCCCCGGTGGGACGTCAGAAAGCAGACGAGCACGATGGGCGCCGAACAGTTGGGGTCACCCTTATCCTTGGGTTCTGATCGCGCAGCTCGGGATTGAGGCGCAGCAGGCGATCGAGTAAAGGAGGCGGGTCATGGAAATCGTGGGTCGGATGATGGACGGCTCGATCTCCTATCCCCCGAACGAGCCGCGCGAGACTCCGATCGTTCTCGGACCGAAGGTCGGCCAAGATCAGAAGATGGGCTATTTGCAGCGCGTACCCATCCTGGAAAACTGCACGAAGCGCCAATTGCGCTCGATCAGCCGGATCGCCGCGGTGCTGGAGACCCCAGCCGAGCAGGTCCTCGCGCGGGCGGGAGAGCCCGGCGATCATTTCTTCTTCATCATTGATGGCGCCGCCCGGGTCGAGGTGCCTCCGCAGAGTCATCGTCGCGTGGGTCCCGGGGAGTTCTTCGGCGAAATGAGTCTCTTGGACGGGGGACCCCGGTCGGCGACCGTGGTCGCTGACACGCCGGTTCGGCTCCTCCTCGTCCATCGCCGTGACTTCTGGAAGTTGCTCAACGAGGCCCCCGGGCTGACCGAGCAGATTCTAGTCACGCTGTCTCAACGCGTGCGTCGGGCCGAGAAGGCGGTGAACGCGTAGCACGCTGGCCTTTACGCTTCCGTACTCGAGGCGCCGTTCTGCGCACACGAATGCGCTGCCCCTCACGCTTCGCCCGATCGATTTCCCGGGCCTGGCGCCGGAACAGGTCCTCGACCTCGGGGAGCACGCCGTAG
>JAHFDK010000197.1 GCA_023249095.1 Candidatus Rokuibacteriota bacterium | reverse complement strand
GCCTTTCTCCCCATCCCCGCGCGGGGAAGCACATGCACTTCACCCTCTCGACTCCGCCAATTCCCGCCGGGGGATTCCCTCCGGAAGTACATCCATCACACCCCCACCGGCCGTGACAAAGGGTTAAGGACCGCCAACCTGAATTGATGCTGCAATCGTCCGACAGTCGCTGTGGCGCAGGCGCTTCAGGAGGCGCTCGGGATCACCGACCTGCCGCCGCTCACAGGCGGCTTTATCGGTTCGGAGAGAGAGGAGGTGACACCAGCGGCGCAATAGATCGAAGGGCCGCGTCTCGGGACATTACCGCCCCAGTACGCTCCTACGAACCTGGGAGCTCACCAGTTTTCCGCCTCAGCTCCCGTTCGGCGCCGCCGCCAGCGTTCACCATAGGCTTAAAGTCTGTTCCCGAGCACGGTCGGAATCCTTTCGGCCAGTCTGCTGAGATTTTACAAAGTAGCCTTAACTGGATCGGCGCTTCCCGATTGATACCTTCTACTAAGAGGGTCACAGTCTCTTGCGTTGTACCCTTAACGAGTTTAGCAAAATCACTCGCAAAGTAGCGCGGCACATATCCCACAATCACTTTCGGTTGCTCAGTACGAAGCGCAACCGCCATGCGGTCAAAGCTGTTTTGGACATCAAGCATCAAGTACAAACGCGTCCCAACTTCTAGCTTCTCAATGATCTGTAATGCTTCCTGCGGTAAGTGGCTAATACCATGACAGAAGAAATGCACGAGATACTTCCCGTCCACCGGTTCGGGGCATCCGAACACCATCAATGAATCGGTGCCACGGATCCCACCAGTCCTGGAAAGCAACGCCAGCGGCTCATCCTTACCACTCGGAATATTTAGCCACTCCAGATACTCGTGATACTCGGGGCGGCTTTTCGGGAGAAGACGATTTGCGAACAGTGGAAACAACTCGCTCGACTCATAGATTGTGTTTAGATCATCCATTCGGCCGAACGGAACAAAGTCCCTAGCCTTCGTGGCACCCTTTGTATAAACAAACCTGTATCTGTTTCCGTGGCGCGTGAGTTGACCAACAGGACGCCATTCACGCGTGTCGGAGTTCTGCCAGGCGATGAAGAGCTTAGTCAATTCAATAGCTCTGGTACACAACCCAACAGCCGGCTCCGGTTCAACATCAGGATCCTCAGCGCAAACTTGATTGATACATCACTGATGCGGTCTTGCGGGACCTCCCGAAAAATCGCTTCTGCCTCGTCCGGCGAAATGCTCTCGAGACATTTCAACCAGCTGATAGCAGCCTGCGGTCGTAGCCTCGCCGCCGACATGAATGCCGCGAGCGTTGAGAGAGATTTCGCACTCGTGTGCGAAGCATAAAACGCAGACGTAGCTTTTTCGACATACCTTTCGACCGTACGATTCCGGTCACGTGTATTGAGTCTTTCCCTCTTCTCTTCGTCAGATTCAATCCTACCTAGGCTTGAGGCGTGGTCATAGGACGGTGCCAGGTTAAACTTCTTACTCTTCATCACTGAAATAAGTCCCCAATTCTCGTGATGCCGATCTTGGTTGGCGATCCAGACGTCGAGCATAAGATAACCCACAAACACGTCGACTGCCGATACAACGTCTACGAAAGGCTCAAAGCCAATCGGAGGTGAGACATTCTGGACTACGGCGAGCACGCGGCGAAGGGTATGTTGGCGGACGCGAAAGAACTTTTGTCCGGGATAGCCTCCGATCAACCGGGCCAGGAGCTCATTACCGTGCACAAGTCTTGCCCCGTCGGGAACAAAGGTTTCTGTCACGACGCCACGCCTTTCTCGCCAAACTGCTAAATCGTAGGTCGCATGTGGAATCCCGAGTCGGCCGCACAACTCACTAGCGACCTTCTCTGACCAGTCTTCCCCCGTCCCTGGTCGAACTTCCTTGAATAGGCGTCTTTTGTCGCCCTCGGACCAGAATTTCGGTTTAGTGCCAAGCTGTTCCGTAAGGCTTGCGGCCGCGGAAGGCACCTCAACGACTTGAAACATCACCACGTTCTGTGGCGAACTCCACAACTTCTTCCACGTCAGGAAGACGTGTTGGTCGCGCGGCATCTCGTTGGCGATAATGTCGTGGGCCCCTCAACGTACGTCGACCCTCACTCACCCCTGACTGGCTTCCTCCCACGGCATGTCAGGGTGAGGCAGTCGGCTGGGTGGAGTCAAGCGCCAGGCAGGCGCGGGCCTCGCGTCGATCGACGGTCTCAGGAAGGACCTAGCGAACCGGTTTCCTCCCTCGGGCGTCGAGCGAATGGTGACGGACTATGAACGTGCAAAGGAGGAAGGTCGAGCATCCTAACTGCGAGAACTGCCCGAGGTGACGCGCGTCCTATCGCACGACCTTTAAGCCGGTATAATCCTCTCCTGCGCCCAGAATCATGACATCGGCGCCTTTGTGTCCAGCCGTCATCTCAAGTCGGCGCCAGGATGAAGTGTCGAAATGGTCTCGGTTCCACACGCGGTGATCACTTTAATTCGAATCGCGACTGTGTCGCCATTCACAAAGTTGAATTTGTCCCCCGGCTGCACCTGGTGGGAACGCGCTTCTATCATTCGGTGCTCCTCTTGGTCGTTATCAGAACTAAACCCTGCGGCGCATCAACTCGCCGTTGCGTCATAAGAGGATAGCGTAATCCCCTGCCAGACGGCCGGAATTGCTCATGATCGACGACCGCCGAGATACTCAATTCCTCCCGTATAATCTTATGGCGATACCTATGGACGACAAGAGCACCGACCGATTCGTCGTCTGGGCGGAGACCGACGGCCACTCAATGCCCCTTGTCCACAGCGACCTACCATTTGGCCGGCTCTTTGATGAAATCGTTGTCCCCTATCAAAACGAGGAGCCATTCTTCATCGACGGTGCGCCGGTCAAGGCGAAGGAATTGAAGCGAATCAAGATCCTGCGCGCAAAGAGTGGGCTTGCGCATGCTCTCGGAGAGTTCAACTGGATCCTGAAGAACGGGGCACCCGAACTTCAACGAATCTATGGTCAGCAGTACAGCACCCGCTATGAAGCCATCCTCCGAGAGAAGACCGAGGATGTGACGGCTCAGATCATCAAGGCGTATGACAGGGCGATCAAACCGAGCATCAAGGATTACCTCCCCAAACGTGACGAGTTGCTCGGTGCTGCTACAAAAGTCTTCGTCGAGGCGATGAAGGCTCTCGGCAGCTAGCAGGCGGAGGAAAAGATGCGACCGGACCAACAGGTCGCGATTTGGCTTCACGACAAGGCGGCCAAGCTCCTTCTAGGGCTGGCCGGCGAGCGCCCCGTCAGTCGATGGGGTGTGGTTGGGACCATCCGCGATCTGCCCTGCCCTATCGGCATCTGGCTCGACGTGTCGTATGTCGAGGAGCGCAGGCTGGTCGCGAAGGACAAGGAGAAGAGGGTTCACTACGGCGTAAGCCGGGGCAATGCCTGATTCGCTGGGACTACATCGTCACGGCACAGAACCTGCGATCGGGATACGAGCAAGACGGGCTTGGGGCGAAAAGTAGGTGGCTGGCTGGGCAAGATGGTCGGCACGGCGGGCGACGGCGTTCTCAAGGTGGCCGCCGATAGCCTGCGTCGAAGTTAGCTCCTCTACGAAGGTCCAAGGGCGGGCTCTACGTCCTCGACAAGCGGAGACGCAGGGCTCACGCATCAGGGAATAGGGGACATCAGGGCGCCCCTTCGCGGCCCCCCATGTCAGATCGCCCGGCGCTTGTTGCGGACGTAGTCGACCAGGATGTACTCGCCGAGGCGCTCGGGGCGGGCGAAGAACGCGCGCCCCTTGTTGATCCGGGTCAGCTGCTCGATGAAGGCCGTCAGCATCCGGCTCTGCTCGAGCATGAACGTGTTGATGGTGATGCCCTCGCGCGTGCAGCGCTGGACCTCTTTCAACGTCTCCTCGAACGTGCGGCGCGTCGGCGGATAGGAGAAGTCCGCCTCGAGGCCTTCCATGTGGGCGGTCGGCTCGCCGTCGGTGATCATGATGATCTGCTTGTTCCCGCCCTTCTGCCGCCCCAGGAGCTGTCGCGAGAGCTGGAAGCCGTGGTGCATGTTGGTCCCGATGTTCCACTCGGTCCACGCCAGGCGCGGGAGCTCCTCGGCGGTGAACTGGCGCGCATAGAGCGAGAACCCGAGGATCCAGAGACTGTCGCGCGGGAACTGGCCGCGGATGAGCGCGGTGAGCGCCAGCGCGACCTTCTTCGCCGGCAGGAAGTAGCCGTTGTTGATCATCGAGCGGCTCATGTCGAGCATCACGACCGTCGACGCCTGGGTCGACAGCTCGGTGCGGAACACCTCGAAGTCGTCCGGTGAAAGCCGGAGGGGGGTGCCCGCGCCGTTGCGCTCGACCGCGTTCATCAGCGTTTCCTTGAGGTCGAGCAGGAACGGATCGCCGAACTCGTAACGCTTGGCCTCGTCGGTGGGGTCGCCGCCGGCGCCCCGGCGCTCCACGACGTGCCGCCCGAAGCGGTCGCGCTTGAGGTGCGCGAAGATGTCGCGGAGCGCCTTGTCGCCGAGCTTGCGGATCGCGCGCGCGGTCAGCTCGAGCCGGTCGCCTTTGCGCTCGAGGTATCCCGCCTCCTCCAGCTTCTTCGCGAGCTCCTTCAGCCGCTCGAGGTCGCGCGCGGCTTCATCGCCGAGGAGCTTCTCGACGTCGACCGGGTCGATCCTCTCCAGATCGTCCGGCGACTGGACGCGGCGCAGCTGGCGCTCGAGCTCCTCCATCTGCTGGAGCTCGTCCATCAGCTTCATCGCCTCGCGCATCGTCAGCTCGTCGTCGCCGCGGAAGTCGTAGCGCCGTCGCATGTCCTCGGTGAGCCCGAGCTGGTCGAGGTGCATGGCGAGCTGGGCCATCTCGGCCTCCAGCCGCTCGTCCTTCATGAACAGGCTCGACATCATCTCCTGGAGCTGGCGGCGCTGCCCGGGCGACATGCTGTCGAGGAGCGACTGCATCTGAGCGGCCCGCCGCCCGAGCTGCTCGAGCAGCTCGTCGAGGCTCTCGACCCCGGGGAAGTTCTGGCCCCATTTCGCCTTGAACGCGTCGAAGTCGGGCTCGTCGCCCTCCGCTCGCTGCTGGAGCATGCGGTTGAGGTCCCGCATCATCTCGCGCATGCGCTTCAAGTCTTCCGGGCTCATACCCTCGAGCGACTGCTTCATGCCCTGCATGAAGGGCTGGAGCATCTGCTGCTGGAGCGATTTCATGAGCTCCTGGAAGAGTCGCTCCGCTTCGGGGTCGGTGAAGTTGTAGTCCTGGAGCTGCTTGATCCGCCCCGCCGGATCCGGCGGGAGCTGATCGAGGGTCTCGAGCTTCTTCGCGCGCTCACCCTGGTCCTTGACCTGGCGGTCGACGCCGGCGCGCTCGGTCCGGATGACCTCGTCCAGCTTCTTCTTGATGTCTTCCAGCGCGGAGCCCAGGTCGTAGCGGTCGAGCTGCTGCTGGCGCCGCTTCCGGAGCCGGTCGAGCATGTCCTGGATGCCCGGCACCGGCGGCCCTTGCGGGTTCTGGACGCCCCGCTGGAACATGCGCCGGAGCGCGTTCCAGAGGTCTCCGTCCGACATGAGATCGTCGGACATCGCCGCCAGCAGGTCGTCGGCGTCGAGGTCGGCGAGCTGCTGGGTACCGTCCCAGCGCGAGTACCGGAAAAGCATCGGTGGGGTGATTATAGGCTTGGCGGTTGTCGTATGCTAACCGTCATGACGACCGCCAACCCGACCGCCCGCTTCGAGGAGCTCCTGTCGAGCCGCGCCCGCATCGGATGGGGCGGCTCCGTCACGACGTCGCGCCCCGTCTCGAGCCCGATCTACGAGTTCGGCGGCGGCTACCCGGACCCCGCTTCGTTCCCGTACGACGGACTGGTCGAAGCCACGGCGAAGATGATGAAGGCCGAGGGCGCGGAGGCGCTGACATACGGCGACGCGCAGGGCTATCGCGGCCTGCGCGAGCTGGTCTGCCACAAGTACCGGCTCTTCGAGAATCTCGAGGTGACCCCCGAGAACATCTTCGTCGCGAATGGCTCGGGCGCCGCCCTCTCGCTCGCGTTCAGCGCCTTCGTGGATCCTGGCGATCCGATCATCATCGAGGCGCCGACGTTCTCCGGCTCGCTCAACAACATCCGGCGACACGGTCCAGAGGTCTTCGGCGTCCCGGTGGACGAAGACGGCATGGTCACGAGCGCCGTCCGCGAGAGCCTCGAGAAAATCCGCCGCCAGGGCCGCCGGTGCAAGCTGATCTACGCCATCGTCAACTTCCAGAACCCGGCCGGGCCCGATCTGTCGATCGGACGCCGCCAGGAGCTGGTCGAGCTCGCCGAGGAGTACGACACCCTCATTCTGGAGGACGACGCCTACAACGAGCTCCGGTTCGAGGGCGACTCCAAGCCACCCGTCTACGCGCTGGATCGCACGGGCCGCGTCATCCGCGCGGGCACGCTCTCCAAGATCCTCGGCGCGGGCGTGCGGCTCGGCTGGCTCTGCGCCCCGCGCGCGATGCTTCCGGCGTTCCAGGGGTTCAATTTCGGCGGCGGCGTCAATCCGTTCATGTCGCGCGTGGCGACCTACTTCCTGCGCGAGCACATGGAAGCGCACGTGAAGGTGCTGGTCAACGTCTACCGCGCCAAGCGCGACGCCATGCTGCGGGGCCTGTGGGAAATGCTCAAGGACACCGATGTCGAGATCAGCCGGCCGCAGGGCGGGTTCTTCATCTGGATCAAGCTTCCGTCGGCCACCGACGTGGGACGGCTGGAAGAGTTGGCGTTCAAGGCTCGTGTCCAGTACACGCCGGGGCCCGCGTTCTTCGCCGGCAAAGGCGGCGAGCGTCACATCCGCCTGGCCTTCAGCTACGAGCAGCCGGACAAGTGCTACGAAGGGAGCCGGATCCTCGCGAAGGCGATCCTCGACGCTCGGCGGGCTTAACGCGACCGGGGTTTGGTCGTTCCGTCGGGCATGATCACATCTGAATAGTCGGGCTTCGTCGACATCGAAGCTGTTGCTCGATGATGAGCTTGACGACCGCCGACGCCGCGGCCGGCGGCTCCCGCCCCGTGTATTCGCGGTAGTACCAGACCACGCCGTTCCGACACTTCAGGTCCGCGAGCCTTGGCTTGAGGGCCTCGAGGGTAACCGGCCTGCCATCGATGGACAGCATCTTCTCCCTCTGGCCGCGGGCCCTTAGATACCACCCGCACTCACATTATTGTTGCGCACCCGGAGAGACGCAGACAGATTCGACCCGAAGGCCGCGGCTCAGCTGGCCGGCAGGACGACGCGGAATGTCGTGCCCTGGCCGGGCTTGCTCTCCACGTCGATCGTGCCCCCGTGGGCGTGGACGATACCGAGGCTCACCGAGAGACCGAGACCCGTGCCCTGGCCCTCGGCCTTCGTCGTGAAAAAGGGCTCGAAGATGTGGTCGAGGACCTCCGGGCGAATGCCGCTGCCCGTGTCACTCACGCTCGCCACGATCACCGTCCCGCCCCCCTCGGCTTCCTGCACACTCGTGTGGGCGATCAGCATGCCGCCGTGCGGCATCGCGTCGGCGGCATTGCCCACCAGGTTGACGAACACTTGCGTGAGCTGGTCGCGATCGCCGACGACGGCGGGGAGCTCCGGGTCGAACACCCGCTGAACCTCGATCCGGCGCTTGAGGCGCACCTCGAGGAGATCGAGCGCGCGCTGGATGGCCTCCTGCAGTGAGATGGGCTCGCGCTGCGGGTCCCGCCGTCGGGAGAAGTCGAGGAGGTCCCGGACGATCCGCGACGCACGCTGGGTCTCCGCCACGATCGTCGAGAGCCGCTGGGCTTCAGGCGAGTCGGCCGACCGCGTCTGCTGCATGAGCTGGCTCAGGCCGAGGACGACGGTCAGGGGGTTGTTGATCTCGTGGGCCACGCTCGCCGAAAGCTCGCCGATGGCCGCGAGCTTGGCCGACTGAACGAGCTGCGCCTGCGTGCGCCGCAGCTCATCGAGCTGAGCGCCCAGCTCACCGTATAGTCGCGCGTTGCGAAGGGCGATGGCGGCTTCGCTGGCCAGGGCCTCCAGCAGCTCGAGCTCCTCTGGATCGAAGACCTCGCCGGAGAGTTTTTCGCCGACCACGATGATGGCGGCGGGCTCTCCCTCGAGGAGCACCGGGACGAGCAACGCGACCCGGGCCCGCTCCAGCTCGGCGAGCGCCCTCTCGAGGGCCGGGGCCACGCCCATCACCCCCGTTGCCTCGATCGCGAGCGGGCGACCCGTCATCCGAAGCCAGGCCACCACCGCCGGCGCTGGGGCGACCTGGGCGACCTCGCCACCATCGGACGTCGCGCGCGCGAGCGCCGGCCAGGTGTCCGCGTCGCTGTCGTGGATGTGGAGGCTCGCGTGTGTGACGGGCACCTTCGCGACGAGACCCTCGGTGAGGGTCACCCCCAGCGCCCAGGCGTCGAGCTGCGCGGCCAGGTCCCGGCTCAGCGCGATCAGCGCGTCGCGAACACCGTGGCGCCGCCGAAACATCACATGGGCGAGGCCGCCCTCGAGCTGGCGGAGCAAGGGCAGCGCGACCGTAAAGACGAGGAGCAGGATGAGCGCGTCGCGAACGAGTAGGCCGGCGTCGGCCGGGGCGTCCCGCCCGCTCGGTCGCGCGAACATGAGCTGATCGAGGGTCCAGAGCCCAAGGAACAGAATGGGCGCCAGCGCGACCGACGTCAGGAGATAGAGCACCACGCGCTTGACGAGCGCGCCCACGTCCATCAGATGGTATCGAACGATCGCGATGCCGAGCGCCAGGCCAAAGACCGCGTTGGCCGGAATGCCGAAGGGATAGAGGGACTCCCAGTCGAGCAGGAACCGGAGGAAGTCCATCGCGCCCCCGAGCAGGCTCACGACGGCGCCGAAGATCACGAGGATCGTCCGATTGCGCTTGAAGCTCGACGTCGTCTTGCGGTAGGCACGCACGAGCAGCACGAGCCCGGCGATGAGGTAGCTCAGGAAGTGGACGACGAAGAGCGCGTAGGCGGGACCGGTCACCGGCGCAAACCCCCACGGCGTGTCGCGCACCCCGGTCATGAAGAGGCCCGTCGGGCTCACTCCCAGAAAGACCGCCGTCAGCGCGTAGGCGGTGACGAGCGGCGCGCGACCGCGCGGCGCATCGAGGAACGCGAGCACGTAGTGATAGAAGAGCACGGGGATCGGGATGACTCCGAAATGGAGAAACCACTCCCAGGCGATCGCGGCCCCGGGCGCGTCGGTCGAGCGGAGGCCGAAGACGCCCAGGCTCCAGACGGCGAGCCCGGCCGCCAGCAACGCGAAGACACGGTCGCGGCGGCTCCGGCGGTCCGGCGCGAGCGCGCTGCCGAGCAGGAGCAGATTCAGGGCCAGAGCGACGAGCGGCAGAAACTTATGTACCAGCATCGGATGGCCACAGGCCCATCGGCGGGAAGCCGTCCCGCGCCCGCTGCACGTGCATCTCGGGCTCGAGGATCGCGAAGACGAGCACGTCCCAGCGCCGACCGTCATAGCTGCGGGCCTCGCGGAGCACGCCCTCGAGATCGAAGCCGTTCCGGCGGAGCGCGTTGATGCTCAGCACGTTGTAGGCGTAGACCTTCGCCTCGACGCGATGCACTTCCAGAGTGTCCATCGCGTACGCCAGAGCCAGGCGCGACGCCTCGACCCCCCAACCCTTGCGGAGCGAGCCCGCGTCACCGAGCGCGGTCTCGACGAACGCGAAGCGCTCCACCAGATGGATGCCGTGGAGACGCACGAAGCCGACGGGCGACGATCCCCTCTCGGTCGACTGGATGAGCAGCGTGAGCGCCGTCGGGTCGTACAAGGCGCGCGCGACGAATTCGGGGTGGTACGGGCCAGTGTGGCGGCAATGGTAGAGGAGCGGGCTACCTACCATCTGATCGAGCAGGGGCTCGTTCGCCCACTGCGCGAAGAGGCCAAGCTCGTCCCAGGCCGGCGGGCGGAGGACGATCCGGCCGCTCGCGGCGATGGGTGTCAGCGCGGAGTCGTCGAGAACAGCCTCGGTGACCTCGGTCAGGTCCGCGCCGCCGCCAGGGCCCTTCAGCGGCAGCTCATCGAGAAGCTCGGCGCGGAGGAGCGCGCGGTAGACCACGGCGCTCGGAAGAATCGAGCACGCGATTCCCCGCGCGCGAGCGTGTCGGGTGGCCTGCAAGAGCGCCGCGAGTCCGACGGCGTCAGCGTGCTTGACCTCCTCGAGGTTCAGCTGGAGGCTCGTCACGTCGCCACGGAGCGCCGCCTGGACAGCCTGGCAGAATCCCGGCGCCGTGGTGCACGTGAGCACACCCTCGTATTTGAGCCGCACGGACTCCTGGTCGCTGGACATGCTTGGAGAGCATGTGTGCAAGTCGGAAACCATCCGAGGGGACAGCTAAACTATGGTCGGGGCTGACATTTTATCGATGCGGCTGCCGGCGAAGAGAGGCCGGGCGGGAAATTCCGGACCAGGCCCTGACTACATCGTGGACAGTGGTCGCTCAGCTCCGATAACGGTAGCGGCCGGCCTTGGTGTCCTTGTTGAGCTTGCGGCTCAGATGCAGGCCCTCGAGCACGAACTCGAGCGCCGCCGCGGTGCCGGCGGGATCGCTTGCGCCGAGCTTCGTCACGGCCGCGTGCAGAGGGCGCACCTCGGCGATCTGACGGACATACTCCTTGGACGGCATCGTGTCCGCGACCTCGACACCGAAGCCATCCTGGAACGCGGCCACGACCTGGTCCAGCTCCCCCCCGGTGAAGCTCCGGTTGAAGACGTTCAGGACCGCCTTCTGCACGAGCTTGCCGAGCACCTTGTCCTCGCCCCCGTCGCCCAGCGTCTCCATCTCGATCTTGCCGCTGGTTGAGGCGACGATGGCGCCGAGATCGCTCACGCGCGGCGCGACCTCGCGCTCGTCCAGGCGGATGGCGCGCTTGAGCGCGTTGGAGAGGAGGTTTTCCCAGTTGCAGATGCTGACACGCACCGACACACCCGAGCGCTGGCTGATCTCCGGCGCCTTGCGCGCCAGGTGCGTCAGCTCGGCGACGACCTGCTGCATGTACGCCGACGCGACGAACTGGAAGCCGGCCGCCGGGAACTGCGTGAGCTCGGCCTCCATGATCGCGATCTCGTCTTCGAGCCGCCGCGGGTAGTGGGTGCGGATCTGGGAGCCGAAGCGATCCTTGAGCGGCGTGATGATCCGACCCCGGTTGGTGTAGTCCTCGGGGTTGGCGCTCGCGACGACGTACACGTCGATGGGCAGGCGGACCTTGTAACCTCGGATCTGGACGTCGCGCTCCTCCATGATGTTGAGCAAGCCGACCTGGATGCGCTCGGCCAGGTCGGGCAGCTCGTTGATCGCGAAGATGCCCCGGTTGGTCCGCGGCACGAGCCCGTAGTGAATGGTCAGCTCGTCGCCGAGGTATCGCCCCTCGGCAACCTTGATCGGGTCCACCTCGCCGATGAGATCGGCAATGGTGATGTCGGGGGTCGCGAGCTTCTCGCTATAGCGGCGGTCGCGCGGGATCCAGGCGATCTCGGCCTTGTCGCCGCGCTCGGTCACGCATT
>JAHFDK010000196.1 GCA_023249095.1 Candidatus Rokuibacteriota bacterium | reverse complement strand
AGCGCGATGAAGTGTTTCGACTGTTCCGGCGTCTCGTCCTCGGCGAAGATCGCCGTCACCGGGCACACGGGCTCGCAGGCCCCGCAGTCGATGCACTCGTCGGGGTGGATGAAGAGCTGGTTCGGCCCCTCGTAGATGCAGTCCACCGGGCAGACCTCGACGCAGGCCTTGTCCTTGACGTCGATGCACGGCTCGACGATCACGTACGCCATGGTGATCTTCCTCCTTTCTGCTCGGCCCCTGTCTTCAACCGTCGATGACTCCGCTCCTGAGGTGTGCGAGCCGCCCGCGAGCGAGCCGGCTGAGGGCTGTAGCCTCCAGCTGCCGGATCCGCTCCTTGGTCAGCCCGAAACCCGTCCCGATCTCGTTCAGGGTCTCGGGTGTCCCCGCGCCGACCCCGAACCGTCGGCGGATGACCTGCGCTTCATTCGGTGGTAAGGCTGCCAGGGCGCGCTCCACCTCTGCCGCCAGTTCCTCGGTCTCGGCTTTCTCGAGCGGCGAGACGACCGCCGAGTCCTCCAGGAGGTCCCCGATGCGCCCATCCTCGTCGATGGGCGCCTCCAGCGAGACCGGCTTCGCGGCGAACTGCAGAAGCTCCTCGACCTTCTGGAGCGGCAGGCCCGTGTGATCGGCCAGCTCTTCGACGGTGGGCTCGCGCCCCAGGCGTTGGCCGAGTCTGAAGCGGGCGCGCTCGACGCGCCGGCGCGCGTCGTGGAGATGCACGGGGAGCCGGATCGTCCGCGCGCCAGCGTCGAGGCCCCGTATGATCGCCTGCAGAATCCACCAGGTGGCGTACGTCGAGAACTTGAACCCCAGGCGGTAATCGAATCGATCCACCGCTCGCATGAGGCCGAGATTGCCCTCCTGGATCAGATCGAGGAAGGACACGTGGGAGCGCATGTACCGCTTGGCGATGGACACCACGAGCCGCAGATTAGCTTCCGTCAGAACTGTCTTCGCCTCGCGGACCTGAGCGCCCGCAGCCTCCATCTCCGCGAGGGCCCACCTGAGGACGCGCCGCGGGACACCGATTTCAGCTTCCAGGCGACGGCGTTCCCGACGGACGGCCGTCTTCGTCGGCGCGGTGCCCTTCCGAGCCTGAGCCGTCAGCTGCTCGAGCTCAGCCGCGCGCTGTCCGTGGGCGCGCGCCTTCTTGGCCACGCAGTCGATGAGGCGCGACGAGACCGTCAACTGGCCGAGCCTCCGGCCGATCTCCCGATGGGTCTCTCGCAGGCGCCGGCGCAGCCGGTCCCGCTTGACCCGGCTCCGAGCCCGGTGTAGGGCCCTCTCGATCCGGCACCGCTCCGCCATCACCAGCTGGAGCGACCCGAGGGCCGCCCCCGCCCGCCCGTTCCTCGAGGCTCCGGCGCGCAGTCGCTGCGCGGAAATCAGGACGTCTCGGGCGACGAAAGGAAGACCGAGAAACGCCCGACAGAGGCGCGCCTCTGCCTCTTCGATCCGACGCCCCAGGTCCCGTTCCTCCGCCGCCGTGAGGAGGTTGAGCCGGCCGATTTCTCGGAGATAGGTCCGGAGCAAGTCGTCAGCTCGGCGATCCTCCGCCGTCCGGGCGACGCCCGGGCTGCCCGCGACCGCCACTCTCATCGGCATGGATCAGAGCCCTTCGTATCGCGTCCCGACCCAACCGCGGGTGGTTTCGTCGTCGGTCCATCCCGGCCGGCTCTTGCCGTTCGCCACGAGCCAGTCGACCGGCAGGCTTCCGCGGACGTCGAGCAACGTCACGTCGCGTTCGCGCCTTCGCGACCACTCCCGTCCCCGAATGCGGGCTTCCGCCTTCGCTCTAGGAATGCCGTAGAGGCGCTCCGCTCGCACCGCAAGAAGGGGAACCAGATGAGGTGAGCGGGCCGAGGACAGGTACTCACGCACCTGGCGCAGAAACTCTCGCCACGTGAACGATGGCTTGCCGTCGGACGTGGCCACGTTCCGGACGGGAGTTCCGAGCCCGCGTGTCCTCTGGCCGCTGGACGGAGATCGGGCTGTACGACCGTTCCCCAGCTCAAGCAGTGCGCGATGCACGAACCCCCGCACCTTCTTCCGCCGGCCCCCGAGGATCGGTTGGATCGTGTTGGCACTTGAGGAGTACCCCATACGGGCAAGGGACTCGCAGACGCTCCTAGCCAGCCGACGCTGGCTGACGCCGGGGTGCGTCGCGAGCCACCGGCGCGCCATGGCCGTGGTCGGCTGAGCCGGGACCCACCTCAGGTCTGCCTCAACCTGTTCGTGTGCAGTCGCTGGCCGAAGCCGCGGGCTCCCGACGTTCCGCAGGTCGCGGATCTCCTCGCGCAGAACTTCTTCCATCGCCTCCAGAAACGCGCCCCGCACGCATCGACTGTCGCCGTTAATGATCGCCTGAAGGTGCGTGACGTTGGCTGAAATCCCCCATCCCGAAAGCCGTCCTTTCAGCAGGACTGCCAAGCGCCTCGTTGACGGCTCGTGACGGCGGACCTGCCAACGCCGGCAGAGCTGCCGAACATGGAGGCATCGACAACGGACCGCCGTCTCAAAGAGCGACGGATGTCCTGCTGCAGTTCTCGAGCACGGAGCCTCGCCTCTTCCTCGGAGGTCACGCCCAGCTCTGCAAGACAGGCGAGCAGCGCGCCGTGCACGGCTCGTAGAACGCAGCGCTTTCTTCCCGCCAGGACGCCTTGGAGCGAATCGATCGTGGAACGGGAACCTTTGCGACCGAGAGCGTTCGCGAGGCGAGAGGCCAGGGAGCGTTTCGACTTTCCCGGGTTCAGATGAAGCCAGAGCTGCACCAGGGGGAGGATATGCTCCACCATGACATAGGCGGATGCGCGGTCCCCATGCGGAATCTCGATTCCCGAAGCCGCAAGAGCGCGCTCCAGCTCCTCCTCCCGTGCGAGGCCGTCTCGCTCGCGCAGGATCTGTCGCATCGCCGTCTCGACTTCCGGCGGAACGGTTGAGACGGCCCCACTCAGCTGCCGTCTGAGTGTCCGGAGGTGATAATGGATCCCGCCGGCGGCCAGTCGCTGGCTCAGTTCCCGGGCGAGCGCTCCTCGCGACACATCGGGATGGCGCCGCCGGTAGAGGACGGCCAGGACCCGAAAGGTGGCGCCCGGGACCCGCTCGGGCGAACCGTGGCCGGCGCCTTCACGTGCCTCGATCCGCATCCCCCCAGAGGGATCGAGCCGGTCGGACGCGCCGCCTGACCGCATCGTTTCAGCGGCGGTTGCCATGTGCCGGCACGGCGCACTTCGTCTGCGAATCGGCGAGGGCGTTGTTGAGGTCGAGGGTCTCCTCGCCGGGCACCCCGACGACGTACTCCACTCCTTCGCGCTCGCGGCAGCGAACCAGCAGCTCGGCGCCGGACGGGATCATGAGGCTCATTTAGTCGCCTTTTGAAGCGGACTGCGGTCGCCGGCCGGTCCTTTGAAACTCGGCCACCTGCTCCTGGAGCTTCAGAATGCCGAACATCAGCGCGTCGGGTGTCGGAGGGCAGCCGGGCACATAAATGTCCACGGGCACCACCCGATCCACGCCCTTCACCACGTGGTAGCCGTGGCGGAACGGGCCACCCGAGTTGGCGCAGGAGCCCATGGAGATCACCCACTTGGGGTCCGGCATCTGGTCGTAGATCCGCTTGAGCATCGGCGCCATCTTGATGGTGACGGTGCCCGAGACAATCATCAGATCCGAGTGACGGGGCGACGCCCAGGGCACCATGCCAAAGCGCTCCACGTCGAAGCGCGAGGCGAAGGTCGCCATCATCTCGATCGCGCAGCAGGCGAGACCGAAGGTCACCGGCCAGATGGAGCCTTTGCGGGCCCAGTTAAGGAGCTTTTCGATCGAGGTGACAGCGATCCAGCCGCCCGGGAAGTTCTCGAGGGTGTCGAACAGTTGGTCGACGAAGGTGGAGACCTTGTCGCCCACCGGCCGCTCCTGGCCATACTTCTCCCACTCCTCGAGGTCTTTGAACTCTCTCCAGGCAGGCGTCGGCACCTGCGGGCTGGGCGGTAGGCCCGGCTTTGCCGGCCTCATCGACCCAGCTCCCATGGGGACGGCGCGGCCCGACCGCCCCGCAGCGACCAGTCAATCAGCTCCACCGGGTGGAGTACGCGCACGTCCTTGCCCCGGGCCCGGAGACCCGCCTGCATCTGGAGCGTGCACCCGGGGTTGCCGCTGACGACGATCTCGGCGTTGGTTTCCGCGACACGCTCGAGCTTGCGGTCGAGGAACGCTTCGGCTTCCTTCGGGTGCAGCAGGTTATAAACCCCCGCGCTCCCGCAGCAGAAATCGGGCTCCTGGAGCTCCACCAGGCGTAACTCGGGGATCGCCCGGAGCAGCTTCCGCGGCTCCTGGCGCACCCGCTGGCCGTGCGCCAGATGACAGGCATCGTGATAGGTCGCAGTGAGCGGCAACGGCCGGAGGCGACCGCCCAGCGGCGCGTCGACCAGCAGTTGGCTGATGTCCTGGACCTTGCCGGCGAACGTGCGGGCGCGTTCCGCGTAGGCCGGATCGGTCTGCAACAGCTCTCCGTACTCCTTCATCACCGACCCGCAGCCCGCCGCATTGACGGCGATGAAGTCCACGCCGGCCCGCTCGAACTCGTCGATCGTCTCGCGCGCGAACACTTTCCCACGCTCCCGCTCACCCTCATGCACCATCAGCGACCCGCAGCACCGGTGGGCCTTCGGGATCACGACCTCATAGCCAGCGACCGCGAGCACCCGGACCGTGGCGGCGTTCACGTACGGGAACATCACTCGGTTGACGCAGCCGACCATCAGGCCGACCCGGCCTCGCCGCACTCCCTCCGCAGGCGTCTCGGCCGGCAGGGCGTTGCGCCGCGCCAAGTCGGGAATCTCCGGCAGCAGACGCTCCATCTCCCCCAGGCGGCCAAGCAGTCTCAGGATGCCGCTGGCTCGGACCAGCCGCTGGATTCCCAGCCGCTGGTACCAGCGCAACGGCCGCAGGAACCACGCCGTCCGGTCCGCGCTGGTGAAGACGCCGAGGATGAAGTCCCGGAACCAGCGCTCGCCCCTGGGGTACCGGTAATGGCGCTCGATCTGGCCCCGCGCCGTCTCCATGAGGGAGCCGAACTGGACCCCGGAGGGGCAGGCCGTTTCGCAGGCGCGGCAGACAAGGCAGAGATTCATGTGCTTGACGAACGTGTCGGTGACCCCGATGCGCCCCTCGTCCGCCGCCCGGATCAGGTAGATCCGCCCCCGCGGCGAGTCCATCTCCTGGCCCAGGACGACATGCGTCGGACAGGTGGGGAGACAGAGGCCACAATGCACGCAGGCCTCGGCCTCGGGGGGATCAAGCGCGTCGAACGCGCTCGGCCGGACTGGCGACACCGTCTCAGTGATGACCGCCATGCGCCCCTGCTTCGACCTTCGGTCTCAGAGGTAGACGGGTGAACGCCAGCCCCGCCATGCCGTCCCTGGCCTCGACCGGCGCGGTTGAGTCCGCCATCAGTATCTCCGCATGGCGGGATCCACGGTCTGCGCCCAGTGATCCAGGCCGCCCAGCAGGTTCGTCGCGTTCTTGAAGCCGAGCTGAGTCAGGTATTCGGCGCCGGCCGCGCTGCGCTGGCCCACGTGGCAGTACGCCACGATCTCGTCCTCAGGGTTCAGCTCTGCCGTCCGGTACTCGATCTCCTCGATCGGAATGTGGACGGCGTTGTCGAGCCGGCAGAGCTTCGTCTCCCAGTCCTGTCGGACGTCCAAAAGGACGATAGGATCGTGTCGATCAAGCCGGGCTTTGAGTTCCTGCGGGGTGATCTCATTCATCTGGCTTCCTCCTGAAGAGGTCGCCGCCCAGATATTTCCCGCCGCCATCGGGGAAGACAGTGACGATGACGCCCTCGCGAACCCGCCGGGCCACGGCGAGCGCCGCGGCCATGGCCGCCCCCGATGAGATCCCGACGAAGAGCCCTTCCTCGCGGGCGAGTCGCACCACCATCTCGTAGGCGTCTTCGGTAGCGATCGCCAGGCTCTCGGCGGCGAGCGTGGGATCATAGATTCCGGGCACGAGGCTGCTCGGCATGTGCTTCAGGCCCTCGATGCCGTGAAGCGGTCTGTCGGGCTGGAACTCGATCAGCCGGATCGAGGGGTTGAACTCGCTCAGCCGTCGGGCGGTGCCGATGAAGGTCCCGCCCGTGCCGAGGCCCGCGATGAAGTGAGTGATCCGGCCCCCTGTCTGGCCCCAGATCTCCGGCGCCGTCGTCTCGTAATGGGCTTGCCAGTTCGCTGGATTGTTGTACTGATCCGCATAGAAGTAGCGATCGGGATCGGCCGCGGCCAGCGCCCTGGCCTTTCGGATGGCGCCGTCCGTCATCTCCAAGGGGTCGGTCAGGACCAGGTCGGCCCCGTACGCGTCCAGGATCTTCTCCCGCTCCTCACTGGCATTCGCCGGCAGGCAGAGCCGCACCCGGTAGCCCCGGGCGGCCCCGATCATGGCGAGGGCGATCCCGGTGTTCCCGCTCGTGGCATCCAGGATGATCTTCCCCGGGCGAAGGGCACCGCTTCGCTCCCCGGCGAGCACCATGTTCAGGGCCGGCCGGTCCTTGACCGACCCTCCCGGGTTCAGCCATTCCGCCTTGGCATAGATCTCGACTCCCGAGAGGTCCCGCGGGATGGTGGTGAGCCGGAGTAGTGGCGTACGGCCGATGGCGGACAGAACGGTGCTCGCCCTCATAACCGGCGTTGGCTCCACTATGTGGGTGAGAGGCGCCTCGGGCATCGGGACCATCAGGCCGGCAACAGTTCGACTGACATCGGGAGCCTCCATCAGGTTCCTTTCAGAACGTTCAGCTCACATCATGCCCAGCGTGAGCTTGGCTGCTTCGGACATCATGTCCGGCGCCCAGGGCGGATCGAAGACGACGTCGACCTTGACCGCCGTTACGCCGGGAACGGCCTTCACCTTGGTCTCCACATCCATCGGTATCTCCTCCGCCGACGGGCAGTTGGGCGAGGTGAGGGTCATCCGGACGCCGACGGCGCCTGAGGGGTCCACCTTGATCCCGTAGATCAGTCCGACCTCCCAGATATTGACGGGGATCTCCGGGTCAAAGACCGTCTGCAGGGCCTCGACGACCTTGGCCTCGATCACAACGGGGTTCACGGGAGTGGTGTCCATCGTCTACTCCGTCGAAACGGTCTCCTGCCCGCCCTCAAGCGCGGCACGCAGGGTGTGCCACGGCAGGGTGGCGCATTTGACTCGAATGGGAAACTCGTGCACGCCGGCGAAGGCGGCGAGCTTTCCGAGTTCAAGGGGATCGAATGTCGCGCCGAGATCTGCGGTGACCATGGCGTGGAAGGCCTTGAACAGCGTCGCAGCCTCCGCCGCGGTCTTTCCCTTCAACGCCGCCGTCATCATCGACGCCGAGGCCTTCGAGATCGCGCAGCCCGAGCCTTGAAAGCTCACGCCTGTGACCACGTCATCCTCCAGGCGCAGGTAGACAGTGATCTGGTCGCCGCACAGCGGGTTGTAGCCTTCCGCCGTCCGGTTCGCCCCCTCCAGCTTCTGGAAGTTGCGCGGCCTCCGATTGTGGTCGAGGATGACCTCCTGGTAGAGGTCACGAAGATCAGACATTAGCTGAACAGCTCGATCGCCTTGCGGATCGCCCGGCCAAGCGCGTCAAGCTCTCCCCGCGTGTTGTAGAAGGCCAGCGACGCCCGCGCGGTGGCAGGCACGCCGAAGCGCTGCATCACTGGCATCGCGCAGTGATGGCCCGCGCGGATCGCGACCCCCTGCTGATCCAGGACCGTGCCGATGTCGTGGGCGTGGATACCCTCGAGCACGAACGACAGGACGCCGGCCTTCCCTCTCGCCGTCCCGATGAGGCGCAGGCCTGGGATGGCCGACAGGACGTCGGTCCCATACGCGAGCAGCCCCTGCTCGTACGCGGCGATCCGGTCGAGTCCGATGCCCTGCAGGTAGTCGATCGCCGCACCGAGCCCGACCACGCCGGCGATGTGGGGCGTCCCCGCCTCGAACTTGTACGGCAGCGTGTTGTAGCGGGTCTTCTCGAAGGTCACCGAGAGGATCATGTCGCCGCCCCCCTGGTACGGGGGCATGCGCTCGAGGAAGTCGGCCTTGCCGTACAAAATGCCGATGCCGGTGGGGCCCAGCACTTTGTGGCCCGAGAACACATAGAAATCGCAGTCGAGCTCCTGGACGTCCACCGGGAGGTGAGCCACCGCCTGCGCCCCATCGAGGAGCACGGGAACCCTCTGGCGGTGGGCCATCTCGATCATCTGCTTGACCGGGTTGATCGTGCCGAGGGCATTCGACACGTGCACCAGCGCGACGAACTTCGTGCGCGGGGTCAGCAGCCGCTCGTATTCGTCGAGGAGCACCTCGCCATCGTCGTTGATCGGGATCACGCGCAAGACCGCGCCCTTGTCCTCGCAGAGCATCTGCCAGGGCACGATGTTCGAGTGGTGCTCCATCCAGGAAATGATGATTTCATCGCCCGGCTTGATGTGCGTTCGACCGTAGCTCTGGGCGACGAGGTTGATCCCCTCGGTAGCGCCCCGAACAAAGATGACCTCGCGCGTGTCCGCGGCGTTCAGAAACCGCCGGACGTTTGCGCGCGCGGCCTCATGGGCCTCCGTGGCCCGTTCGCTCAGGAAGTGGACCCCGCGATGGACGTTCGAGTTTTCCTCGGCGTAATAGCGGGTGAGCGTGTCGATGACGACCTGCGGCTTCTGGCTCGTCGCCGCGTTGTCGAGATAGACGAGCGGCTTGCCGTGGACCTGTTGCCGCAGCAGGGGAAAGTCCTTCCGGACTCTGTCGACGTCGAAGGCCACGTTCGTGCCGGGCGTCGGCACGGGCAGGGTCAGTTCATGGGTTGCTCTCATGGCGTGGCCTCCATCGGCAGGCCTTGTTGGAATCTCGTCACCAGCAGATTCTCGAGCGTGGCGCGAAGGGGTTCGACCTTGATCCGGTTGATGATCTCGCTCGCAAAGGCGTAGGTCAGGAGGCTCCGGGCCATCTCCTCGCCAATGCCGCGGGAGCGCAGGTAGAAGATCGAATCCTCGTCGAGCCGGCCGATCGTCGACCCGTGGGTGCACTTCACGTCGTTGTTGTTGATCTCGAGCTGCGGCTTGGTGTCGATCAGGGCGTCGCCGGAGAGCAGCAGGTTCTTGTTGGTCTGCCTGGCATCGGTCTTCTGCGCCGGCGGGTGTACGACGATCTTCCCGTTGAACACCCCGCGCGCCTTGCCGTCGAGGACACCCTTGTAGAGCTGGCGGCTCAGGCAGTGCGGCCGAGCATGGTCGATCCGCGTGTGGTTATCCACGTGCTGCTGGCCGGTCACCATGTACAGGCCATTGAGGGTGCACTCGCTGCCCTCTCCGTCAAGGACCACGTTCACGTCGTTCCGGACGAGGGCGCCGCCCAGCGCGATGGAATGAGAACCAAAGTTGCTGCTGCGGCCCTGGTGAACCTCGAGGGTGGCGACGTGGAAGGCCTCCTCGCTCTCGCGCTGTAGCTTGTAGTGGTCGATGGCGGCGTTCTCACCGACGACGACTTCGGTCACCGCATTGGTGAAATAGACGGCCTTGTCGGTCCCGACGTACGTCTCGACGATCGTCGCCTGGCTGTTGTGTCCCGCCACGATCAGATTCCGGGGGTGCGACGCGGAAGCCGTCCCCCGCGCCGTCGAGATGAACACTAGGTGGATCGGGTCCCCGACGACCGTGCCGGCCGGGAGGTAGAGGAATGCCCCGTCCTCGATGAAGGCCGTATTGAGCGCAACGAACGCGTGGTCCTGGTAGCGGGCGTAGCGGGCCAGGTGCGGCTCGACCCGTTCCCAATCGTCGGCGAGGGCGGCCGCCAGGTTCCCCGCCCTGACGCCCCCGGGCAGCGCCCGGAGCGACGAGTACTCCCGCGCGTAGTGGCCGTTCACAAACACGAGTCGGGCGCCCTCCGAAAGCCCGAAGCCGAGGCGCTCGAGGGCCCAGGACAGGAACATGGGCCGGTCATCTCCAACCCGTGTGAAGGGGACCTTCGCGATCGGAGCCACGGCGGTGTACTTCCACTCCTCGTGCCGCGTCGTGGGGAAGCCGAGCTCTGCGAACCGGGCGATCGCGGCTTTGCGGAGCTCGTGGACCCAGGAGGCGGCTCGGCTCGCGCCGTTCTTCTCGAACCGCTCGAAGTCCGAGAGATATCGATCCAGCTCTTCCGAGACCTGCGCCATCGTGTACGCTTCCCTTCTTACGCGCTCGTCGGCTGCGCCATCGCGGCGTCCGCCTTGACCCAGTCGTAGCCTTTCGCTTCGAGCTCCAGGGCCAGCGCCTGCCCGCCCGACTTGACGATCCGACCGTCAACGAGCACGTGGACGTAGTCCGGGACGACGTAGTTGAGCAGCCGCTGGTAATGGGTGATCACGAGCATGGCGCGGTCCGGGCTCCGGAGCGCGTTGACACCGTTGGCCACGATCTTCAGAGCATCGATGTCCAGGCCGGAGTCGGTCTCGTCCAGAAGGGCGAGCTTCGGCTCCAGCACCGCCATCTGGAAGATCTCGTTGCGCTTCTTCTCGCCGCCGGAGAACCCCTCGTTGATCGGGCGGTTGAGGAGGCTCTGATCCACCGCCAGGATTTTCGTCTTCTCCTTGATCAGCGCCAGGAAGTCGACGGCGTCCAGCTCCTCGAGGCCGCGGTGCTTCCGGATCGCGTTGAACGCCGCCTTGAGGAAGTAGGTGGTGCTCACCCCGGGGATCTCGACGGGGTACTGGAAGCCCAGAAAGATGCCCTCCCGAGCCCGATCCTCAGGTGCCATCGTCAGCAGGTCCTTTCCCTCATAGATCACCTCGCCGGCCGTGACCTCGTAGTCCGCCCGGCCGGCCAGAACCTGGGCCAGGGTGCTCTTGCCCGAGCCGTTCGGGCCCATGACGGCGTGGACCTCGCCGGCGTTCACCGTGAGGTCGACGCCCCGCAGGATCCCGTTGTTGCCGGCCTTCGCGTGCAGGTTGCGTATCTCCAGCATTCAGCCTTCCTCCCGGACCTTGAGCGTCCTAGCCAACGCTGCCTTCGAGACTCACGCCCAAGAGCTTCTGGGCTTCCACGGCAAACTCCATCGGCAGCTCGCGAAAGACCTGCTTGCAGAAGCCGTTGACGATCAGGTTGACCGCATCCTCCCCCGAAATCCCCCGCTGCCGGCAGTAGAAGAGCTGATCCTCGCTGATCTTCGAGGTGGAGGCCTCATGCTCGACCTGCGAGGAGTGGTTCATCACCTCGAGGTAGGGGAAGGTGTGCGCGCCGCACTGGTCGCCCAGCAGCAGCGAGTCGCACTGCGAGTAGTTCCGGGCCCCGGTCGCCCCCTTGAGGATCTTCACCAGCCCGCGGTACGTGTTCTGGCCGTGGCCTGCGGAGATCCCCTTCGAGATGATGGTGCTCCGGGTGTTCTTCCCGATGTGGATCATCTTGGTGCCGGTGTCCGCCTGCTGATAGTTGTTGGTGAGCGCCACCGAGTAGAACTCGCCGATCGAGTGATCGCCCTGGAGGATGCAGCTCGGGTACTTCCAGGTGATCGCCGATCCCGTCTCCACCTGCGTCCAGGAGATCTTGGAGTTCTTCCCGAGACAC
>JAHFDK010000457.1 GCA_023249095.1 Candidatus Rokuibacteriota bacterium | reverse complement strand
GAAGCTCCTGCGAGCGCTCCAGGAGCGCCAGCTGCGGCGGGTCGGGGGAACCGTCCAGATCGACGTCGACGTCCGTATGGTCTCGCCGAGCAGCCCGAGCGCGGCGGCGCAGTCGCTCCGGACCTCCTCGCGCGACTCCATGTCAAGGCACCGCGTGAGCGCCGGAGTCGCCCGCGTATCACGCAGCCGCCCGAGGGCCAGGTAGAGGGCACTCCTGACGTTCGGGTTCTCCTCGGGCAGGTTGAGGCGCTTGAGGAGGGGCTCGACGGCTTCCCGCTGGCCGCGGAAACCGAGCGACTCAGCCGATCTCTGCCGCGTCTCAGGCTGCTCGAAGTCGCGGCCGCGCAACAGCGCCTCGAAGGGAATACCTGCATGCACCCAGCCGTTCCCGTGCGCAGGGGCAGGAACAAGGAGCGCCGCGCCCAGCAAGAGGACAGCACCCCAGCAGCCGAAGGCCCACCGCCCCGGGTGCGCTCCTTGGACGTCCGGCTCGAGGGGGCTCATCGAAGCGATCACCGCCTCCACTAAAACAGGGGCTCCGCCTTCTGGATGGCGACGTGCACTCCGACGAGTTGGCAGGGCTCGAGCCTCCGGTCGGCCTGCGGCCCGTCTTGCGGCCCCGCGACGGCCTGCGGCTCGTACGACCACATTCGCGCGTGGCGCTGCTTGTTCAGGTGGTTCAGGGCCAGACCGGGCCGGGGCCACGCGAACGACACGAGAGACTAGTGTCCTGTCCCAGAGATTCGCTGACAAAAGCGTTCGATGGAAGTGAGGATGTCGTCAGCGGTCTTCGTCCAAACGAAAGGCTTCGGGTTGCGGTTCGTGACGTCGATGTACTCGCGGTACTGGTCAGCCTCGCGGAGGACCCGGAGCTTGTACTCGGCGGTGAACCGGCGCCGCGCCGCGCGCTCGCCGACTTCGGGGTCGGGGACGATGGGCGACGGCACCACCCGCAACGCCGCTGTCGCGCCGCTCACGATCGCTGGGCTCGCGACATCAGGCTTTCTCTCCTGGGCGGCCGAGACCGGCCGCCGCCGGGCATTCGACTTCTTCGCGCTCGCCATGATCGAGACACCTCTCTCCGCCCTCTACAGTAATTGCAGGGGGGTCGGTGTCTCACGATCATTGGCACAGAGGGTCGGATGCGCTTTCAGCCTCTACCCTCGTAAGGCGCAATCGAAGTCGCGATGGCGGGCGCGAATCTTTGAGGGTCGTAAGGTGCGGTGGCAACTGATCGGTATTGAATAGTTCGCATTTCTGACCGACCCACTCCAAATTTCGACGCAGCTCCTCCTCTTCTTCGGCGCGCGCAAGCAAGACCAAGAGCAGAACGCCCTGAGGCCTCTCGACATAGAGTGTGTACTCCGGGCCTCTGTAACCTTGGTGGATCTCCGCTCGACGTAGAAGGACTCGTTCGTCCTTTCGGCTGATCGTCTCTAAAACTTCAATCCTGGCCGTAGAACCATGTTCTGCCGCGTTAGCTTCGATGTTGCTGTTGTGAAGTTCAACGATTGCGTCGAGGGTGGGTAGCGTGTCGTCTTTCCGGACGACGTTGCCGTAGATGAACGCGCCGTGCCGCATTGCCGACTCGCGCGTGTAGCCCAGTGGATACATCGCAAAAAGCGTATCGACTGGTTCGTTGTCAATAACCCATTCACTTGGCGCACTCACGAACATCGCTACCTGTCCAGACCATGCGATAGCGCTGCCCACGCTGTGATAGTCGGAGAGATGCCGGAATTCGATGACCCGCACTTCAATATCGCGACCGCCCTGTCGAGCCCTATGGAGAGCGGCCTTCGAGTAGCCGCGACCGGTAATGATGACGCCTTTGCTCACGCCGATATCTTCCAGCGTCGAAAGAAAAGTTTCGACGTGACGCACGTTGAGTTTCCTGTTGTAGTTCTTGCAGTCAAATGCGATCGTGATATTTAACCCAGTTACCTGTTGTTTAACCAGGATATCGATCTGGCGCTTTGTGTTGGACCGCATACCAGGCAGTCGTACGTCCTTCTGAATATCGGCTCCAGGAAAGTTGGCACGCAGCAGGTTGAAAACGTACGTCTCGTATTGCTTCCAATTCAACTCATCGGGTGGATCGGCCTCTATAATCAGGTCGAACTGTTTATCATCTGGCCCAGGTTCAGAGCGAAGTCGGAGACGCGGCTCTGCGGGTGGACGGTCAGGGACGTCTTTGTTCGCCGTCATGATGTGCTTGTTAATTTTAGCCCCGGGGGGCCTGGTAGGCGATTCCCTGGGCAAGCCCTCGTTTCTGCTGGTTGCGGGGGCTGGATATGCTGAATGCTACACGGCAGCGGAAACCCACTGGATCGACCTCAGGTGAGCGCGCGAGGCCGGAACCACAAAAGAACACGGGTTCGATTCCCCAACGGGATTTGGTAGTCAGGCTAGTCTCTTCGAGATCGCCTTCGGGGGGCTGGCCCTTACCGCGTAATCCATGGAGGCCTGAATTCGAAGATTCCGACAATAGGGGCGGGAGGCATCCCACCTGACGGCAACGGAGTGAGCGCCTCGCTTTTCTTGACCACCATAGATCCCACGGCTACTCTCGACGCACTCTTCGGCGCGGCAAACCAGCCGGGCTGCTTGGAGGCCTGGAATGCAGTGTCCCCGATGCCAGCACGAGAGCCCCGTGGGCTCGAGCTTCTGTTTGGAGTGCGGGGCCCGACTTGGCCTTACGTGTGGCTCATGCGGGACGGACCTACCCGCAGCGTCCAAGTTCTGCAATAAGTGCGGGACGGCGGTCAGCAGCCCAGCCGACGGCCAGCCCCGCTTTGCTTCCCCCGAGTCCTACACCCCGAAGCACCTCGCCGAGAAGATTCTCACGTCCAAGAGCGCCCTCGAGGGCGAGCGCAAGCAGGTCACGGTTCTGTTCGCCGACCTGAAGGGCTCGATGGAGCTGCTCGCCGACCGTGATCCCGAGGAAGCGCGGAAGATCCTCGACCCCGTCCTCGAACGGATGATGGAGGCCGTGCACCGCTACGAGGGCACCGTCAACCAGGTGATGGGCGACGGGATCATGGCGCTGTTCGGTGCACCGCTGACGCACGAGGACCACGCCGTGCGTGCCTGCTATGCCGCGCTCCGGATGCAGGACTCGCTGAAGCGCTACACCGACGACACGCGCCGCTCGCACGGGGTGGAAGTACAGATCCGGGTCGGCCTCAACTCGGGGGAGGTCGTCGTGCGCTCGGTCGGCAGCGATTTGCGGATGGACTACACGGCCGTGGGGCAGACCACGCATCTGGCGGCCCGGATGGAGCAGCTTGCGACGCCCGGGACCGTGCGACTGACTGGCGAGACGATGAGGCTCGCCGAGGGCTACGTCGAGGTGAGATCGCTCGGGCCCATCCCGGTGAAGGGCCTCTCGGACCCGATCGAGATCTTCGAGCTGACGGGAGCGGGGCAGGCCCGGACGCGCCTGCAGGCCGCGGCCCTCCGCGGCCTGACGCGCTTCGTGGGCCGCGACGCCGAGGTCGAGCACCTGCGCCGCGTCCTCGGCCAGGCCGGTGCGGGCCACGGCCAGGTGGCCGCCATCGTGGGCGAGGCCGGGGTCGGCAAATCGCGGCTCACCTACGAGTTC
>JAHFDK010000195.1 GCA_023249095.1 Candidatus Rokuibacteriota bacterium | reverse complement strand
GCGACAGGTGCGAGCTGGCTCCGACACGTCCGGTCTTCCCTGGGCGCGAGCCGGCTTTGTTGTAGCGGGGGCCGTGAGGCCGGCTTGGACCGAGGGTGGCCTGAGACAGGCGCGACCTGGCTCCGACACGCCTGGTCTGCCCTGGAGGCGACTCGGCTTTGCGGCGCCGGTTTCATCGTGCGCGGTCTGCGAATCCGGCTTGAGTCGAGAGCGGCTTGAGAAAGGCGCGACCTGGCTCCGTGCGCCAGGTCGACACGAGGCGGGCGGTTTCGGAGGTGCTGTCCTCGGCCAGCAGCGTGGTCAGATCCTCGGGCGCATCGATGTCGAGCCCGAGACCCGGCAGCTCGAGAATGTGGGGGGCGAGGCCGCGCTTCCGCGCCGTCTCGAGGTGGTGCGCGAACGAGGGCTCGCCGAACGTCAGCGCCATCGCGTCGGGCGGTGCCAGCGCGACCCCGTTGGTGCCGAGTCCAGAGCGAGAGGGGACGAACGCCGGCGCGCCTTCGCCCGCGGCGCCCGCCAGTCGCCGGAGCTCCTCCGCCGTAACGCGCGGCACGTCCCCGGGCACTGTCAGGAAAACGCGCGCGCCCCGACGAGCCGCCTCGGCTTGCGCCAGGGCTACGGCGGCGGTGTGGCCCCGATTCTCCGCCTCGATGATCGGCTCGGCGCCCAGACCACGCGCGATCGCCACGACCGCCGGCTCGCGCGTGACAACCCAGATGCGGTCGAGCTCTGCCGCCGCGAGCGCGCGCAGCACGTCGCGCAACATCGCGCGCGCCAGCTGGTCACGCTCGGCGAGCGTGAGGACGCTCGCGAGACGCTGCTTGGCATCGCTCAGGTTTTTGATCGGCACGGCGGCGACGATCATCACTCTATAGGCCACGGTCTATAGGCCACGGTATAGGCCGCGGGGCTCGAGGACCCGTCGGGCGAGCTCGGTCTCGTGAGCGCGGCTTTTCATGACGATGTCGGCCATGTCCGCCTCGACGCCGAGCTCCCCGAGTTCCGCGACACACGCCAGGTCACTCCGGTCGATCAGCAGGTGTCGAAGCCACGGCGCGTACGCCGCCGCGACCCCGAGCGGCGAGATCGGGAGACCCCGAGCGCGCATGAGGGCCGCCGCCGGGCCGCTCACCGCCGCGCCGCCGACGATCGGGCTCACGCCGACCACGGGTGCGGGGGTCGCGCCCAGGGCGTCGGCGATCCCGGGCACGGCGAGGATCGGGCCCACGGACGTCACGGGGTTGGACGGGCACACGACGACCAGGTCGGCGGTCCGGATCGCATCCAGAACGCCCGGAGCGGGCCGTGCCGCGGTTGCGCCCTCGTAGTCCACGCCGACGACGTCGACGAGTGCCTTCTCTCGCACGAAGTATTCCTGAAACGTCAGCCGCCCGCCGGGGGTCTGGATCATTGTGCGGACAGGATCGTCGCTCATCGGCAGGATCCGTGCGGCGACACCCAGGCCGGCGGCGAGCCGCATGGTCACCCCCGAGAGCGGTTGCCCGTCGCGGAGCCCCCTGGTGCGGGTGAGATGCGTCGCCAGGTCGCGGTCGCCGAGGTTGAACCACGTGTCGGCACCGTACGCCGCCATTCCGCGCAGGCACTGGAACGTTTCGTCGGCGAGCCCCCACCCGCGCTCGTCGAGCGTCCCCGCGAGCGCGTACGTCACGGTGTCGAGGTCAGGCGAGACATGGAGCCCCCAGATCTACGTGTCGTCACCGGTGTTGCCGATGACGGTGAGGTCCCGCTGGGGGACACACGCCGCGAGACCTCGCAGGAGCTTGGCGGCGCCCGTGCCGCCGGCGAGCGTCACGACGCGCATGTTACTCGCGGACGGCTTCGCGCAGGGTCCACAGTGCGCTGCCGCCGCGCCAGGCGTAGAGGCCGGCGCCCGGCCGGCCCGCGAGGACCGGCGGCAGCGTGCTCTCCGGCACCGGGATGAAGCCGAAGCGCACCCAGACCCGGTCCAGACTTTGCGGCCGCGTGAAGAGAGTGACGACACCCGCGGCGGTGGCGTGGTCGAGGACGGCGGCGACGAGCTGCGAGGCGATCTCCAGAGGCTCGGTCTCGCTGACGACGACGGGCCCGTGGAGCATCACCGCCGGGCCGCTCCGCTCGGCGACCACGGCGCCGACCAGCCGCTCACCGCCGACCCCGGCGGTACCGGCGCCCCATGAAAAGGCGATGTCGGCGGTGGCGGGCCAGGGAACCGCGGCAAAATCGAAGAGCGGCCGGGCCATCGCGGCATCCGGCAGGGGACGGTACCCGATACCCTGCCAGACCCGCGGAACGGTCGCGGAAGCGAGAGAGGGAACCGGAGCGGCGGCGGGCCGCGGGCCCCCCGCGCGGCTTCCAGTCCTACTTCTTGCCAAGCACCGCGTCCTTCAGGCTCTTCGCGAGGCGGAACTTGCACACGCGCTTGGCCGGGATCTTGATGGGCTCGCCGGTCTGCGGATTCCGACCCATGCGCGCCTTGCGGTTCGCGAGCACCAGCTTCCCGAAGCCCGGCAGGAGGAACACCCCGCTCTTCTTCGCTTCCTTCGAAGCGAGCATGAGCGTCTCGTCGAGGATGCCCTCGATCTGCTTCCGGGTGAGGCTGGTCTTCTCCGCAAGGTACGCGACCGTTGAGGACTTCGTCATCGTCTTCGCCACAGGTGACCTCCTGTCGATCGGGGATGGTGGTTGAACGCGAGCTGCATTATTAGCACAGGCCGCCCGGCGCGGCTATCCGCGCGTGTAGCGGAATTCTCCCGAAGCGATCAGTCGGCGATACGAGCCGAAGCGCGCCTCCGCGTCCTCGATTTTATCCAGGGGTGATTCTGGATCTTCACCATCATTATAGGTGTGAACGAGGCCGTAGAGCGTGTCGCGCTGAGCCGGCAGCCGGCCGGCGTCGCGGATGAGGCGGTGCAACTCGGTCGGCCCCACGAGCTGGCCGTACTGCGCGCCGGCCGACGTGGAGATCGATTCGTTGATCAGCGTGCCGCCCAGGTCGTTGGCGCCCGCCGACAGGAGCAGCTGCGCCAGCTTCGGCCCTTCCTTGACCCAGGAGGCCTGGATGTTCCGGAAGGTCGGACCGAGCATCAGGCGCGCGAGGGCGTGCATCTTCACGACCTCGAGCCCGGTGGCGCCCGGCCGGACGCCGGGGACGAGCCCCTTCGCCCACATCGGCGCCTCGGAGTGGATCAGCGAGAGCGGCACGAACTCGGTGAACCCGCCGGTGTCCTTCTGGATCGCGCGGAGCAGGGCCATGTGGTGGATCCAGTGCGCCCGCGTCTCCACGTGACCGTACATGATCGTGGAGGTCGTGCGGATCCCGAGCGCGTGCGCGCTCGTGATCACGTCGACCCACTGCTCCACCGTGATCCGGCCGCGCGCGATGACATCGCGGATCGCCTGGTCGAGGATCTCGGCCGAGGTTCCCGGAAGCGTGCCGAGGCCGGCGGTCTTGAGCTCCGCCAGGTATTCGCGGATCGGCAGACCCGAGCGGATCGAGCCGTACAGCACCTCCTCGGGCGAGAACGCGTGGATGTGGAGCGCCGGCAGGGCGGTCGTGATCGCGCGGGTGAGATCGATGTAGTAGCGCCCGTCGAGCTTCGGCGGCAGGCCGGCCTGGATGCACACTTCGGTGGCGCCGAGCTCCGACGCCTCCCGGGCGCGGCGCACGACCTCGTCGACGGGAAGGAAGTAGCCCTCCTCTTCGCGATGGTCCCGGCTGAAGGCGCAGAAGGTGCAGTGCTTGATGCAGACGTTCGTGAAGTTGACGTTGCGATTGACGACGTAGGTCACGACGTCGCCGGCCTGCCACCTCCGCATCTCGTCGGCGACGAGCGTCAGCGCATGAAGGTCGCGGCCCTCGGCGCCCGTGAGCGCGATGCCGTCTTCGACGGACACCTCGTGGCCGTCGAGCGCCCTGGCGAGGATCGGGCGGATATCGCGCGAGACCCAGTCGAGCGACGCGAGGAGGCTACCAGCAGCGCCAGCGTTCATAGGATTCCTTGACGAGACCGCGCTCGTCGACCAGGGTCGCGACGCGCCCGCGAAGGCGCTCGTCCAGGAACTCGGCGCGCGCCGCGAACTCCGGATAGATCGCGAGGCGCTCGCGCAGGACGAAGCCCTGGCCCTCGGTCGCGCGCCGGAGCTCGGGGATCAGCGGCCACGGTTTCTCGGGGTTGATGTGGTCGAGCGTGAGGGGCGAGATCCCGCCCCAGTCGTTGAGTCCGGCCGCCAGCAGGCGCGGATAGGCGCGCGGCGAAAGATTCGGCGGCGCCTGGATGTTCATGTCCGGCCCGAGGACGAGCCGCGCCACGGCGAGGGTCCGGAGCAGGTCGTCGAGGGACGGCTCGGGCGCGTCCCGCATCGGGATCCGCGGCTTGGCGCGGAAGTTCTGGATGATGACCTCCTGGATGTGCCCGTACCTCTCGTGGAGGTCGCGGATGGCGACGAGCGCGTCCACGCGCTCCCGGGCCGTCTCGCCGATGCCGATGAGCAGGCCCGTCGTGAACGGGATGCCGAGCTTCCCGGCGAGCGCGATCGTCCGGATCCGCCGCGCGGGCACCTTGTCCGGCGCGCGGTCGTGGGCCATGCCGCGCTCGAGGAGCCGCTCCGAGAGTGTCTCGAGCATCAGCCCCATGCTCACGTTGACCTCACGCAGCGCGGCCAGGTCGCGCTCGGCCATGACGCCGGGGTTGGCGTGGGGCAGCAGGGGCGACTCCTTCAGAACGGCCTCGCACACGGCATGCAGGTACGCCAGCGTCGTGCGGTGGCCGTGCCGCCGGAGGAACTCGCGATGCGTCGGGAACAGCGCCTCCGGCTTGTCGCCGAGTGAGAAGAGGGCCTCTTTGGCGCCGAGCCGGCCGCCCGCCTGGGCGAGCGCCACGACCTCGTCCGGCGTCATCGTGTGAGCACCCGGCTCGCCTGGGTCGCGGCGGAACGTGCAGTAGCCGCAGTAGTCGCGGCAGAGGGTCGTCAGCGGCACGAAGATCTTGGCGGAGAAGGTGACGGTGCGGCCACGTCCGCGGTCGCGGAGCTCGCCCGCTCGGGCGAGCAGATCGTCGAGCGCGTGAGCGGGCGTCTCGATGAGCGCGCAGGCGTCCTGGTGTGCAATCATTTCCGTCGAGCTCGCAATACCTTCGGTCTGACGTCGTTCGCGAAGCGCTCCATATTCGAGAGGACCGCGCGGAGCTGCTGCACGGTGTGATCGAAGACGAAGTGGGAGACGCCCAGCGCCTGGTAGCGCCGGATGTCGGCGGCGACCTCGTCGGCGGTGCCCTGGAACAGGGGCCGGTCGCCGGCGGCGGCCTTGGCGCGCTTGCCGCGCACTTCCATCGGCACGCGAATGGTCAGGGTGATCGACCTCGGGTCGCGTCCGGCCCGTCGGGCCCAGCCGTGAATCTCCTTGACCTTGGTCGCGTATTCGTCGGGGACGAGGAGCGCCGGCGGCCGCATGGCGATCGGATGCCAGCCGTCGCCGATGGTGCCGACGCGCCGGAGCGCGGCGCCCGTGTGGCCGCCGATCCAGACCGGGATGGCGGGCCGCTGCACCGGCTTCGGGAGGACGTGAATGTTCCGGACCGTGTAGTACTTGCCCTCGAAGATGACGGGATCGGTCGTCCAGGCGGCCCGCATCAGCTTGAGGTACTCATCCGTCACGCTCCCGCGCTCCTCGAACGGCGGCGCCCCGAGTGCCTCGAACTCCTCGCGCAGCCAGCCGACACCCGCGCCGAGGATCACGCGCCCCCTCGAGAGGACGTCCGTCGTCGCCAGCATCTTGGCAGCGAGGAGGGGGTTGCGGTACGGCACGACGAGGACGCTGACGCCGAGCCGGACGCGGGCCGTCGCGTGGGCGAGGTGACTGAGCAGCACCAGCGGTTCGAGGTAGTCCTGGGCGAGGCCGCCCGGAAACTGCCCGCTCGTCGTGTAGGGGTACACCGACTTTGCCGAGGAGACCGGCATCACGACGTGGTCGGTCACGAACAGCGAGCTGTAGCGGAGCGAGTCCGCCTTCTCGGCGATCCTGAGGACGACGTCGAGCCCGGCGAGCGGGCCGCGACCCGGAAGCGAGAGCCCGAACTCCACGACACTCCTCCGAGAAAAAGGGGATTCCTGGACGCGACGGCCGATATGGTATCACTAAGCGGGATGCATTTCTTCGAGGTCGTCGTCATCGGCGCCGGCCACGCCGGCTGCGAGGCCGCGCTGGCCTCCGCGCGCATAGGATGCCGCACGCTGCTGCTCACCATGAACCTCGACGCGATCGGCCAGATGTCCTGCAACCCCGCCGTTGGCGGCACCGCGAAAGGGCATCTGGTCCGCGAGATCGACGCGCTCGGCGGCGAGATGGGACGCGTCACCGACCGCGCCGCGATCCAGTTCAAGACGCTCAACGCCTCCCGCGGCCCTGCGGTGCGCGCGTCCCGCGCCCAGTGCGACCGTGCCCGGTACCGGTCCGCGATGAAGCAGACGGTGGAGAGTGAGCCGCGCCTGGAGGTCCGGCAGGGCCAGGCGGCGCGCTTCCTGCTCGACGGAGGCCGCGTCACCGGCGTCGAGGATCAGGTCGGCGTGCAGTACCACGCGCGGGCCGTCGTCGTCACGGCCGGGACGTTTCTGCGCGGGCTGATCCACGTGGGACTCGCGCGACAGAGCGCGGGACGGGCGGGTGAGTTCGCCGCAATCGACCTCTCGAGCGCGCTGCGCGATCTCGGGCTCACACTCGGGCGGCTGAAGACCGGCACCTCGCCGCGCCTCAAGCGCTCGACGATCGAGTACGCGCGGCTCCCGGAGCAGTGGGGCGACGCCGAGCCGTGGCCGTTTCACTGGGCGACCGAGCGCCTCCCGCTCCCGCAGGTCGCGTGCCATCTCACCTACACGACGCCGCAGACGCACGAGATCGTCCGGGCGAACCTCGATCGCTCGCCACTCTACTCCGGGGTCATCGACGCGACGGGCGTTCGGTACTGCCCGTCCATCGAGGACAAAGTCAAACGCTTCGCCGACCGCGAGCGGCATCAGGTGGTCCTGGAGCCCGACGGGCTCGACACCGAGGAGGTGTACGCGAACGGCATTTCGACGAGCCTGCCGGTGGACGCTCAGGAAGCGCTCGTCCGTTCGATCCCGGGCCTCGAGCGCGCCGAGATCATGCGGCCCGGCTATGCGATCGAGTACGACTTCGTCCACCCGACGCAGTTGGCTCCGACGCTCGAGTGCCGTGCGGTGCCGGGTCTCTACCTCGCCGGGCAGATCAATGGCACCACCGGGTACGAGGAAGCGGCGGCGCTCGGGCTCTGGGCGGGCGTGAACGCCGCCGGCGCCGTGCTCGGACGCGAGCCGTTTGTCCCCGATCGCTCCGAGTGCTACATGGCGGTCCTCGTGGACGACCTCGTGACCAAGGGGACGCTCGAGCCCTATCGCATGTTCACCTCGCGGGCCGAGTACCGTCTCTTGCTTCGAGAGGACAATGCGGATCTGCGCCTCGCGTCCTACGGCTACCGGCTGGGCCTGGTCTCGCGCGAGCGCCACGAGGCGGTCGAGCGGCGGCGCGCGCAGGCGGCGGCCGAAATCCGGCGCCTCGAGGGCACGCGCGTGGGCGGCAAGAGGCTGCTCCAATTGCTCCGGCGGCCCGAGGTGACCTACGCCGACGTGCGACGGCTCGACCCGGATGCGGTCGCCGACCCCGCGGTCGCGCGCCAGGTCGAGGTCGCGGCAAAATACGAGGGTTACATCCGCCGCATGCTCGACGAGGTAACGCGCTTCAAGCGGCTCGAGGAGCGGCTGATCCCCGACGGACTCGACTATCGCGCGGTGCCCGGTCTCTCGACCGAGATCCGTGAGCGGCTCATCGAGCTGCGGCCACGCTCCCTGGGTCAGGCCTCGCGCATTCCCGGCGTGACCCCGGCGGCCATCTCGATCCTCACGGTCTGGTGTCACCGGACTCAGCCGGCTCAGGCCGCCCGCTGATGCTCCCGCGGGGACTGCCAACGCGGCGTCACCAGCGCGGTCGGAGGCGAGCCCGGTGACATCGCCGGCGGTGACGCCCGAGGAGTTCCTGAAGAAGCTCTCCGCGTGGGCCCGGGGCACGATGATCGAGAGCCATGGGACGCGGTTCGTCTCGGTGGGGCCGGGACGCGCGGTGGCGGAGCTCGACTTCAAGCCTTCGCTCGCGCAGCTCACCGGCCGCTTCCACGCGGGCGCCATCATCGCCTTCGCCGACGAAACCGCCACGTGCGCCGCCATGTGGGAGACGAACCCGTCGGGCGCGCTCCGTCCGGAGCTGTTTCCCCTGACCCTGCAACTATCGGTGAACCTCCTCCGAAATACGGATCGGGGGACCTTGACAGCCGAGGCCCAGATCGTCCATCGTGGACGTACCACCCTCGTCGTCGAGGTGCTGGTCTTCGACGATCAGCGGCGGCTCATCGCGAAGCTCGCGGCGACCCAACTCGCTCCGGCGGCTCCGCCGGCAGAGGCGCGCTCTCGCGAAGAGTGAGAGGCGGAACATGCGACTCGCCTCGAAGATATTTCTGACGTCCGCGCTGGTCGTCGTGGTGCTCGCCGTCGTGGGCGTCCTGAGCCTCCGCGCCGTCGGCCGCCTGGCGTCGGTCAACCGCGAGATCACCACGCGCATGGTGCCGGCCATGCGCTTGGCCGCATCGACACGCGACGCGATGCCGATGCTGGTGCGGCTGGAGGCGCGGTTCCTGGTGCTCCACGATCCGCGCTTCATGTCGGCGTGGAACGAGCGCGGTGACCGGTTACACGGAAGCCTGGACCGCCTGCGAGAGTACGCAACCAGCCTCGAGGAAGCGCGACTCCTCGACGAAGCCACCGAGGTCTTCGAGCGCTACCGCGGGACAGTGGGCCAGATCCAGGCGCTCGTGGGCCGCGGCGAGCGGACGCGCGCGCTGGCGCTTTCGGAGGGCGCCGCGCGGGCGTTGGCCGATCGCGTCGAGGCGACCCTCGAGGCGTTGACCGAGTCGATGCACGCGGATGTCCTGAAGGCGCAGGCCGAGGTCGCGCGTCTCGAGGCCCGCACCTGGTCGGGCGTGCTGGTGGCGTTTGGGGCCGCGGTCGGCCTGGCGCTGCTCGGCAGCGGGCTCATCGCGTACCGCCTGACGCAGTCGCTCGGGACGCTGTCGGCCGCCACGGCGGCCGTCGCGGCCGGCTCATTCGAGGAGCCGATCGCCGTGGAAAGCAAGGACGAAGTCGGCGAGCTCGCGCGCTCGTTCAACGCGATGGCGCGCGAGCTCCGACGGATGGAGGAGATGAAAGAGGAGTTCTTCGCCTCGGTGTCGCACGAGCTGCGGTCGCCGCTCACGTCCATGCGGGAGGGGGCGCACCTTCTTCGCGAGAGAGTCTCGGGTCCGCTCAACGAGAAGCAGCGGCGACTCGTCGAGATCATCGCGGCAGGCTCGGATCGGCTCCTGGGGCTCGTCAATCAAATTCTAGAGGTGTCACGGCTGCGGGCCGGCGTCCTGCCGATCCAGCGGGTGCGGCTCGATCTCGACAAGGTCATCACGCGCGCCGTCGAGGAGCTCAAGCCGACCGCCGACCAGACGGGCGTGATCCTCGAGCGGGAGAGGTTGGGCGAGGACTTCTCGCTCCTGGGCGACGAGGAACGGCTCCTGCAGGTCGTCGTGAACCTCGTCGGCAACGCGATCCGCTTCACCAGGCGGGGCGGGCGCGTAGTCGTGCGCTTGGTGTCCACCGGGCAGGAGCTCGAGATCCAGGTCGAGGACACGGGCATCGGCATCCCTGCGGGCGAGCTGCCGCACGTCTTCGAGCCGTACCGTCAGGCGCACGGCGACCGGGGTGGGACCGGTCTCGGCCTCGCCATCGTGCGCGGCGTCGCACAGGCTCACGGCGGCCGCGTCACCGTCGAGTCGCAGGAGGGGAAGGGGAGTCGCTTCACCGTGCTTCTTCCGCGCTCATGAGGCGTGTCGGGGTTGGCGTGCTGGGGGTGCTCCTCGCCGGGTGCGCCATCGGACCCTTCGCCGGCCCCTCGACGACCATGCTCGCGAAGGCGGACCGGCTCGCCGCCGAGGGTGATTACCGGGCCGCGGTCGTCGCCTACGAGGCCTTCCTCGCGCAGTACGCCGACGACGCGAAGGCGCCGCGGGCGCGGGTGAGCCGCGATGCGGTCGCTTCGGTCCTGACGACCCGCGACGAGATCGCCCGCCTCCAGCAGGAGCTCGCGCGCATGCGCGAGGAGCTCGCGAAGCGGGAGGGCGACCTGGCGCGCGTGCGCCAGGAAGCCGAGCGGCTCCGCGCCGATCTCGAACGGCTCAAGCAGATCGACCTCCAGCTGGAGAAGCGCAAGTGAAGCAGAAAGTCCTCGTGATGGACGACGACCCGGCGATCCTCGAGGTGCTGGAGATGCGCCTCGCCGCGATGGGCTTCGACGTGGCGGCGACGAGCGACCCGGGAACGGCGCTCGAGGCGGTCGAGGCGACGCGCTTCGATCTCGCCCTCCTGGACCTTCGAATGGAGCCGATGGACGGCATGCGGGTCATGGAAGCGCTTCACGAGCGTCAGCCCCGTCTGCCCGTGCTGATCATGACAGCCCACGGGACGATCCAGACCGCGGTGGAGGCGGTGCGGCGCGGCGCCTTCGACTATCTCACCAAGCCCTTCGTACGCGACGAGCTCCGCTCGAAGATCGCGCGGACGCTGGCCACGCGCCGATGGGCGCGCGATCGCGAGCGGCTCCTGACGGTGGGGCAGGCGCTCGCCTCGTCCGGTGTCATGGCCCGCGTGCTGGATGCGGTGGCCCAGGCAACCGTGGAAGCCACGGACGCGGACCGCTGCGTGGTGTTCCAGCTCGAGCAGGGGCGCCTGGTGCCGATGGCGAGCGCCGGATCACCGCCTCCCTCCTGGGAAAAGCTCGCGGCGGCCGCGACGGCGGCGATGGACAAGGGCGTGCCGATCACCGCGTCGGGCCCTCTCGAGGGTGCGGAGGGCGGCACGATCGTCGCGGCGCCGCTCGTCGTCCAGCGTGGCCCGGCGGGAGCGCTCGTGATCGAGACGGCCGCTCGCATCGAGCCGGTAGAGGACGACCTGGAGATTCTGGCGCTCTTCTCCTCGCAGGCGGCGATCGCCATTCGGAACACGCACGACCTCGAGCGTCTGAAGAGCGGCGCCGTCGCCGCGCTCGGGCGCATGGCGACGCAGGTCGCGCACGAGGTCAAGAATCCCCTGGCGGGCCTGCGGCTCTACGTGCGCCACCTCGAGCAGCGCCTCGCCAAGACGGGCGACGCCGAGGCGAGAGAGCTCGCCGGCAAGATTGCGAGTACGGTTGATCACCTGGCGAGCGTCGTCGCCGAGATCACCGCATTCGGCCGGCCGCCCGAGCTCCACCGCGATACGACGGCGCTCCACCCGTTGCTCGACGAGTGTCTGGAGCTGGCCCGCGCCCGACGTCCGACCGACGGAGTCGAGATCGTCAGAGCGTACGACCCGGCGTGCCCGGCGGCTCAGCTCGACGAGCGCGAGCTGCGGAAGGCGTTCTTGAACCTGATCCTCAACGCGCTCGAGGCGCTCGAGGGCGCGGGCCGTCTGACCGTCGCCACCGCGTATTCCCCGACGGCCGGGACCGTCACCGTGACCATCGAGGACA